>VBHP01000027.1 GCA_005881435.1 Chloroflexota bacterium | reverse complement strand
CCGCCTCGAAGAGAGGCAATACGTGCTCAGCGCATTCGGCCGCCCATTCCGCGAGAAGCCGATGATGCGAGTCTTCCAGCGTGCCTCCGCGACGGATGGTGATGAATCTCGGATCGCGCTCCTTGGGAAGGATCACAGTTCACTCCATCTGGGGCAGCGTCGATGCGGATGGCGTGACGCACCTCCGAGGGAAGGTACAGGTCAAGGCGGCGTCGAGGCCGCGAGCGTGCCACTTCGCATTGATCCATGCTGCTGGGCGACGCCGGCTTGGATCGGCGGGCCTCACGGTGGTCGTCGCGGCCCGTCGGGGTGTTTCGCGACAGTCGACAGCTCCTTAGCGAGCCGCTACGGCGTCGGTGTCGGGCTCGGCTTCTTGCTTTGACCCGGCGGCAACGTCGGCAAGGGCAGCGTGAATGTCGGCGTCGGCGTGAGCCCGGGCGGCCAGGTGAATGTCGGGCTCGGGCTCGGCGACGGCGTCGGGCACGGATCGCCCTTCGAAAGCACCGTCGACCAGGGGTAGCGGTTGTAGCCTCTGCCGCCGGCGATGGCGGAGTCGATCCAGAGATCACGGAACTTCTTCCACGAGTCCGGCCCCGGCTCGTTGATCACCATGACCGTCTTGCGCTGACCGGTCGCGTCGGGGCAGGAGAGCTGGAACCAGTCGTCCAGTCGCGTCGGCTGCGTGCCGCGAACGAAGTACTCGTTCATGGCCCAGGGCGACAGGCCCGACGGCAGCAAGCCGGAGCCATAGCCACCGAAGGCGCCGGGCGCAACCACGACCTGCGCCTGGACGATGCCGCTCGGCCGCGGCCACTCCTGGACCGGAACGTTCTTGAGGATCGCCTTCATGTATTCGCGCCACAGCTGCGCCGGACCCATGGCGCTGAAGAAGCCGGATTGGTCCATCAGCGTGCCGTCGTTGTTGCCCATCCAGACCCCGGTCACGAACTGCGGCGTGTAGCCGACGGAGTAGACGTCCTTCAGGTTGTCGGTCGTGCCGGTCTTGAGCGCCGCGGGCCGGCCGATGTTGGTCCACGAGGCGAAGACAGGCGAGACGCTGGTGGTGTCCTTCAAGATGTCGGTCATCAGCCAGGAGACCTCGGGCGTCAGCACGCGCCGCGTCTCGAAGTCCTTGTGCTCCCAGACCGTGCGCCCGTCCTTGTCGAGGACCTTCAGCACATACGTTGGATCGACACGCACGCCCAGGTTGTCGATCACGCCGTACGCGCTGGTCATATCGGTGAGCTTCACCGGCACCGAGCCGAGGGTCAGCGACAGTCCGGGATTGGCCTTGACGAAGTCCGCGGTGATGCCGAGGTCCTTCGCCGTCTGCTCCGTCGCCTCGATGCCGCTGTACTCCTGCAGGAACTTCACCGCCGGCACGTTGCGCGACTCGCGGATCGCTTGGCGCATCGTCACCGGACCGTGGTACTGCAGGTCGGCGTTCTCGGGACAGTACGCACAGTTGCGGAACGAACCGCTGTCGCGGCCGCCGAAGTCGGTGCGAGCGTCGACCACGACCGTCGCGGGCGTGGCGCCGTTCTTCAATGCGGTCAGGTAGTTGAAGACCTTGAACGACGATCCCGGCTGGCGCTCGCCGAGACCTGCCGCGTCGAACTGTCCACGCACGCGCGGGTCATCGGTGTTGTAGTAGTCGACGCTGCCGATGTACGCGAGCACCTCGCCGGTCTTGGGATCGATGGTCACCATCGCCGCGTTCCAGACGTTGTGCTCGTGGAGCTGCTCGACCCAAGCCTTGACCTGCTTCTCCGCCTCCTGCTGCTTCGCCCAGTCGAGCGATGTGACCACCGTGTAGCCGCCGCGAGAGATCGCGGACTCGCTCCCCAGGATCTGCACCAGCTGATCCTTGACGCGGAACACGAAGTGCGGCGCGTTGATGTCGATGAGCGGCCGGCCCGTGATCTTGATCTGCTCGGTCTTGGCCGCGTCCGCCTGCGCCTGGTCGATGTATCCGTTGTCGACCATCTGGTCCAAGACATACGCCCGGCGGTCCAGGGCGCGCACAAGGTTTTCATCCTTGGTCGGGTCCAGCTCGGACGGGGCCTGCGGCAGCGCGGCGAGCAGAGCCTGCTGGGCCAGCGTGAGCTTCGAGAGGTCGCTGCCACCGAAGTAGGCGAGCGCCGCGGCCTTCACACCATAGGCTTGGCTCCCGTAGTAGATCTGGTTGAAGTAGAGCTCGAGGATCTCCTTCTTCGAGTACGTCCGCGTGACCTCGATGGCGAGGAGCGCCTCCTTGATCTTGCGATCGAGCGAAACCTCGTCCCCGACGAGCCGCAGCTTCACCAATTGCTGGGTCAGCGTCGAGGCGCCCTGCGGGCGTGTGTCGCCGCGACGGAAGACGTCGTAGAACACCGCACGCGCGATGCCGCTGATGTCGACGCCGGGATTGGTCCAGAACGTCTTGTCCTCTGCGGAGACCGTCGCATCGATGAGCGTCTTCGGCAGCTCGTCGTAATGGACCGGCTCGCGGCGCTCCTCGGCGAACTCGTACAGCAGCGTCGTGCCGTCGCGGGCGTACACCTTCGTCGACAGCGGCAGCGGATCCTTGGCGAAGTCCGACGCCGCCGGCAGGTCTTGCGAGAAGTACGCGTACGCCGTGCCCGCGCCGATGAAGCCGAAGCCGAGGATCAGCGCCAGCACGAAGAACGGCGCCGGGACCAGCGCGACGAGGCTCTGGCTGACTCCGGTCTCGCGTGCCCGGTGGATCCCACGCCGCAAGGCGCGGTCACGAGCGCGGCGATTCTTTATCTAGAGTGACCTCCTGCTTGGTCATTGTACGAACAGGCGTTCACAACGGACCCGCCATACTTTCCAACGCATGACGAGTGAGGACCGCACGGAGTTCTTCGAACGCGCCGTGGCCGAGGTCATCGAACGGGCCGCGTTCGAGCGCTTGCTCGAGTCTGGGCGCCGGCTCCGGTGGAAGCTGGGTTTGGACCCAACGCGGCCGGATCTGCACCTCGGACACGCCGCGGGACTACGCAAACTGCGCCAGGGGGCCCGCTGGGGGCACGAGGTCATCCTCATCGTCGGGGACTACACCGCGCAGATCGGCGATCCCACGGACAAGGACGAGACCCGGCCGGTCCTTTCGCATGAGGAAGCGCTCCGGAACGCTGAGACCTATCTGGAACAGTTTTACCGGATCGTGCCCAAAGAGAACGTCCGGATCGCGATGCAGAGCGAGTGGTATGGATCGTTCACCCTGAAGGAGACGATCGAGCTCACCTCGCGCTTCACCGTCCAGCAAATGCTCGCGCGCGAGGAGTTCCGCAAACGCCAGACCGAGGGCCGGCCCATCCCGATCAAGGACCTGCTGTACCCCTTGATGCAGGCCTACGACTCTGTCGCCATCAAGTCGGACATCGAGTTCGGCGGGACCGATCAGAAGTTCAACAACCTACTCGGGCGCGAGCTCCAGGCACAGATCGGCCAGCCGCCGCAGCAGGTCTTTCTGTGGAACCTCCTGCCGGGTACCGACGGCGAGAAGATGTCGAAGACGAAACGAGCGACGGGTATCTGGCTCACGGATCCGCCCAACGAGATCTATGGAAAAGTCATGTCACTGCACGACGACCTCATGCCGATGTACTTCGAGTGGGCGACTGAGATGCCATGGGAGGATGCGAAGAAGACCGTCGCCGCGCTGCAGACCGGCTCGCTCAAGGCGCGAGACGCGAAGCGGCTGCTGGCGCGGACGATCGTCGGCGATCTGTGGGGCACGGGTGCCGGCGCCGAGGCTGAGCGGGCGTTCGATCGTCTGCACAAGGAAGGTCAGCTGCCCGAGGTGCCGCTGCAGCGGCTCCAGGCGGGGAGGATCCTCGAGGTCGTCGTTCGCGCGAAGCTCGCCGAGAGCAATTCGATGGTCCGACGCCTGCTCGAGCAGGGCGGGGTCAAGGTGAATGGCGAGGTCGTCAGGGATCCGTCCTTCGAATTCAAGCCCGATGGCACCTATACGATCCAGGTCGGCACCCGCAAGTACGCGCGCGTGGAGATCACCGCCTGAGCAGCGTGCGGCCGGTCCTCGCGGTCATTCCCTTCGGCGCGCGGAACGCGGACTCCGTTTCTGCCGCCGTGGCGCGGCAACTCGCGCGACGCGTCGTCGACCGGTTCGAACGGAGCGGCGTGCTGGAGGCGAAGCCGGTTTACCTCGTGGCCGTCGACGAGCAAGGCGGCGCGGGCGCGGTCGTGTTCGGGTCGGTTCCGGAGGCAAAGCTCGCCTCCGAGTACGCCACCGGCGTTTCCGCGACGCATGCTCTTTTCGGATCGCTCGAGGGCGAGGTCGTGCGGACGCAGCTGGTCCGCGCATCCGACGCGGCGGTGGTCGATACAGGCGAGACGAGCGTCGGCGACGCGCGACTGCCGTATGCCGAGGGCGAGATCGCGCTCGCCGCGGCGCGGGCGTTGCGCGCGCCGCTGAACGATGAGGCGATCGGCCGGCTGCGCATCCCGCTGACGCCGGATCCGCAGGCGTACCGCTCGTTCCTCGTGGCCATGGACCTGGAGATGACGGCGACGGTGTTGCGGCGCGATCAACCCGAGCAGGCCGAAGCTCGTCTGCGCGAAGCCGGCGGCGCATTCCTCGCCGCACTCCGTGCCGATCCCGGACTCGACGCCGCCGAGGAACGTCTGCTCTACCTCGCCGCCGAGTACATCGAACGCGGCCAGCAGGAGCGCGCGACCGAAGTGCTCGAGGATCTCATCGGCACGAAGCCGCGTTCGTGGAAGGCGCACTACATGCTCGGCGACCTCCGCCGCGAGGCGGGTCTGCCGTCGCAGGCGGTCGTCGCGTTCGAGCTCTCCGATTCGCTGCACCCGTTGTCGGACGCGGACCAGATCCGGCTGGCGCAGCTTTACGCCGAAAGCGAGGCGTTCGATTCCGCCGCCGCGAGACTGCGCCGCGTGAAGCCGACCTCGTCGCAGTACGGAAACGCACAGGCGGAGTTGGGCGGCGTGCTGCTTCGCAAAGGCGATCCCGGCGGGGCCGTCGCCGCGCTCGAACGGGCGCGCGCGAGTGGCGCGGACGGCGCGACGACGCTGACCCGACTGGCGCAGGCTCGCGCGGCGGCGGGCGACGATCGCGGCGCGCGCGAGACCTTCGAGGAATCGCTGTCGCATGACGACGGTTCCTGGGTCGTGCCCGCGACGTACGCCGCGCACCTGCACGGCGGCGGCGAGCTCGGCCGTGCCATCGAGCTGTACCGCACCGCGGTCGACCGTGGGGCACCGCCCTCGGCTCGGCTCAATCTCGCTCGCGCGCTCATCGTCACGGAGCAGCGCGACGCCGGGGCGGAGCAGCTCGACGCGCTGCTGTCGCTTTCGCCCGACGCCGAGACCGCGGCGCAAGCGCGACGGCTCCGTTTCGGCCTGGCGCGGCCCGGCGACGAGCATCGCCTGGAGGAGGCCGGCCAGATCGCGGTCGGCGCGCGAGAGGGCGACCTCGACGCCGCTCGGGCGACGTTGAGCGAGATCGCCAGCGCCGCGTCCGACCTGTGGGAAGCGCACTTCGGCCTGGGCCTCGTGGCGCGGCGTCAAGGGGATGCGCCGGGAGCGGAGGAGGCGTTTCGCCGAGCGCTACAGCTCTTGCCGGAGCAACCGGACGCGGAGCACGAGCTCGGCGTTGCGCTTCTGATGCAAGGGAAGATCGACGAGGCGGTCATCGCGCTGGAAGAGGCGGCACATCATCGGCCCGACGATCCCGGCTACGTCGCCGACGCCGGCTTCGCGTACATGGTCGCCGGCAACCTGCACAGCGCCCGCAATCGTCTGGAGCACGCGCGAGAGCTCGACGCTGACGACGAGATCACCAAGCAATACCTCGAAGAGCTGGAGAAACGTGAGCACGAAGCGGCTGGGCATCGACATGGCGACGGCGATTGAGGTTTGGCCGGGCTACTGCCGGGTCGCGCGGCAGCCGGTGTCGACGAGCGGGATCATCGTTCCTGGCTGCGCGTCTCCAGCCGGCGAGCCCCAGACGCGCACGACGTAGCTGGACCAGTGTGCGCTGAAATCCGCGAATTGCGCCGGCGACATCGTTACCTCGCCGATCAGGTTCTCGCCCAGCTGCGCCACGCAGCTGTCCATACCCCACATGCCGGAACCGGCGATCGGAATCCGACCGAGCTCTCGATCGACGGCATCAAACAGGATGAGACTCAGGGGGTGGCCGCCGACGGCGTAGAAGGCGACCTTGTATGCGGGCCCAACGCGATCGGCCGACCATGAGGCGCGCGTCATCGCTGGCTCCTGGGACGCCGACGAGAGAGACGGTTTCGCCGCGGGGTCCGTCTTGGGTGTCTCGGCGCCGGCGGAAGTGACCGGAGTAATGCTCGCGATCGGGAGCGGTGCGGCAGAGTCGGCGCCGCACGAGGCCGCGACGAAGACGAAAACGATCGCGAATCGGTGCACCAGAAAATGGTCGGCTCACTCGCACCGGCGCGCATCACAGTTCCGGTAATACTTGGCGGCGCCGATCCTTAGTAGATGCCGTTCGGCTTGCGGCGAAGTGCTTGTTGCCCCGCTAGGCCTTCGCCGCGACCTCTTCCTTGGCGCTCTCGATGACCTTCTGCGCGATGTGCGCCGGCACTTCCTCGTACTGGTGGAACTTCGTGACGAAACGGCCGCGGCCGCCGGTCATCGAACGCAGGTCGGTGGCGTAGCGGAAGATCTCGGCCAGCGGCACGTAGGCGCGGACCCGCTGTTGTCCCGGACCGGCCGAATCCATGCCCAGGATCCGCCCGCGTCGGGAGTTGAGATCGCCGAGGATGTCGCCCATCTGCTCCTCGGGCATCACGACCTCGATCTGGTAGATCGGTTCGAGCAGCACCGGATTCGCTTCCTTCACCGCGTTGTGCAGTCCCATGGAGGCCGCGATCTTGAACGACATCTCGTTCGAGTCGACGCTGTGGTACGAGCCGTCGAAGAGGACGACCTTCACGTCGACGAGCGGGAATCCCGCGAGCGGACCCTTCGTCGAGGCCTCCTTCACGCCCTTTTCCACCGCAGGGAAGTAGTTTCGCGGCACCGATCCACCGACCACGCGCTCGTCGAAGACGACGCCGGTCCCGGAGGGCTGCGGCTCGATCTCGAGCCACACGTCGCCGTACTGACCGTGGCCGCCGGTCTGCTTCTTGTACTTGCCCTGCGCCTGGGCCTTGCCGCGCACGGTCTCGCGATAGGGGACCGTCGGCGTCTTCGTCGTCACCGCGACGCCGAACTTGTCCTTCAGCCGGTGCACGATCACGTCCACGTGCGATTCGCCGATGCCGGAGAGCAGCAGCTCGCCGGTGGATTCTTCGCGTGCGAGACGCGCCGACGGGTCCTCCTCTAAGAGCCGGTGCAGCGAGGTCGACAGCTTGTCCAGGTCCTGCTTCGACACTGGCTCGATCGCGACGGAGAAGGATGGCTCCGGGAAGCTGATCGGCGGATACGCGATCGTGGCTTCGCGATCCGCAAGCGTGTCGTTCGTGGACGTGTGCGGCAGCTTCGGGATGGCGACGATGTCGCCGGCGATCGTCTCGGTCAGCTGCTCCTGCTCCTTCCCGCGAAGCGACAACAGCGTGCCGACGCGCTCGACCTCGCGCCGCGTCGCGTTGTACGTCTGCGCGTTCGCGTGCATGCGCCCCGAGTACATGCGCGCATACGACAGCTTGCCGACGAAGGGATCCGCCAGCGTCTTGAAGACGAACGCGCTGAAGCGTTCATCGAGCACCGGCTTTCGCACGATCTCGTCGCCCGACGGCGCCGAGCCAATGACCGCGCCGCGCTCATCCGGCGCGGGCAACAGCTCGACGATGTCGTCGAGCAGCGCCGAGAGGCCGATCTCCAGCGCGGCCGAGCCACCGATGACGGGGATCACCTTGGCATCGCGGACCGCGGCATGCAGTCCCTTCACGAGCTCCTCGTCGGAGAGCTCCTGGTCGGCGAGATATTTCTCTAGCAGCGCGTCGTCCGTTTCGGCCACGTCCTCGACGAGCGCGGTGCGGTACTCGTCGAGCAGACCCTGCGCCTCCGCCGGCACCGGCTCCGTCTTGGTCTTGCCCTTCCCGCGATAGGTGCGGTGCAGCACGTTTACGGTGCCCTTGAGGCCGTGCTCTTCGCCCACGGGCACCTCTAGCGCGACGACCTTCGAACCGTAGTGATCGCGAAGCTGGTCCAGGACAGTGCGGAAGCTGGTGCGCTCCCGATCGAGCCGGGACACGAACACGATCCGCGGCAGGGAGCGCTCTTCGGCATAGTCCCAGCCGGTCTGCGTCCCGACCTGGAGTCCGGCCGCGCCTTCGACGACGACCACCGCCGCGTCGACGACGCGCAGTGCGGCCTTGACCTCGCCCTGGAAGTCCGCGTAGCCGGGCGTGTCAACCACATTGATCTTGGTCCGTTCGTGGGGAATGGCCGCGAGCGCGA
This sequence comes from Chloroflexota bacterium, assembly GCA_005881435.1. Classification (GTDB taxonomy): domain Bacteria; phylum Chloroflexota; class Limnocylindria; order P2-11E; family CF-107; genus CF-107. Next base: position 73,980 of record VBHP01000027.1, on the reverse strand, counting down.
GGTTGATCGAGATCTTGCGTTTCTGCTCCTCGGGATCTGAATCGAGGAGCGAGGTCCCCTCGTCGACCTTGCCCTGTCGAGCGGTCGCACCGACCAGATGCAGCAGCGTCTCGGCAAGCGTCGTCTTTCCGGATCCGCCGTGGCCGATGAAGGCGACGTTGCGGATCTCGGCCGGCGACGTGACGTTCATGAAGGTCTCCCCTCAGTGGTTTGGATGCCCGCGTGAAACTCTAGCGCGGCCGAACCCGCACTATCATGGCGTGGCGAGCAAGCGTCTCACGAGAGGCGGTGGCGAATGTCCGGTCATTCGAAGTGGAGCACGATCAAGCGGCAGAAGGCCGCGGGCGACGCCAAGAAAGGACAGGCGTTCACACGCGCGACGCGCGACATCATGCTCGCCGCGCGGCAGGGTGGCGGGAATGCCGAGGCGAACTTCCGTCTGCGTATGGCGATCGAGAAAGCACGCGCCGTCGGCATGCCCAAGGACAACATCCAGCGCGCCGTCGATCGCGCGACCGGCTCCGGCGACGGCAGCACGCTCGAAGAGATCCTGTACGAGGGCTACGGCCCCGGCGGAGTCTCGATCATGGTCGAGGCCGCGACGGACAACCGGAACCGCACCGCCGGGGAGATCCGCTCCGTCTTCACTAAGCACGGCGCGAAGCTCGGCGAGAGCGGCAGCGTGCAGTGGATGTTCGAGCAGAAAGGGGTGCTCGACGTCGACACGCACGGCAAGAAGGTCGACGAGATCGAGCTGCGCGCCATCGATGCGGGCGCCGAGGACGTGGAGGCGAACGAGGGCGCGAACACCGTCACCATCTACACCGCTCCAGGTCAGATCGAGCGGGTAAAACAGGAGCTGGAGCGACAAGGGGAGCGTGTGACCAGCGCGGAAGTCAGCATGCGTCCGAACCAGACCGTCCGGGTGGAGGGCCCGGCGGCGGACAAGGTCCTTCGTCTGGTCGACGCTTTGGAGGAGCTTGACGACGTCCAGCGCGTCCACGCCAACTTCGACATTCCCGACGAGATCCTCGCGAAGGTCAGCTAAACACTCGTCGGTCCTCGGCATCGACCCCGGCACGACCGGGATGGGCTTTGCCGTCCTGCGCGGCCAAGACCTCGACCACCTCGCGATCGTCGAGTGCGGCGTCATCGCCACGCCGAAAGGCGGTAGCGGCGCCGAGCGTCTGGTGGCGCTCGCCGACGGACTGGACGGTCTCATCGGCAGGCATGCGCTGCGGGCCGTCGCGGTGGAGCGTCTGTTCTTCAACCGGAACGTGCGCACGGCCATGGCGGTATCGGAGGCGCGCGGCGTCGCGCTTGTGTGCGCCGCTCGGGCCGGAGTGCCGGTCTTCGAGTACACGCCGCATCAGGTGAAATTGGCCGTGACCGGCTATGGCAAGGCGGACAAGAAGCAGGTGCAGCAGATGCTCTCGCTGCTGCTCCATCTATCGGAGCCGATTCGTCAGGACGACACCGCCGACGCCGTCGCCGTCGCCCTGTGTCACGCGCAAGGACTGGTCGCGAGCGCCGCCCTCGAGCGCGCCCGATGATCGCGTGGCTCGAGGGACGGGTCGTCGCTCGCGGACTGGATCACGTCGTCGTCGACGTTCGCGGCGTCGGATACCGGGTCAACGTGGCGCGGCAGCCTGAGAGCGAGGCGGTGACGCTGCACGTCCACCACGTCTTCCAGCAGGATGGACAGCGGCTCTTCGGCTTCGAGACGCGCGAGGAGAAGGCGCTGTTCGAGATGCTCATCAGCGTGTCGAACGTCGGACCTAAGGCGGCGATCTCGCTGCTGTCCGTCTCCGCGCCGGCCGAGCTGGCCGCCGCGATCGCCACCGGTGACGTCGCGGTGCTGGCGAAGGCGCCGGGCGTGGGCAAGAAGACCGCGGAGCGTTTGGTCGTAGAGCTGCGGTCGAAGGTCGACAAGATGACCCCGGCGCGACCGGCAGCCGTCGCGTCAGAGGACGAAGCGGTCACGGCGCTCGTCGCCCTCGGCTATTCGCCCGCCGAAGCCGCCCGCGCCCTGCGCCGCGTGACCGAGGACGGCAGCACCGCCGAACGTGTCGGCGCCGCGCTCCGCGGTATCCCGCGATGAGCAGACGGCGCCGCCGCCACGCCGATCCCGCCAAGCTGCCGCGGCGTGATCCGGCCACCCGCGAGCAACGAGCCGAGCGCGACCGCGCCAAGCAGGAGCGCGAGCGAGCCAAACAAGAGGTCGATCGCGTCCACGATGGGCTCGCGCGCGCGATCTCGATCTCTCTCGCCGCGGTGGTCTACTTCGGCGCCTGGGTCGCGAACGCGTTCCTCAATCTGTTCCCGCAACCGGTCGGCTTCGACATCGCGAACCCGCTCCTGCTCGTCGGCATCGGCAGTCTCATCGGAGCAACCATCCTCGGTCGATATCTGGTGCGAACCGTCAGCCTGCGCCGGCTCACGGGCTTCGGGGTGGTCGCGGTCCTGGGTCTCGGCGCCGTCCTCGGCATCTTCGTGCTGCTGTTCGTCGTCACCGGCGGTTCATCGGGCACGCTGCTCGGCGTCATCGGCGGGCTGGCGCTGTCGTGGGTCGCGGCGAGTCTGTGGATCGCGCTCCTGACGCGACGAGCTCGCCGCCTGCTACGCAGCAGTGAAGGGGTAGCCGCTTGAGGGGAGCGTGCGCCGTACTACCGAAATCGCTCCGCCTCCTACACGTATAGGCCTTCCGTACCAGTCCGCGGACCGGCCTTCCGCCCTTATGCTTCCGGGACCGCCGCCGGGCGGACGATTGGAGGTGTCCGTGAGTTTCTGGCGCGACGACGCCGGTCAGGGTCTCGTCGAGTACGCTCTTATCATCGCTGTCATCGCCATCGGCGTGATCGTCGCAATGATCTTCTTGCGAGGCGTCCTTCAAAACCAGTTCAGCAACATAGGCAACAACCTCACGTAGCTGCGTCGCATGCGTACAGTCCGGACGCCCGGCGGCGACCGAATGGTATACTCGTCCTGACCAGATAACCGCGCGACCTGTGGAGAAGTGGGTCTTGACCCACTTTTCTTTCTTCTTGTCGCGGCAGTACTCGGGAGGGGAGTAATGAACCGGGAACTTGTGACCGGACTCGCCCAGCTGTCCGCCGAGAAGGGTCTCCCCAAAGAGATCGTCGCCGACATCGTCGGCAAGGCGATCAAGCGCGCCTATGGCCCGGAGGAGAATCTCGACGTCAAGGTCGACCCGCAGACCGGCGCGATGCGCATCTACGTGTTGAAGACCGCCGTCGAGAAGGTCGAGGACCCCAAGACGCAGCTCACCGTCGCCGAGGCGCAGACCTACCGCAAGGACGCGGTGCTGGGCGAGGTGGTCCCGATCGAGCAGAGCGCCCAGATCCTCGGGCGCATCGGCGCGCAGGCGGTGAAGCAGGTCATCCAGCAGAGCCTGCGCGAGGCCGAGCGGGAGCACGTCTTCAGCGAGTACGCCGAGCGCGAAGGGGACATCATCAACGGCGAGATCGTCCGCTTCGAGATGGGCACGGCGATCGTCGACCTCGGTCGGGCCGAGGGCGTGCTGCCACGCTCCGAGCAGGCGCCGCACGAACGCTACGCCATCAAGCAGCATCGACGGTTCTTGGTCAACGAGGTGCGTCGCACGCCAAAAGGTCCGCAAATCGTGCTCACGCGAACGCACAAGAACCTGGTGAAGCGGCTGTTCGAGCTCGAGGTGCCCGAGATCTTCCACGGGCAGGTCGAGATCATGGCCATCGCGCGCGAGGTCGGGTCCCGCACGAAGGTCGCGGTCCGCTCGCGTCAGGCCGGCATCGATCCGGTCGGCGCCTCGGTCGGGCAGCGCGGACTGCGGCACCAGGCCGTGGTGAACGAGCTGGGGGGCGAGAAGATCGACATCATCACCTGGTCCGCCGATCCGGCGGAGTACGTGAAGAACGCGCTCGCGCCGGCGCAGGTGATCCGCGTGGACATCGTGCCGGAAGAAAAGACGGCGTATGTCGTGGTCCCGGACAAGCAGCTGTCGCTGGCCATCGGGAAGGAAGGTCAGAACGCCCGGCTCGCGGCGAAGCTGACGAGCTGGCGGATCGACATCCGCAGTGAATCCGAGGCCGCGGCGGAAGCCGGCGGCGGCGAGGAGCCCGCGCCTGCGGAGGGTGCGCCGGGCACGGAAGCCGCGGCGCCCGCGGCGGCGGAGCCCGAGGATCCCGAGGCGCTCATGGCCCAGGCTATGGCGGAGTCGATCGCGGCCGACGAAGAAGCCGACGAGGAGGAAGCCCTCACCAGCGCGAAGAAGCGAAAGGCGAAGCGGTAAGGTGCCACAGAAGCGGACGCCGATCCGGACCTGCGTCGGCTGCGGCACGGAGCGCGCGAAACGCGAGCTCGTCCGCATCGTCCGCACGCCGGAGGGTACTGTCGTAGCAGACGCCACGGGGAAGCGGTCCGGACGCGGTGCGTACCTCGACCCCTCGCCGGATTGCCTGGACAAAGGCCTCGCCGGCGGAACGCTCGATCGCGCGCTGGATCTGCAAACCGTGATCTCGCAAGAGGATCGGGCCCGGCTCGAGGAAGAAGTGCGCCGCCTGGCCGAAGAGCGTAAGAAGGTATTGGAGATGCGCCGCTAGATGCCAAAGGCAAGAGAACCACGTTTCCGCCCGTCGCACGGGCAGCGTCCGGTGGCGCGCGGTCCGCGTCGCAATCTGGAGAAGAAGGCCGCCATTCGAGCCGCGCTCGAGGGGCGCGCCCCGCGCGAGGCACCGGAGAAGCTTCGGGAGCTCGAGGTCGCCGAGTCCGCGATCGCGCTCCAAGAGCCACATCCGGCCGTCCCGGTGCCGAGCGGGGTGGCGCTGCCGAAGAGCATCGTCGTATCGGAGCTCGCGCAGCGTCTCGGCGTCGGACCCGTCGACGTGCTCAAGGAGCTGGTCCAGATGGGCGTGATGGTCTCGATCAACCAGAGCGTCGACTACGAGACCGCGACGCTCGTCGCCTCGGAGCTCGGCGTCGAGACCCGCGCCGAAGAGGAGTTCGTGCCGGTCGCGGAAGAGGAGCCCGCGGAGGCGCCCGGGCCGGCGGCGAAGGTCGCGCTGTGGGAGCGCGAGGACGAGAGCGTCCTCAAGACCCGCCCGCCGGTGGTCGTGATCATGGGACACGTCGACCACGGCAAGACCAGCCTCCTCGACGCGGTCCGTCAGACCAACGTCACCGCCCAAGAGGCCGGTGGCATCACGCAGCACATCGGCGCGTACCAGGTCGAGAAGAACGGACGAAAGATCACGTTCCTGGATACGCCTGGCCACGAGGCCTTCACCGCGATGCGCGCCCGCGGGGCCAGGGTCACCGACGTCGCCGTCCTCGTCGTCGCCGCCGACGACGGAGTGCAGCCGCAGACGATCGAGGCGATCTCGCACGCGCGCGCCGCCGACGTGCCGATCGTCGTCGCGCTGAACAAGATCGACAAGCCGGATGCGAATCCCGACAACGTCAAGTCGCAGCTGGCCGACCAGGGCGTGACCATCGAGGAGTACGGCGGGGACACGCCGCTGGTGCCGGTGTCGGCGAAGACCAAGCAGGGCATCGACGATCTCCTAGACGTCATCCTGCTCGTCGCCGACATCCAGAACTTCAAAGCCAACCCGGATCGCCCCGCCATCGGCACGGTCATCGAAGCGCACCTGGACAAGGGACGTGGCCCGGTCGCGACGGTCCTGGTGCAGAACGGATCGCTCGAGCGCGGCGACATCGTCGTCGCCGGCAAGACCTTCGGAAAGGTCCGCGCCATGATCGACGACAAGGGACGGAAGGTCGGCCGCGCCGAGCCATCGCGGCCGGTCGAGATCCTCGGCTTGCCGGAGGTGCCGGAGGCCGGCGACATCTTCCGCGCCGTACCGGACGAAAAGTCTGCTCGCGCCACGACGATCGCGAACGAGCGCGCGGCGCGGTCGCGCGCCGCCGGCGCGGAGGCGCCGGCCACGCTGGAGGAGCTATTCGCGCGCGTTCGCGAAGGCAAGGCCAAGGAGCTGAAGCTCGTGCTCAAGGCCGACGTGCAGGGATCGCTGGAGGCGATCCGCGGCGCGCTGGCCAAGGTGCCGCAAGACGAGGTCGCGCTCAACCTGATCCATGGCGCCGTCGGCGACATCACCGAATCGGACGTCAACCTGGCCGCGACCGCAGGCGCGGTCGTGATCGGTTTCAACAACCGCATCGACGTCGCGGGCCGGCGCGCCGCCGAAGCCGGTGGCGTCGAGGTCCGCATGTACAAGGTCATCTATGAGCTGCTCGAGGACGTCCAGAAGGCGCTGACCGGAATGCTCGAGCCCGAGATGGTCGAAGCCGTCCTCGGACATGCCGAGGTCCGGCAGTTGTTCAAGGCCGGCAAGACCACGATCGCCGGCTGCATGGTCGTCGACGGTCTGCTGCAGCGGAGCGCACGCGCCCGCGTGCTCCGCGGGGGCGCGGTCGTCTTCGACGGCCTGATCGCGTCGCTGCGCCGGGTCAAAGACGACGTGCGCGAGGTCCGTGCCGGACTCGAATGCGGCATCGTGCTCGAGGGCTTCAACGACGTCGCGGTCGGCGACATCGTCGAGGCCTACGGCCTCCAAGCAAAGCCGCGCGCCTAACACGATCGCGAGGTGCACCGTGGCCTACAAGCGAACGGACCGCGTCAACACGCTCATCCGTCAGGAGCTGCAACAGCTGCTACAGCGAGAGGTCAAGGATCCGCGCGTCGGATTCGCGACGGTCACCGACGTGGAGACCACGCCGGATCTGCGTCACTCGAAGGTGTTCGTCAGCGTACTCGGCACCGACGACGAGGCCGACACCACGATCGCCGCGCTCCACGCCGCGCGGTCGTTCCTGCGGCACGAGCTTGCGGCGCGCATCAGCATGCGCCGCGTCCCGGAGCTTGAATTCACCCGCGACCGCACACTCGATCGCGCCATGCGCATCGAACAATTGCTGCGCGAGGCGAAGAGCCGCGAGCCGCAGTGAGCACGGCCGAACGCCGCGACGCCATCAAGGCGCTCAAGGGCGCCGGATCGGTCGCCTTCGTGTCGCACCGCGATCCCGACGGCGACACCGTCGGCTCGGCGCTGGCGCTGGGTTTGGGTCTCGAGGGCGCCGGCAAGCGAGTCTCGTTCCATTGCGCCGATCCGATCCCTGAGGCCTTCGGTTTTCTGCGGTCCACGATGCGATTCGCGCAGACGCCTCCGGATGGCGTCGACCTGATCACGACGGTCGACTTCGGCGACGCCGCTCGGGCAAAGTTCGATCTCCCGCGCCACATCCCGCTCCTCAACATCGACCACCACGCCACGAACGATCGCTTCGGCTCGTTCAACGTCGTCGAGCCCGAGGTCCCCGCGACGGCGCAGGTCGTCGCGGAGCTCGTCGACGAGGCCGGACTGCGGTGGACGGGCGAGATGGCGACGGCCGCGCTCCTCGGCCTGATGACCGACACGGGTTCGTTCCAGTTTCCGGCGACGAGTCCGGCGTCGCACCGCACCGCGGCGCGGCTGCTCGAGGTCGGCGCGGATCTGCCGGCGATCAGCCAGAACGTGTTCCGCACGCGGCCGTTCACGGCGCTGAAGATCTTCGGCCGCGCCTTCGATCGCCTCGAACGCGAATGCGATGGCAGACTCGTCCACACCTGGGTCCTCGATGAAGACCTCGTCGCGCTCGGCGCCAAGCCGGAGGACGTGTCCGGGCTCATCGAGCAGATCGCGCGTAGCGCGGGGATGCGCGTCGCGATCCTGTTCAACGCGGAGCACTCGGGCGAGGTGAAGGTCAGCATCCGCACCTCCGCCGAACCGCCCAACGTCGACGCGGCCGCGCTTGCCGCGAAGTTCGGCGGCGGCGGTCACGTCCGCGCCGCCGGCGCACTCGTCGCCGGGAGTCTCGACGCCGTACGCGACCGCGTGTTGCGCGAGGCTCGCGCCGCGCTCGACTAGTGCCCGCGCTTCCGGCGTCCGGCGTCCTGCTCATCGACAAGCCGGAGGGATGGTCGTCGCACGACGTGGTGGCCTACCTGCGCCCCCTCCTCGGGACCAGGAAAGTCGGCCACGCCGGCACGCTCGACCCGCTGGCGTCCGGACTGCTCGTGGTGCTGTACGGGCACGCCACCAAACTCTCCGCGGAGCTGCACCGCGAGCGCAAGACGTATCTGGCAGACCTCGCCCTCGGCGCGGAGACCGCGACCGACGATCGCGAGGGCGCGGTGACGGAGCGGGCCGAGGTGCCAGCCCTGAGCGACGAGGCCGTACGCCAGACGCTGGCCGCGTTCGTCGGGCCGCAGCAGCAGGTGCCACCGGCGTACTCGGCGCTCCACGTCGGCGGCCAACGCGCATACGACCGGGCGCGGCGCGGCGAGTCGATGTCGCTCGCACCGCGCGCGATCGTGGTGTACGCCCTCGACCTCGTCGGCCGCGAGCCGGCGCGGCTCCGTGTGCGCGTCGAGTGCTCCGCCGGCACATACGTGCGCGCGCTGGCACGCGACATCGGACGCCGGCTCGGTACACGAGCACACCTCGGCGGATTACGGCGCCTCACTGTCGGCTCGTACTCGATCGAGGACGCGTTGACCCCCGCCCAGGCGCGAGAGTTCGGGGCCGAGGGGCTGGCCAAGCGGGTGATGACGGAGGATGCGGCACGCCGGTTGCTGGCAGGCGACCGGGCGGACATCGCGCCCGTCAGCAGCGCGACGATCACCGGCAAGGGGAAGTAACTACCACCAGTGCATGAAGTAGCGCGGCTCCTCGAGCGCGTGGTGCGAGAGGGGTTCTCCCGATGGCGGCAACTGACCTTCGATGCCAAGGTCGTCGGATCGCTGGCGCTCGCGAACTGGCTGCTGCTGTTCAGCTCGGACACCATCGTCCAGGTCACCCGTGACGGGCCGATCTGGCGGCTGTTCCCGGGACTGATCGGACCGCTGTACCTCTTCCTCGTCGGAGCCGTCGCGCTGGCCTATCCCTGGCGCGATCTGCGCGATCGTCAGGCTTTCACCGACCGCCAGCGCTGGTTGCACCTCGGCGCGATCGTCTCGCTCTTCGTCGTCGTTCCGATGCTCGCGGCGATGGTCCTCCGCGCCACCGGACAACCGTGGACCTACGTTCACGACGGCGCGCTCATGGCCGAAGAGGCGGCGCGAAAGCTGCTGGCCGGTCACAACCCGTACAGCGTTGACTACCTCGACACCCCGCTGTTCTACTGGCCGATGGTCAACAATCCCGCGCTGTATCACTTCACGTACTTTCCGCTGCTGTTCCTCATCACCATCCCGCCGATGCTGCTGACCGCGCCCCTCGGCTGGTTCGATGAACGGCTGCTCTTCCTTCCCGCGTTCATCGGTTGCCTGTGGCTGGCGGCGCGTCTGGTGCGGCCGTCCACGCCCGTGCGGCTTGCCGTCGTCGCCGCGATCACGCTGAACTCGCAGTTCTTCCCCTTCGTCATCGAGGGACGCAACGACGCTTTCGTGCTGTTCTTCGTTCTCGCGACGCTCCTCTGTCTGCAGCGTGATCGACGCGTTCTGGCGGGACTCGCGCTCGCCGCCGCGGCCGGATTGAAGCTGCATGCGGTGGTCCTGGTGCCGTTCGTGGCCGTGTACCTGCTGGCACGGGCGCGACCGCGAACGCTGTCCGAAGCCTGGCGCACGCTGGCGCCGACGTTCGTGCCATTCGCGATCCTGAGCGCCTTGGTGTTCCTGCCGTTCATCGCGTGGGACGCGTACGGCATGTGGGACGACGTCGTGCTGTACAACGCCGGCGCGTCGGCGTGGAGCTATCCCGTCGCGGGCATCGGCTTCTCGATGCTGCTCCATGCGCTCGGCGTGATCCCGTACCGCACCGCCGAGTTCCCGTTCTGGATCTTCGAGGTCGCCGCGGCCATCCCCGTCGCCGTCGTCACCATGCGCACGCTGTGGCGCGATCCGTCGATCCCGCAGGTCGCGTTCGGCTATGCCCTGACGCTGCTGGCGTTTCTGTTCTTCGGCCGGTATTTCCAGACGAGTTACCTCGGCTACATCGTCGCCGCGGTGACGCCGGCGCTGTTCCTGGCCCCGCGGTCGCGCCCCGTCATCGTCGTGCCCGCACCAGCGTCCGGCGGAGTGCCCTCGCAGGCCGCTGCTGGCGAGCCCTGACCGCTCACTAGCATCACCGCATGCTCGTACACGGTTGGACCGGCTGGCCGCACGGGCCGCTGCATTTCACCTTCGGCGTGTTCGACGGCGTGCACCGCGGTCATCGCGCGCTGCTGAGCGAGCTCCGTGAGGGCGCTCGCGCCGCGGGGGCGCGTGCCGTCGTCGGCACGTTCGACGTGCATCCGGCGCGCGTCGTCGCGCCGCAACGGGCGCCGCTGGCGCTGTCCTCGGCCGAGGAGAAGATCGAGCTCCTGCAACAGGCCGGCGCGGACGACGTCGTGTTGTGGACCTTCGATCGCGACTTCGCCGCGCTCGAAGCCGAGGCGTTCGTGCTGCAGCTGGCGAAGGCCGGCGACGTGCGGCATGTGCTGGCCGGCTTCGACCTCGTGTTCGGTCACGACCGCCGTGGCGACGTCCGCCTACTGCGCGAGCTCTCGCCGCGATTCGGCTACACCGTCAGCGAGGCTGGCGAGATGCATTTCGAGGGGGGCGCGATCTCGTCTACGCGCATCCGTATGACCCTGGCCGAGGGCCGTATCGAGGAGGCCAACGCGATGCTCGGTCGCGAGTACGGCGTGCGCGGGACCGTCGTGCACGGCGCGGGGCGGGGGAGAGGGCTGGGGTTTCCGACGATCAACATTGCCACGCCGTCGGATCGGCAGCTGCCCGCCGATGGCATTTACGCCATGCGGGTCGCCGTCGACGGCGAACTACTGCCGGCGGCCGCGAATCTCGGCGTCCGGCCGACGTTCGAGGACGCCGGCTCGAGACTGCTGGAGGCTCATCTGCTCGACGTGGATCGTGATCTGTACGGGAAGCAGGTCGAAGCGCGTTTCGTCAGACGCATTCGAGAGGAACGCCGGTTCGCGAACGCTGAGGAGCTGAGTGCGCGGATCGCCCTGGACGTCGACGCGGTGCGACGGGCATTGGATTCGTGAGTCGCGAGATCTTCCTCGACGATGGCGGCGTGCTGTTCGACAACCGCGTGCGGGCATTGCAATGGCAGCGGGACGTCCGAGATTTCGCGTCGCGAGGTCGCATCTGGAAGGGCGGGCCGTAGTACTACGAGGCAGTCTTCGCGCATGCCGGTGTCGCGGCGGCCGAAGCGATCGTCGTCGACGACAACGCCGGCCCGATCGAGTGGGCACGAGCGACCGGCGCGAACGCATTCCGGATGGATCGTGACCGCGCGAGTGGTGACGCGAGTGCGCTGGGCGATCTGGACGAGCTGATGGACCGTCTCTAGCGGCGACCGAAGACCTTCCGCCTCGGAACGGACCGCCTGTTACACTAACCCGCGAAAGAACATCGAAAGGACACAGGGTGCCGCTCGCGAAGACGCAGAAAAACGAGCTCGTGAAGACGTACCGTCAGCACGAGAAGGACACCGGCAGCCCGGAGGTACAGATCGCGCTTCTCACGGAGCGGATCAAGGACCTCACGGAACATCTCAGGACCGCGGGGCATGACAATGCCTCTCGCCGCGGCCTGCTCCAGATGGTCGGCCAACGACGCCGGCTGCTCGCCTATCTGCACCGTCGGAGCCCGGAGCGCTACCAAGAAGTCATTGGTCGACTCGGCCTCCGACGTTAGCGAACGCTCCCGCGATGCAGTAAGTCCCCAGGCTTCTCCTCCGGGGTCGCCGTTAGCTGCCATCCCTGTGGTCCTCGATTAGGAGGAACCACATCATGCCGACCGCGAAGGTCGAAACACAGATCGGCTCGAGGCCGATGATCCTGGAGACCGGAAAGCTTGCCGAGCAGGCCGGCGGCGCGGTCACCGTGCGTTATGGCGACACCCTGGTACTGGCCACCGCGACGGCGTCGAAGGCGCCGCGCGAAGGCATTGATTTCTTCCCGCTGACGGTCGATTTTGAAGAGCGGCTGTACGCTGCGGGCAAGATCCCCGGCTCATTCCCACGCCGCGAGGGTCGGCCGTCGGAGTACGGCATCCTCACCGGCCGACTCGTGGATCGCCCGCTGCGGCCGCTGTTCCCGAAGGGCTTCCGCAACGACGTGCAGGTGATCGTCACGCCGCTCTCGGCTGATCAGGAGAACGACCCGGACGTGCTCGCGATCAACGCCGCGTCCGCGGCGCTGACGATCTCGGAGATCCCATTCGACGGACCGGTCGGCGCGGTGCGCGTCGGGCTGATCGACGGAAAGTTCGTGGCCAACCCGACGATCTCCGAGCTCGAAGAATCGGACCTCGACATGGTCATCGCCGGGACGTACGACGCCATTCTCATGGTCGAGGGCGGCGCGAAGCAGGTGCCCGAGGAGCGCATGATCGGCGCCCTTGAATTCGCCCAACCGCTCATCCGCGCGTCGATCGACATCCAGAAGCGGCTGGCGGGCATGGCCGGCAAGCCGAAGATCCAGTTCCCCGTTTTCGGCGTGGACGAGTCGAAGGCCGAGCGTATCCGCGCGTACATCACCGAGCGCGTCAAGCAGGCGGTCCGCAATTCGGACAAGCCCGCGCGCGAGGAAGCGACCGAACAGGTGCGCCTCGCCGCGATCGGCGTCCTTGCCTCCGAGGGAAGTGATATCACGCCGGCGGAGGTCACCAAGGTCTTCGAGGACTCGCTCAAAGACGCGGTCCGGACCGCGATCATCGAGGAGGGCATCCGTCCCGACGGTCGAAAGCTCGACCAGATCCGCGAGATCAGCTGCGAGGTCGGGGTTCTGCCGCGCGCACATGGCAGCGCGATCTTCAAGCGCGGGCAGACCCAGGTCCTCTCCATCGTCACGCTCGGGCCCAGCGGCGACGAGCAGATCATCGACACGCTCGAGCCGGTCGACAGCAAACGGTACATGCATCACTACAACTTCCCGCCATATTCGGTCGGCGAAACGCGACCTCTCCGCGGCCCGGGGCGCCGCGAGATCGGGCACGGCGCGCTTGCCGAGCGCGCGCTGCTGCCGGTCATCCCGACCAAGGAAGAATTCCCGTACACGATCCGCGTGGTGTCCGAGGTCTTGTCGTCCAACGGCTCGACCTCTATGGCGTCGACCTGTGGCTCGACGCTCGCGCTGATGGATGCGGCCGTTCCGATCAAGGCGCCGATCGGTGGCATCGCCATGGGCCTGGTCATGAGCCAGGGCCGGTACGCGATCCTCAGCGACATCCAGGGCATCGAGGACGCACTCGGCGACATGGACTTCAAGGTCACCGGCTCGCGGACCGGCGTCACCGCCATGCAGATGGATATCAAGATCAAGGACCTGACGATCGAGATCATGCGCAAAGCCCTCGATCAAGCGCGTCAGGCGCGGCTATTCATCCTGGACAAGATGGAGGCGGCGCTGTCGCGGCCGCGCGGCGAGCTCTCGATGTACGCGCCGCGGATTGAGACGCTGAAGGTCCATCCCGATCGCATCCGCGAGATCATCGGCCCAGGCGGCAAGATGATCCGGCAGATCCAGACCGAATCCGGCACGGAGATCGAGGTCGAGGACGACGGCACCGTCCGCATCGCGGGCGTGAAGCCGGAGGGCCGCGAGAAGGCGAAGCAGCTGATCAACGCCCTGACCAAGGAAGTCGAGGTCGGCGAGGTCTTTACCGGCAAGGTCACGCGCATCATGGGGCTCGGCGCCTTCGTCGAGATCGCGCCGGGCAAAGAGGGCTTGGTGAAGCCCAGCGAGCTGTCATCCGAAGGACGTCCACGGCGCATCGAGGATGTCGTGAATATCGGCGACGAGGTCAAGGTCAAGGTCGTCGAGGTCGACCGCCAGGGCCGCGTGAACCTGTCCATCCGCGCCGTGAGCGAGCCGGACGGCGATGGCTACGCGCAACGCCAGCAGGAAGAGGAGCGGGACCGGCCGCCACGTCGCGACTTCGCTCGCTCCGGTCCCGGCGAGCGCCGCGGCCCACCGTTCCGTGGGGGTCCGCGCCGCTAGAACACGCGATTCAGCGACCGCCGCCGAGAGGCACCCTCTCGGCGGCTTTTCTTTTCTAGGCCGACCTGTTCCAGCCACGGTGTTGGGCATCCGAAGACGCGTCGTATGCGACGCGTCGTACACGAGGGTACTCGCGAAAGTGCGATCGGCAGGCGGCTGCAGGTGACGGCGAGCGCTCGGCGCCGCCGAAAGCATCGAGGAGGAGCTGCGAGGCTCGCCGGCGAAGCCTTCGCGCAGGTGGATCGAGGGGAGACATTGCAATGAACATCGGACTGCTCATGCTCGGCGCGGTGCTCGTCGGCACGGCCCCACCTGCGCGGGCGCTGTTTCACGCGACAGCGACTCGTCCCGGGCGCACCTACCACCGTTCGCCGCTGGTGGGCGCGAAAGCGCGAGCTCTGACGTTAAGCTGCCGAAGCCATGGAACGCATCGACCTGCCGCTGGCACCGGCATCGTCACGACAGGCGCCCCTGGCTCGATGTCGTCTCAGTCTGATCCTGCCGGCGTATAACGAGGCGGACCGCATTCCCGCCAGCCTGGAGCGGATCGGTTCGTACCTCTCCTCCGCCGAAGGTACCGAGGTCATCGTCGTGGACGATGGATCAGTCGATCAGACTGCGCTACTCGTCGAACACCTGGCGGAATCGCGACCATGGCTGCGGCTGATCCGCAAGGCACACCGAGGAAAGGGTGCGGCAGTACGAAGCGGCGTGCGCGACGCCCAGGCGACCGAGCTCGTAGCTTTTCTGGACGCCGACCTCACGATCCCGATCGAGGTCCTGGATTCACTCGTTGCCGCCGTGCGCGAGGGGGCGGACGTCGCGGTCGCGTCGCGATACGTACCCGGTGCCATCGTCCACCGACCGATCATCCGTCAGGCCATGACCGTGGGATTTCGTTTCTTCGTGCGAGCACTCGTGCCGACCGCGCTCCAGGACACACAGTGCGGCGCGAAGTGTTATCGAGCCGAGGTGGCTCGCGACCTCTATGCGCGGTCTCGTATCGATGGTTTCGCGTTCGATGCCGAGGTCTTGTACATCGCTCGCCTGCGCGGTTACCGCCTGGTCGAGCTGCCTGTTGCGCTGATCCAGGACCGTCGGACGAGCATTCACCTGCTGCGTGACACGTTCCGGATGGTTCGCGACCTCGCGCGCATCCGCCTGAACGCGATGCGCGGCAAATACGCATGATCGTCACCGCCGACGACGTCGGACTCTCTCCGGCCGTCACCCGGGGCGCGTTGCGCGCGGCCCGCGACGGCATCGTCCGGTCGGTCTCCGTTATCGTCAACTTGCCGGAGAGCGGAGACGCTGCTGAAGCGGCTCGGTCCGTCACCGGCCTCGAGCTCGGCCTCCACATCAACGTGCTCGTCGGCGCACCAGTGAGCGATCCCACGAGCGTCGCCTCGCTGCTGGACATCGAAGGACACTTCGTCGGGCTGGCTGTGCTCGCGCGCCGGCTTGCGCTCGGATCGGTCCAATCCACGGAGCTCGCGCGCGAAGTGCGAGCCCAGGTCCAGCGCGCCCGCGCGCTCGGGATCCCCGCGCTGGCGTGGGATTCGCATCGTCACGTGCACCTTCTTCCACCGGCCGCCCGTGTCATCGCACCGATCGCGCGAGAGCTCGGCGCGCGGTACGTGCGGCGGGCGGCGTTGCCGCCGGTTCGAGTCAGCCGCCTTGTCGCAAAACGAATGGTCCTGGCCCTGCTGACACGCGCGAGCGCGTCGCGGTATCGCGGGATCGGAGGCAACGACTGGTACGTCGACCTCTCGATGTGGTCACCTGCGCCGGACGCGGCGGCGATCGCGAGTCTCGCGGCCCTGGAAGGCAACGGTGAGTTCGGGTGTCACCCCGGCGAGATCGACACGCTTCTGGCCGAACGCGACGGCCTCGTCGCTCCGCGCGAGCACGAGCTCGCGCTGTTGTGCGATCCGAGGCTGCGCCCCACGTTCGACCGGGTGAGATGGCGGGTGGCGAACGCGTGAGGGAGCCGCGCCGGGACCGGGCCGCGCTCGCGCGGGCACTGCGTCGTTACGGGGAGGCGCCTTTGGTCGATCGACTCTTCATCAGGGCCCGCGCTTTCCTGTCCGACTTCACGTTCATCGAACCGTTCGTCCCGCGCAAGGGATTTGTCGTCGATGTCGGCTGCGGCCACGGTCTCTTCGCCAACCTTCTTTGCGAAGCGTCTGAGTCGCGTCGCGTACTCGGCGTGGACGCGGACCCGCGGAAGGTCGGCGTCGCGAAACTCACGGAGCGCGAAGGACTTCGATTCGAGCTCGGCGACGCGATCGCGACGCCACCGCCACCATGCGACTCGATCACGATCCTCGATTTGCTGTACCTGCTGCCGGCAGACGTTCAGGAGGAGCTCATCGCTTCGTGCTCACGGGCACTCCCCGAAGGCCGGACGATGGTCGTGTGTGCTCAGGAAGCGCGAACTGATCCGCGGTACCTCATCGGCTATGCGCAGGAACTTGTCGCGACGAGCGTCGGTGTGACGCATCACCCGTTCGGCGGCTTCCACTACCGTTCCCGCGAGGACATGGTCGCGGCGCTCGCGCGTCATGGTTTCGTCACCGACGTCGTGCCGCTGCCACGCCGCCCGTACACCGACGCCGTCTACGTTGCTCGCCGGGTGCCACATTGACGCGAGACGCGCTCACGGCATTGCTGCTCGGTATCGCGACCTCATTGACGCGCCTCCCGTTCATGGCACAGCGTCTCTGGGAGTGGGACTCCGTTCTGTACGCGCGCGCGCTGGAGAACGGCTTCCATGTCGAGGATGCGCTCGCGGGCTCACGCCCTCATCCACCGGGCTACATCTTTTATGTTGCCTCCGCTGCCGTGGCGAGAAGGGCCGGACTCGACAGCGATCATGCCCTTGTCCTCGTCAGCATCGTCGCCAGCGGGATCGGGGCGATCGCGCTCTACCTGCTGTGCCGGCGACTCGTCGGCGTGGTTCCGGCTGGTCTCATCACGCTTGCCTTCGCGGCGAGCCCGAACTTCTGGCTCCACGGTGAGGTCGCGATCTCGTACGTATTACTCGCGCCGCTGGTGACGATCTTGGCGATGGCTTTCCTATGGGCACGAAGCCGCGGCACTGTGCGCAGCGTCTTCGTCTCACTGCTTTTTGGCGCGCTCGCGGGCTTTAGGCAGGACGTGCTGCTGTTTCTGGCGCCACTGTGGATCTGGCTCCTTGCTCCTGCGACAACGCGCGAGCGCGTGGCCGCGACGGCGGCGCTCGCCGCAGGGTGCCTTACCTGGTTCATTCCATCAGCGCTTCTCTCTGATGGTCCGACCGCGTACGTCGCCAGTGTCTGGCGCCAGTTTGCCGGCCTTGGCGTGAGCGCCGCGAGTCCGGTATCGGTGGCCGTGAGCTCAGTACTCATCCTCGACTCACTGTGGTGGTCGCTCCTCGCCCTCGGACCGGTTCTGCTCGTGCTGGCTCTCGCACGAGCGTTGGCTCGGCTACGCGGCTCGACGGCGGCACGCGACGATCACCCCGGCGGCATCTTCTTCGCGCTGTGGATCCTGCCGCCACTCCTCTTTTATCTCCTCGTGCACATCGGTGAGTGGGGATACGTTCTTTCGCTCGTTCCTGGCCTTTTCGCGCTCTTGGCCTGGCTCCTCCGGCCGATCATCGCCGCCACGCCGCGGCCGTGGCGCGTAGTCGGTGCACTGTTGTTGGCCGCCAACGTGCTGGTCGGCGCTGGCCTGTTCGTGTTGGGAGACGACCCGGTGTTCTCAGCGGCATCGCTATCGGCGCATGACCGCGCGACCGATGCGAAGACGCAGTACCTGCGCGATCGGCTGCCCGCGTCCTCGACAGTCGTGCTCGCCGCGGTGGAACTCCTCGTTGCCCGGTACTACGCACCGGATCGCACGATCCTCTACAGCGACGATCGCGCGACCGGGACGTACACGCGGGCTGTGCCCGCGGGCGCGACTCTCGTCGTATACGAGGGCCATGCGCGTCCGCTGGATCCGCCGGCCTTCGATACCGTGGAGGTCGCCCCCGGCGTGAAGCTCGAGATCGGTCACGCATCTGGAACGATGCTCCTCCTGAGCGGCCGCGCCGCGGACGAGCTCCGTCAGTAGCGCGTCATCCTCACGCGAGCGCCGGAATGACGTGCTCAGCCAGCACGCCGAGCATCTCGCGCTCGCGACGGTACGGGAACACGGCCAGGAAGTAGCCGCAGCCGACCTTCTCGAACGCGCGCAGCCGGGCGATGACGTCGTCCGGGGTGCCGGCAATGGCCGACGGATGCGCGCTGCGCCACCGGTCCGCCGTCGTCTTTTCGTCGGCGGCGAGCTCGTCGATCACGGCATCGAGGTCGCGCCGTGTCTCGGCGACGATGCAGGAGACGAAATGACTGCGCAGGATCTGGCGCGGATCCCGCCCGCTGACGCGGCAGGCCTCGTCCAGATCCTTCATCGCCGCCCCGTAAGACTCGAGCGTGCCGTCGAAACCGGGCCCGCCGATGTTCACCGCATCGGCGTAGCGCGCCATCACCCGGCGCATTCGCGGACGGTTGCCGCCGATCCAGACCCGCGGGCGCGGTCGCTGCAGCGGCTTCGGCGCGCACGGCGCGTTCTCGATGCGGAAATACTTGCCCGCATACGTCGCGCGCTCCTCGGTCCACATCCGGCGACAGATCTCGATGGCATCGACCATCTGGTCGAGGCGCACCTCCGGCGGCGGGAACTCATAGCCGTAGGCGCGATACTCCGGCTCCTTCCAGCCCGCGCCGATGCCGAACTCAAGCCGGCCACCGGACATCACATCCACGCCGGCGGCGATCTTGGCCAGGAGCGCGGGATTGCGGTACGAGACCGCGGTCACCATCGGTCCGAGTCGCAGGGTGGTCGTGTGCTGTGCCAATCCCGCCAGGAGCGTCCAGGCCTCGAGACAATTGGTCGTCGTCGCGTCGTTCCGCAAGAAGAAGTGGTCCGAGACCCACAGACCGGTGAAGCCGCGCGACTCGGCGTCGCGCGCGATCTCCACCACGTCGTCGAAGCTGAAGCCGAACGCCGGCTCGATCTGAATGCCGAATTGCATGGGGCCAAGAGGATACGCGGGCCGTCCATATACTTCCGGCTGACGTGACCGTGCCTTCCGACGCGCTCGAGGCCATCGCCGGCGAGGTCAAGGCCTGCACTCAATGCCCGCTGCATCGCGGTCGGAAGAACGCCGTGCCGGGCGAGGGGAGCGGCGTCTCGGGCATCTACTTCATCGGCGAGGGGCCGGGCTACCACGAGAACGAACAAGGACGGCCCTTCGTGGGATCGGCGGGCCAATTGCTCACGGAGCTGCTCGAATCCATCGGCCTCGAACGCCGCGTGGTGTGGATCACCAATGTCGTCCGCTGCCGTCCACCGGAGAACCGCGATCCGCTGCCGGCTGAGATCGAGGCCTGCGACGTCTATACCAAACGCCAGCTTACGGCTCTGGCGCCGAAGGTCATCGTCACGCTCGGACGGCATGCCATGTCGCGGTTCTTACCGGGTGAGGCGATCTCCCGGGCCCACGGCCAACCGCGACGCTCCGGCGGGTACGTCGTCTTCCCGATGTACCACCCTGCCGCCGCGCTGCATCAGCCATCGCTGCGCCAGCAGCTCTTCGACGACTTCCGAAAGCTCTCGGACTTTTTGGAGCGGACTCCCGCGACCGTTGCGCCGCCGCCAAAGAAGGAAGAGCCGCGGCCCGTGACGCAGCCGACGCTCTTTTGAGCACCGTTCGCATCATCCCCCTCGGCGGTCTCGGCGAAGTCGGCCGCAACTCGATGGTGCTCGAGGTCGACGGCGAGCTCGTCCTCGTGGACGCGGGCCTGATGTTCCCCGAAGAGGAGATGCTCGGCATCGATCTGGTGATTCCTGACTTCACCTACGTGCGCGAACGGGCGCGACAGTTCCGCGGCATCCTCATCACCCACGCCCACGAGGACCACATCGGCGCGCTGCCATTCCTGCTGCGCGATCACCCGGTCCCGGTATACGGTACGAAGCTCACGCTCGGCCTGCTCCGCACCAAGCTGAAGGAGCACAAGCTGCACGAGAGCACCGACTTCCGCGAGATCGGCATCGGCGAGCCCTTCCGCATCGGCGCCGTCGACCTCGAGGCGTACCACGTGTGTCACTCCATCCCCGATGCCGTCGGATTCGTGGCGCGGACGCGCCTCGGCCAGATCGTCCACACCGGCGACTGGAAGTTCGATCACACACCCGTCGACGGGCAGCAGACAGACTTCGCGCATCTGGCGCGCATCGCCGAGCGCGGCGTCCATCTCCTGCTGTCGGATTCGACCCGCGCCGAGGTGCCCGGCTACACGCGTTCAGAGGCCTACGTCGGCGATCTGCTGGAGAGCATCTTCGCCCGCGCCGCCGGCCGCATCATCATCACCACCTTCGCCTCGAACATCTCGCGCATCAAGCAGATCGTGGAGATCGCCGCGGCGTGGGGACGGCGCACCTCGATCATCGGCCGTTCCATGGAGAACTACTCCAAGACCGCGCGGGAGCTCGGCTACCTCGACCTGCCCGAGCAGGCGCTGCTGCATCCGTCGCGGATCGGCGACGTCGAGGACGCGAAGCTCTGCATCATCACCACGGGAAGCCAGGGCGAGCCGACGAGCGCGCTGGCGCGGATGGCGCTCGGCGACCACAAGTTCGTCGCGGTGAAGCCGGGCGATACGGTGGTGCTCTCGGCGACGCCTATCCCTGGCAACGAGGAGCTGGTCAACCGCACCATCGACAACCTCTACAAGCTCGGGGCCGAGGTCATTTACGACGCGGCGGTCCGGCCGCACGTCTCCGGTCACGCCAGCCAGGAGGAGCTGAAGCTGATGCTGAACATCCTCAGGCCGACGCACTTCGTCCCGCTGCATGGCGAGTACCGCATGCTGGTGCGGCACGCGCGCCTGGCCGAGGACCTCGGCGTGGCGCACGAGAACGTGCACGTGCTGGAGAACGGCGACGTCCTGGAGCTCGACGAGAACGGCGCGCGCGTGTCCGGGAGCGTCTCGGCCGGCTACGTCTACGTCGACGGCCTGGGCGTGGGGGACGTGACGCAGGTCGTGGTGCGCGATCGCTGGGCCCTGGCGAGCGACGGCATCTTCGTCGTGGTCGTCGGCGTGGACCACGAGACCGGCCGGCTCGTGTCCGGTCCGGACATCATCACCAAAGGCTTCGTCCCGCCGGAGGACGAAGGCGAGATCGTCGAAGCCTCACGGCAGCGCATCCTCGAAGCCCTGAACGGTGCCGGCCCGGACACGCGAGCCGAGGTCAGCGTGATCAAGGACCGCATCCATGAAAGCGTCGGCCCGCTGCTCTACGAACGAACAAAGCGCCGGCCGATGGTGCTGCCGATCGTGACCGAGGTCTAGGGCTAGCGGCGGCGCGAGGTGCCGGCCGCGCCGGTGCCGTGGTACTGGTCGAGGATCTGGCGCGTCTTGCTCCGCGGCTTGCCTTCCTGCGTGGCGCGCAGCTCGCCGATGACCCGCTGCCGGAGCGTCTCGAGATCCATCTGCTCGGCGAGAAAGCGCGTCTCGAGATTCTTGCTGCGGCGGCGCGTGACCAGGAACATCACACCGGCCGCGGCCGCGGCGACGACGTACGCCGCCGGGAGGAGCGCCATCACGAACTTGTCCGTGGTCCCCGCGCCGGTCAGCGCCGCGGAGCCGTAGAGCAGCACCGCGAACTCACCACCGGCCAGCAGGAACGCGAACGAGGTCGAGGCGGCACCGTATGGTTTTCCGTGCCGTAGGGGGAAGGCGATGCGCAGGAGCGCCATCAGGAGCACCTTAGGAGTCCCGTGCCGGAGCGCCAACCGGACGATGCGGCTAATGCGCCATGGCTCGATCGGGCCATGACGGCCCATGACGGCCGAATGGCGTAGGTCGATCGCATCAAATCGGGAACAGCTGGGCGAAGATGCACTAGCGGCGGCGCGACGATCCGGCGATCCCACCGAATCCGGGTCCGACATCGGTCCGCTGGCGTCGGAGGTCGTCGAGCAGCTCGCGCGTGTGACGCAAGCCCGTCGCTTGCGCTTCGGGCTCGACGGTGCGCATGCGCGCTCGCAACGTCTGCAGATCGAGCGGTTCGGTCCAAGCGTGCGCGGCCGCGAGCTGGAGCCGACGACGTCGCGCGCGTAGCAGCAAAGCGACCGCGGCCACTTCAGCGAGGATCAGGAGGCCGTAGAGAGCGCCGCCCCCGGAAAAGAACGGATCGATCAGCCCGGATAGCGCCCCATTCCACACGATGGTCGACGCTACCGTTGGTGTTCCGGCCGGCCATCGGTCCAAGCACCTAACCCGCCTCGGCTTTCGACCCCCTGACCCGCGATCGACTACCGCGAATGCGCTAGAGCGCCGCGGTCGACCAAGCGCCTGACGTACACTGCGGCGGGAAGAGGCGGGGCGGACCTCGTGTCGAGCACGAGTGCCGCCCTTTTTGCGTTCGAGAGGAGTGAGCGTGCTGCAACCGATCTGGGACCGGGACCGCTCCAAGCGCCGGCGCGCCGCCCAGCACGAAGTCGACAACCGCGTGCGGAACGAAGTCGTCGGCATCGCGCTCCTCGCCGTTGCGCTGCTGTCGCTCGTGGCTTTAGCCGCGCCTGAGGGCGCGCTGCTGGCGTGGTGGCACGACGGGCTTCGCGCCACTCTGGGCTGGGGCGCGCTCGTCGTACCGGTGCCGCTGGTCGTGCTCGGCCTGGCGGTGTGGGTCGAAGCCATGCGGCCACGCCCGGGTGCGGCGTTGTTTGCGACGTTCATCAGCGGCTTCGTGCTCCTCGGCCTGCTGCAGCACTACCAGTCGGTCGACCCTGCGACCGGCGACAGCGCCGGTGGCTACGTCGGCGCGACAATCGCAGGCGCGTTCCGCAGCGTCCTGGGAGCGATCGGGACGCCGATCGCGCTCGGGGCGCTGCTGCTCGCCTGTGGCGTCGTCGCGGCGAACCGCCCCCTTGGCGAATTCGTGCCGCCCTTCGGACGTCTGCGCGACCGGTTCGCCTCCGGCGACATTCTTCCGGGCAGGTCCGCCCGTCTCGAGGATGCGGACGGGGACGAGCCGGTGAAGATCAACGCGCCGCGACCGCGGCAGCGCGTGCTGGATGAGGCCGGCAAGGACGAGGAGAAGCCGAAGCTTCGCGTCATCGCGCACGCGGCCGACGAGACCGCCGCGCTCGAGTCGAGCCCGCGCAATTTCGAGCGACCGAAACTATTCGACGCCGACGAGACTGCGCCCATGCCGGTCACGCCGTCGGCGGAGGCGGGGGCGGGGGTGCTCGGTGCCTCCGGCAAGCAATGGGCACTGCCGCCGATCGACCTGCTCGAAGAGGGCTCCGCCGCGCGACACGGGCAAGAAGAGATCCGCCACAACATTCGGGTCATCGAGGAGACCCTGGCGCACTTCTCGATCGCGGCCAAGGTCGTCGAGGTCAACGTCGGGCCCGTCGTGACGCGATACGAGCTCAAACCCTCGCCCGGCGTGAAGCTGTCACGCATCGAGGCCCTCGCGGACGACCTCGCGCTCGCGCTCGCGGCGCGCTCGCTGCGAATCGAAGCGCCGGTGCCGGGGAAGAGCGTCGTCGGTATCGAGATCCCGAACCTCGCCATCGGCCTGGTCTCGGTCCGCGACGTCGTCGGATCGGCGCTGTTCAAGGCCGCGGGGTCGAAGCTCACGGTCGCGCTCGGACGCGACATCGCCGGCGCGCCAGTGCTGGCCGACCTTGGAAAGCTGCCGCACCTCCTGGTCGCCGGCCAGACCGGCTCCGGCAAGAGCGTCTGCATCAACGCGATCATCACCAGCCTGCTGCTGGGGGCGACGCCCGAAGAGGTGCGTCTGCTGCTCATCGACCCCAAGCGCGTCGAGCTCACCAACTACAACGGCGTGCCGCACCTGCTCGTCCCGGTGATCACCGACCACGACAAGATCCTCACGGCGCTGCGCTGGGCGACGGGCGAGATGGATCGGCGCTACCGGCTCTTCGCGCAGAACGCGGCGCGGAACATCGAGCGCTACAACGAGAAGCGCGCCCCGGCCGAGCGGATCCCGTACATCGTGATCATCGTCGACGAGCTGGCCGACCTGATGATGCTCGCCCCGATCGACGTCGAGGAGGCCATCACGCGCATCGCTCAGCTGGCGCGCGCCACCGGTATCCATCTGGTCATCGCCACCCAGCGCCCGTCGGTCGAGGTCATCACCGGCCTGATCAAAGCCAACATCCCGGCGCGCACCGCCTTCGCCATGGCCTCGTCCATCGACTCGCGGACAATCCTGGACATGACCGGCGCGGAGAAACTCTTGGGCCGCGGCGACATGCTCTTCCTACCCCCCGATCAGGCGAAGCCCGTGCGCGCGCAGGGCGTCTACGTTTCGGAGCGAGAGCTCGATCGGGTGACGGATTTCTGGCGCAAGCAGGGTCAGCCCCAGTACCAGCTCGCCATCCTGGAGGCCCCCATCAAACGCAAGGGAGGCGAGGACGGAGAGGGCGAGGAGATCGGCGACGCTCTGTTCAAAGACGCGGTCCGCGTCGTGACTCAATTCGACCGCGCCTCCGCGTCGCTGCTCCAGCGCCGCTTGCGCATCGGCTACGCGCGCGCCGCCCGCCTGATGGACATCCTCGAGGAGCGCGGCGTCGTCGGTCCGGGCGACGGCGCGAAGCCGCGCGAGGTGCTCATCACCGACGCTCGCGCGTATCTCGGGGATGACGACGAGGACGACGAGTCGTGACGCTCGGCGAGACGCTGAGGGACGCTCGAGAGAAGAAGGGGATCGCCCTCGATCAGGCCGGCGAGGACACGCGCATCCGCGAGAAGTTCCTGCGGGCGCTCGAAGCCGACGACTGGCAATCGCTACCCGGCGCCGTCTACACGCGCGGATTTCTGCGGAACTACGGCGAGTACCTCGCGCTCGACATCGAGGAGCTGATGGCCGCGTTCCAGTCCGAACGACCGCTGCAGAACGATACGCCGCAGCGGCTCGATCCGATCAAGCCCATCGAGCGTGGCGCGCTCATCTTCACCCCAAAGCTGGTCGTGCCCGCGGTCATCGCCGCGGGCGTGGTGATCTTCGTCGGCTGGCTCTACTACCAGTTCGTGTCCTTCGCGGTGCCGCCGCGTCTGGCCATCGAGGAGCCGGCCGCCGAGGCGTTGGTGCAGGCACAGGAGTTCACGCTGCGCGGACACACCGTTCCCGACGGCAAAGTCTCGGTCACGGTGTTCCCCGGGCCGGATCGGTACAGCGACATCCATCCCGCCTCCGACGGCGGCTTCAGCGTCGCGATCCGGCTGAAACCGGGACCGAACCATGTCGAGGTCGAGGTGCTCGACGCTTCCGGCAAAGTGAACTCGGCGACACGCATCATCCGACTCGATACCTCCGTGACGTCGGTGCAGGGTCCACAGCTCGTGCTGGAGCAGCCGGCGAACGGCGCGACCTACACCGACGGACCGGTCACGGTCTCCGGGCACGTCGACTCGAGCGTCGCCGCGCTGCTGGTCAACGCGACGCCGGTGCAGCCGCAGGCCGACGGTCGTTTCTCCATCACCGTGAGCTTCGCACCCGGACAGCAGAGCATCCGCGTGGTGGCGCGGACCGCTGCGGGCGCCGAAGTGCAAGAGCAGCGCACCGTGTCGGTGACCTACACCCACGCCGTGGTGTTCGTGCAGATCAAGGGCGGATCGGCCTGGCTCCTCGCGGTCGTGGACGGCACACAGGACGCGCGGACCAATAAGGTCTATCCCGACGGCACCACGCTGACCTTCGTTGGCAAGCAGGTCAGCGTGCGGACCGGAAACGCCGGCGTCACATATCTGACCTACAACGGCCAGTCGGCCGGCGCGATGGGCCAGGGCGGACAGGCTGCCGAGCGCACGTTCGCGACGCCTTAGCAAGCCACCAACCGCTCTGCTTCGATACCGAATTTCCCGCAAAACGGTGGGCACCGGCTCGTGCTCTGCGTATACCGCCAATGGATGCCTCGGATAAGGAGAGCTCGATGAAGATTGCGCTGCTCACGCTCCTCGCGACCGCGGTTCTCACGCTCCTGCTCGCGGCGAGCGCGCTCGCGAGCGGGTCCATGGAAGCCGCCGCTACGGCGGCCGGATCCATCGCCGGTGCCGCCCTGCAGCAGCCCGGAACGACGCAGGCCGGCGGGGTCGGCAATCTCCCGAATACTTCGACTGACTTCTCGGCGATGTACTTCGTGTTCGGCGCGGTCATCGTGACGTTCGGGATGGCGGCCCTCGCGTTGCGGGCCCTTGTCTCCAAGCGCTAGACCGTACTGACGAAGATTGACGCGGTGGGGATCGGCGAGGCATTCGCCGATCCTCTCGCGCTCGCGCCAATAGGGAACGCGCGGAGCGATCGCAACGGCGCGTTGACGCTTCGCGGGGACGAGCTCGCCCTCGATCTGCTCAATGACTTTGAGACACTGGCGGGGGCCCTGCCCGCGCTCGTCGCCACTGGCTCGTGGCTCGACGCGTTCCTCGTCGCCGCCGGCATACAGCAGATCGTCGAGGATCACGAACATGATCCGTACTCGCTCTCGCTCGTCCGAAAACGGATGCGCCGCCTTCGGATCGCCGGCACCGCCGCGGGGATCGCGACGACCATGGCCGGTCGCGCCATCGCGATCACTCGCCGACGGCCTGGCGCGTTCGATGTCAGCGACTTCGAGCTCGAAAGCGCAGCGCTGGCTGTCCGGCTCGCGGAAGTGGTCGTCGATGCCGGGGCGGCCGGCGACGATCTTCAAAGAGACGCGCTCGCGCTCGCCGCGGCGGCACGGCACGCTCCGAAGTCGCTTCGCCGCGCGATCGTGCGCATTCCGTCATGCTTCCGCAGCTTCGACGTCCGCCCTGAAGACATCGCCACGCTGGTGCATGATTTCGCGTCTCAGTTCCCAGACCGACGGCGACCCATCGCGGCGCTCGGCGTGCGCACTTCGGGTAACTACCTGGCTCCGCTGGCTGCGGCATTTCTGGCGCGCGAGGGTTTCAGCGACGTCCGGACCGTGACGCTCCGTCCGGGCCAGCTCGTGCCCGGCCGGGCCGAAGCGACGCTGCGTCAGATCGCTCACGAGCGCGGACTTGTGGCCGTGTTCGATGACCCGCCGAACACCGGGGGCTCGCTGCGCGAGATCGCAGCGGAGTTGCGCCGCATCGGCGTCGCGGAGCGCTCGGTCGTCGTCTGCGTGCCACTCTTCGAAGACCGGCTGCCGGAGGCGCTGGCGCTCGCGCGGCTCTCGGCCGTGACCTTGCCCTGGCCCCGCTGGTCGATCCACGATCGGTTCGAGAGTGAGGCCGTCCGCGCGACTCTGGCGCGGCTCTGGGGCGACCGCGGCGTCGCCGTCATCGCAGTTCGTCGCGACGACGCCCCGGCGTCGAAACAGCAGCGGCGCCACGCGCGAGCGCTGTACCGCGTCGCGGTCCGCGGCCGGGACGGCGACGGCGAGCGGCTCGTGTACGCGAAGGGCGCCGGACTCGGCTACTTCGGCGAACACGCCCTAGCGGTCGCGCGTCGTCTTCGCGACCGCGTTCCCGAGTCATATGGGATCGCCGACGGTGTGCTGTTCCGGGAGTGGCTGCCGCCGGAGCGCCTTGCCGCGAATCGGCTCACAACCGATGAGCTCGCGCGCGGCGTCGCACAGTATGTGGCGGCACGCGGGCGCGTGCTGGCGGTCGCGGAGGACAAGGCCGAGCGGCTCTTCGGCAGAGGCACCGCGTGGCGACGTGGGGCCGAACAGCTCGCGCGAGCGCACGGCGTGGCCGCGCCGCTGGCGCTTCCCGCCGCGGCGCGCGTGGTCAAGCGCCTGCTGCGGGTCGAACGTCCGTGCATCGTCGATGGCACGATGGACGCGACGCGCTGGTTCCTCTCCGCGCCGGGACGGCGCGATCTCGCCAAGGTGACGGTCGACCATCGCGCGTTCGCAAGTCGCGAGCTCTACTGCTACGACCCGGTCTTCGACCTGGCCGGCGCGGCGGCGAGCCTGCCGGAATGCGCCGACGCGCTGCGGCGCGAGTACGCCCATCAGGATGGCGCCGCCGTCGGCGAGGAACGGTGGCTGCTGTATTCGCTCGTGCACCTGGGCGCGACGATGCGCGATCGCCCGGACTCGCTACAGCAGACGCGCCGGCAGATGTCGGCCGCGCTCGAGCGTTACCTCGCGCGCACGATCTTCGCCGACACGAAAGCGCCGACGAGTGGACCGATCTGCGCCATCGACGTGGACGGCGTGCTCGAGACGGGCGAGCTCGGCTTCGCAGCGCTTCCCCCTCCGGGCGCGTTCGCTCTGCGCGCGCTGGCGCGACACGGGTACCGCATCGTCATCGTCACCGGACGGAGCCTCGAGGAGGTCCGGACCCGCTGCGCCTCATATCCGCTCGCCGGCGGCGTCGCCGAATACGGCGCCGTGATCGTGGACGGCCAAGGCGCAGCCACGTCGATAGCGTCTTTCGAGGCCCAGCGGGCGATGCAGGACCTGCGCGACCAGATCGCGACCCTGCCCGAGGTGCGACTCGATCCGGCGTACGCCGCGGGCATCCGAGCCTATCGGCTCGCGGATGGGCGACGACTCGGCCTTGCCGACGACACCATCATGGCGCTCGGCCTGCCCAGCGCCGCGGCAGCGATCCGCGGACGGTCCCAAACGGATTTCGTCCCGGCGGGAGTGGACAAGGCCAGCGGTGTCCGCGCCTGCGCCGCCGCACTCGGCGTCGATGCGGACCAACCGCTCGCGTTCGCGATCGGCGACAGCGCCTCGGATCTGCCGATGCTGCACCTAGCGAAGCATGCCTACGTGCCCCTCAACGCGCGAAGCCTGGCGTCGGGCCGCATGCGCATCGCCCCGGCCCGCTACGTCGCGGGATTCATCCGCGCCGTCGAGACCGAGCTCGGCCACCGGGTCGGATCCTGCGAGCATTGCGCGCCGCCGGTCCTATCGGATGACGCGCGTCTGCTGCTGGGTGCGCTCGCGCCACAGGGACTGGATCGTGTGGGCAAGATGCGGGCGACGATCGCGCTACTGATCGCGGCAGCGCGTCTCTAGCGGCGCGCGAGCGCGCTGCCGCTCACCGCGAAGCGCGAGAAGACGTTCTGCGTCGCGCGCTCGATCCCCGGGTGCGGCTTCACCGGCTTGAACTCGCTGGAGACCCATGGATGCCGGTAATCGTCGAGCGCCCAGGCCCAGTGATTCGTACCGGTCGCGAAGACCACCGCCCCGCTCGGCGCGCTGTACACCGCGGACTCGACGATATCGTCGCCGACGACCGAGCGGGACAGGACTGATAGGCCGGGCGGCGTGAATCCGTTCGCGAACGTGCGGTCGTACTCGTAACCGACGAGATTGCTGACGCGATCGCCGGCCTTGAACCCGGTGCTGTCGAATACCCAGCTCGACGGATCCAGGATCACATAGTCCCCAGCCCAGACCCCCGAGTACATCACGCCGACGAGCAGGTTCTCCGGACGGTTCTGATCGCGCCAGCGCGTCGTGGTGGGGTCGACCGAAACGTCCTTGTAGCCGATGACACGACGATCGGGGACACCAGCGTCGTTCGGTCCGAGACGGATCCGCCAGTAGGAGACGTTCGAGCTGAAGAAACCGAGGTTGACGCCGTTGTCCCGGGCGACGGTCACATTGCGGCGCATCTCATTCGTCCAGTACTCGTCGTGGCCGACAGAGAGGAATGCATTGCGACCGCGCAAAAGATCGACATCGGCGTGCACGTCGAGGTTCGTCGCATATGTGACGTCGTAGCCGTTGCGCTCGAGCCAGCGCACCATGTTCACTTCCCAGACGAAGAATTCACCGGCGCCGTCACGCGCGTGTGTCGTCTCGTACGGCCGATCGAAGGAGATCATGCCCGAGCGCACATCGCTCAGCTTCGTCGCGAATCCGTCGGTCCCGGTGCCGCCGAAGGTCGAATACAGGCTCTTCCCGCCCCAATAGTTGTACGCCTGCCACGTGGTCACGCTCGCTTGCATGACGATCGCGGCTTTCGACCGCGGGTCGCGGACGACGAAGATCGCGTACCGTTCGAAGCCATCCTCGCGCGTGAGCTTCGCCAGGTAGTACCCGCTGGGCCACGTCGCGGGTATCGCGAGGGTGTACGAGACCGGCCAACGCGCTTCGATGAGGAAGTCCGGTGCGGCGGTTGGCGCGGGGACGGGCCGTGGCTCACCCGCGAGCGGACCGATGACGCCGCTCGGCGCGTCCTTGCTGACCATGAGCCGTCCGCCCGCGCCGCCGTACCAGCCGACGCGATAGATCTGGATCGTGAACGTCTTTGGGATGGAGGTCGACACCATGAGGTCGATCGAACTGCCGGGCGCGACGCTCACCGCGGAGGCATAGCCCTCGATCTCCCGCTTCTGCGCGAGCGTGGCGATGCGCCAGCCGTCCGATCCCGGATTTAGGTTCTCGGTCTCGATCGGATTGCGCGGCGCCGCCTCCGGCTTCGAACAGGCTGGACCGAGCACGGCCAGCACCACCCCGGCGCCGAGACCTCGCGTGAGGAAATCGCGACGACGCAACGCGGATCTCAGGAGGCGCGAGCGAGCTCTGGTTGCTGGGCGCGGATCCAGTCCACCGTCCGCGCCAGTCCGTCTCGCAGCGCCGTGGGTGCTTCCCACCCAAGCCACTCTTTCGCTTTGCGTACCGAGGGCCACCGGCGCTGCACGTCGACTGCGAAGCTCGGGACGCTCTTGAGCGCGAAATCGCCCGGCGCCGCGCCGCAGGCGTCCCAGATCAGACGGGCGATCTCAGCGACGCTGAGCTCCTCCTTCGCCGAGATGTTGAAGTCTTCGTTTAGTCCGGCCGGAGACCGCATCGCGCGGACGATGCCGTCGGCGATGTCGTCGACGTACGTCAGCGTTCGGGTCTGCGTGCCCGAGCCGAAGATCTCGAGCGGGCTCGATCCCGACAGCACCTTGCGAATGAGGTCGGGTACCGCGTGCGCGATGCCGGGCTCGGCATCGGGGATCTCGCCAGGGCCATAGGCATTGAATGGACGGCAGATCGTGAAGCGAAGCCCATGCTGGGCGTGCGCCGCACGGCAGTACATCTCACCCGCCAGTTTGGAGAAGCCATAGGCCGACTGCGGGACAGGACAATCGGCGAGGTACTCCTCGGGTGTGGGGAAGAGCGCCGCGCGCTCGAAAACCATCGACGACGACACGTACACGAAGCGCTCGACCTCGTTCTCGATGCCAACGTGGAAGATCGCGTTGTTGAGTCCGCTGTTGACCTCGGTCAAGGTGTACGGCAGCTTGTGAAAGTTGCCGATGCCGCCGACGATCGCCGCGAGGTGCACGATGCGGTCGCACCCCGACGCGGCACGCCGCGCATTCGACAGGTCGCGAAGGTCCGTCTGCACGATCTCGCACTGCGCCCGCACCCATGGCGCGGGCTCGCGCTGATCCGCGACGCGGACCTCGAGATCACCCTCGCGCAACAGACGTCGCACGACGGCTGTGCCGATGTTGCCGGCGCCGCCAGTGACGAGAACTCGGCTCACGCGGCCGTGACCGCCGCCACCTCTGCGGCATAGGAGAAGACCTGTCCGGTGCCGAACGCGTTCCAGACATCGACGATTAGGCAGTCAGGCCGCGCCACCATCAGGATCGTGTTCAGCGCGGCTGTGTCGCTGTAGGCACTGTGGTTCGTGGCGACGATGATGACGTCGGCGCTGGCCACCGCGTCCTCATACGGCTCGGACTGCTGCGGCAAGAACGGATCGTGGACAGCGATGTCGGCGAGCTCGCGTTCCAGGAAGCGAATGAGCTTGTATGACAGCGAGTCACGATCGTCATCGGAATCGCGCTTGAACGTGAGGCCGAGGACCGCGACCTTCTTTCCGTTGAGCGTGCCGAGGCGACGTCTGACGCCCTGCACCACGAAGAGCGGGACCGACTCGTTCACGCGCGACACCGCCAGGAGCATGCCCGGTGCGTTGGAGCGCTCCTCCGAGAAGGCGAAGTCCTTCCGCAGACACGTGCCCGCGGTGAATCCCGGAAGCGCCATCCCGCCGCGCGGGTAGTCGCGGTTGATGAGGTCGATGACCTCGAACACGTTCGCGTCGTACTGCTCGCAGTTCATCATCAGCAGGTTCGGGAGTGCGAACTTGGTGTAGCGCAGTATGTTCGTCCAGATCTTCGCCAACTCGGCCGCGACCGCCGTGGTTCGCAGCATCTCCGTGCCGAAGACCTCGAACAGCTGGACGACTCGCTCCGTCGACATGTCGTCGACGCCGCCGACGATGCAAGGGAGCGAATGGATCTCGGTCAGGAAGCGGCCTTCGGCGATTCGCTCCGGGGCGTGCGCGACATAGAAGTCGCGCCCGGCGCGGAGACCGGTACGCTTCGCGACGTACCCGGCCACGAACTCGGTCGTGCCCGGGGCGACCGTCGAGCGCAGGATGAGCGATGCTCCTCGACGCAACGCCGGGAGGAGCTCATCGAGCGCGGCGCGGATATCGCGGATGTCGATCTCGATGTGCGAGAACGAGGGCGTGCCGATGGTGATGACGATGTGCTCCGCCGCGCCGGCATCGGCGACCCGATCGGTGAGTGTGAGATTGCCCTTCGCGTTCACGCGGTCGAGAAGCTCCTGCGTCCCCGTTTCCTTGAAGGGCATCCTGCCGGCGCGGACGGTCGCGAGCCGCCGGCCGTCCTTGTCCACGCCGATCACGCGCAGCCCGTGATCGGCGAAGGAGAGCGCGAGCGGCAGGCCGACGCGTCCGAGACCGATGATCGCGACGTCGCCGCCCCAGTTCACCTCGTCCACATCTAGCACCCCGTCAGTTTCAGGACGACGCACGCGGTCCGGTAGAGCAGCACCAGATCGAGCCAGAGGCTCCAGCGATCGATGTACGCGAGATCACGCTCGACCCAAGCGGCGAACGTCGCGCCGTTCGCATGACGGTCCTCAACCTGCCAGAAGCAGGTGATCCCGGGACGGACCGACAAACGACGGCGTGCGCGTTCGTCGTAGTGCTCCACTTCGGCAGCGAGCGGCGGTCGCGGACCGACAAGGCTCATGTCGCCCTTCAGCACATTCCAGAGCTGTGGCAGCTCGTCCGCGCTCGTTCGGCGAAGGGCCCGGCCCACGCGCGTGATGCGCGGATCATCGCGCACCTTGAATGCGGGAAACGGCGCCTCATTCAAATGCGCGAGCTGGGCCTTCAATCCATCCGCGCCGCGCACCATCGTGCGGTACTTCCACATCCGGAAGCGCCGACCATTGAGGCCGACGCGCTCCTGCAGGTGGAATGGCGGCCACCCCGAGTCGAGGACGATCGACACCGCAATGAGCAGCAAGGCCGGCCACAGCACCGCCAGCCCGGTCCCGGCTAGAAGAACATCGATCGCACGCTTGGTAGTCGATCGAACGATCCGGTGCTCCACCGGCTCGACGGCGGGCACGCGAGTGATAGCCGGGCCGGATTGCGTGAGCTCCTGCGTCAGGCCGGTCAAGGCGAAACCTCCGCGCGGTTCGTATCGAGATCGGTCGTTCCGGCACTCGAATGAGTGGCGATGCGGGCAAAGCGCGGCACGCAACATGCCACAGGTCGCTGGGCAAGCAGACGTGGGGCAGCCTCTTACGTACCGATTTTTTGCCAGGTTGGCGCCAGGTCCGCTACGCGCTAGCGGAGGTGGCAACGCGTCGATAGATGTCGATGAGCGCGCGATAGCTGATGTCCGGCGAGAAGCGACTGTCGAATTCGGCTCGCGCACCACGCGAGAGATCGTCCGCGAGACCATCCGTGTCAACGACGCGACGGACCGCATCACGAAGCGCGTTCGCATCGCCGGCACGGAAGAGGAGACCGCTCACGCCGTCGCGGACGATCTCGGCCTGCGCGCCGAGGCGACTTCCGATCACGGGTATGCCCTGCGCCAGTGCCTCGGCGATCGCCAGCGCGAATCCCTCGTAACACACCGACGGGAAGACGAGCATCCCCGCACGCGCGACATGCTCCAGCACCTCGCCATGCGGCAGCTGCCCAAGCACGCGAACATGAGCGAGCTCCGGACGCATGGCCGCGGCGTGCACCTCCGCGGCGAGCGGCCCGTCGCCGATGATCTCGAGCGGCACCTCAGGCAACGCGCGCCAGGCATCGAGCAAGACCTTCACGCCCTTCTCTCGCGACAGTCTCCCGACGAAGATCGCGGACCGGGCTCCGTGGTACGGATGCCGCGCTCGCGCGTGGACCGCGTTGTGCCGAACGAAGATGCGATCGGGTGGCAATCCGCCGCGGACGAACACACGTCGGCCGAACTCTGTCAGCGCCACGTACGCGTCGACGTCGCTGGACCAGGTGCCGAGCGCGCGGTGCGTCGTCAGGATCGTGGCCAGAGCGAGCGATTGCAGGCGCGAGTCGCGATAGCAGCGATAGCGCACCGCGCGCCAGGGTGCGGTGCCGACGCACAGCTCGCACGGCTTGCCGTCGCGCAACAGTGTCGATGCCGGACACACGAGACGGTAGTTGTGCAACGTCTGCACGACCGGGACCCTCTCGGCGTGTGCCGCGCGGTACACCGAGGCCGAGATCAGCGGAAAGATGTTGTGCACGTGAAGTACGTCGGGACGTCCCGCGCGAATGAGACGTCGAACTTCGAGGTATGTCCGCGCGGACCAGAAGGCCGCGAGCGCAAGACGAGCGCCGCCCAGAATTCCGTCGTTGGGCGCGAGCTCGTCGTACTTGCGCACGTAAAGCTCGACGTGGTGCCCCTTCGCCTCGAGCAGCGCGCGGTCCGACTCGATCGCCTGCTCCTCGCCGCCGCGATACCGATAAGCGTTGTGCGCGATGAGGACACGCATCTCTCTCGAATCCAAGCGTACCCGGCCCTCAGCGAGCAACGAAGCGCATGCGGGCGCGAGCCTTGATCGGACCCGTCCGGGCGTTGACGGTCTTCACGCGTGCCGGCCTGACGCGGCCGTCGCTCAAGTTCCGGCACGGGTTCTGGGGTCTCGCGGACCAAGCGCTGACAGCCGCGGTCAGCTTCGTCACGACGCTCCTGGCGGCGACCGCACTCAGCGAAAACGAATTCGGCGAATTCGCGCTCGCACTGGCCGCGATCTACCTGGTGAACACACTCCAAGCCGGAGCGATAACACGCCCGCACAACCTGCTCGGAGCGGCGCGCGCCCCGGAGCGCTATGCGGGGTACACGGCGGCCACGGCGTTGCTGCAGCTCGCGTTCTCTGCGGCATCGGCCGTCGTCGGCATCCTGGCGACGATCGCGGCCGCCGCGCTCGCGCCGAGCGCCGTTCCGCTTCTCGGCGCGCTCGTCTTCGCCGGTGTCGCCTGGCAGCTGCAGGAATTCGTCAGGCGCGTTCTCTACACCGAAGAGCGCGGCGGTGATGCGTTCGTCAACGATCTTCTGACCTACGCCGGGCAGGCTCTCGTCCTCGTCCTCATCGTCGCGTTCGGCACGTTGACCGCGCCCGAAGCCCTCGTGATCATCGGCGCCACGTCGCTCGCCGGACTCGCGCTGGGGATGGTCCAGATCCGGCGAAGCCTCTCACGCATCCTCGATCCGGACGCGATCCGGGACAACTTCGCGATGGGAAAGTGGCTCGCCGCCGCGGAAGCGGCGCACTGGACGTCGACCCAGATCTACCTCTACGTCGCGGCGCTCTTGCTTGGGCCCGTCGCCGCGGCGACGATCCGCGCGACGCAGGTGCTGTTCGGCCCGCTGCGGATCGTGCTGACCTTTCTCTACAGCGTCCTGCCGGTAAGCTTCTCGCGAGCTCGCGCGAACGCAGGGCCCGAAGCGCTGCACCGTGAGGTCGGGCGCGCCTACCTCATGGTCGTCCCGGTGCTGCTGATGTACTGCGTTCCGCTCGCGCTCCTCGCCACCCCGGTGCTGCGGCTGCTGTACCACGACAAGTACGGCGACGACGCGGCCGTCGTCGTGTTGACGTCGGTGCAGTATTTCTTCGTCTGTCTCGTCCCGATCGTGTCGAGTTTGCTCCAGGTGCAGGGTCTCGCGCGGCATCTCTTCCTCATCCAGGTCTACGTGTCGGCGATCTCGATCCCCTTCGGCTGGCTTCTGGTGCGATGGCTCGGCGTCGAGGGCGCGGTGATCGGAATGACGATCGGTGCCGTCGCCACCAATGCGTATGCCTGGTTCGTGTACCGCAGGACGCACGCGCCGCGAAGGACTCTGTCCTGATGCTGATCGCGCCTCGGCCGGCGTGGACCTATCTCTTCCGCTCGGATGCCTCATTCGAGGCGGCCGCCCCGGCGGATAGCGACCTCATCCGTGGCGCGCCATCGGACGGTCGGCGTCGCGTTCTCGTCCATGCCGGAGAAGCCAAAGCGGCGCTGGCGCGTGCGAACGAGCTTTGGGGCGCCGCCCTATTCGGGCCGGGTGATCTCACCGAGAGAGACCTCGCGCGCGCCGGCTTCGTCTACGTGCGCCGCTTCGCGGTCTTTCCGACCCCCGCCCGTCCCCGCTGGTTCGTGCCCATGGGCCGGCCCGGTCTCGCACGGGCGGCTCTCCGGGTGCTCGCCACGCCCTATCGCCCGCGCGGACGAGCGCTCGCGGCGCTCGCATCCGTCGCGCTGCGCGCCGCCGGCCCGCTCCTGCGCGGCGCGGAGCTCTGGATCGCGTCACGCGAATCGCCGCCCCTCGAGACCGAGCTCGCCCGCATCCTCGGTCATGATCCGGCGGCGATCGGACTCGCGTCCGGCGGCTGGGGCCTGCGACACACCCCGACCGTCGTGGCTCTCGCGGCTGATGGACAGCCACTCGCGTACGCCAAGCTGGCGGGCAGCGAGCGGTCCCGCCGGCTCGTGACACACGAGGCTGAGGTGCTCGCTGCGCTCGGTCGCCGTCCCGAGATAGGCGACGTGATCCCGCGCGTCCTGTTCGCCGGCCCGATCGACGGCGTGTTCGCGAATGTGCAAACCCCGCTCATTGGCCGTCCCGGTCCGGCACGGATGTCGCCGGCGCACATGCGTTTCCTCGCGGCTCTCGGTGGCGGCGAGCCGCGCGATGCCGCCGCCTCGACTCTGCTTCGATCGCTCCCCGAACGGATGGCCGAGAAACGTATCGGCTCGCTGACCCAGATCGCCACGCGAGCGATCGAGGCGCTGCGTGGCGCGGCGTTCGTCCCGACCGTCGTGCACGGCGACTTCGCGCCGTTCAACTTACGCATGGAGGGCGGGGTCCTGCGCGCTTTCGATTGGGAGAACGCCTGGCTCGACGGCCTCCCGCTGCTCGACGCGATCCATCACGAACTTCAGGTTGGCTTCCTCCTCCAAGATTGGGACATTCGCAGCGCGATCCGAGCGCTCGATCGCCTCGCCGTAGAACGAGCCCGAGACGGGTTGTCTCGCACACGGGTACGCGCGCTGCAGGCCATCTACCTGCTGGATATGTATCTGCGGCGGCTCGATGGCGGCCACGGCGAAGAGAGCCCGCTCACGCTGAAATACCGCGAGCTGCTGCGGCACCTCGACGCGGACCTCGTGGCATGACCCTTCGTCCGCAGCGTCTTCCGCTCGTCGATCCACACGGCGACACGCGGACGCCGATCGTCGCTCTCGTCGTCGCGATCTGCGCTGGCGCGATCGTCGCCTTCGTGCCGATGGCCGGCCTTGTGGTGGTCGGCGTGGCCGTAGCGATGACGCTCGTCATCACGCCGTCGCTGCCGAGCCTATTCCTCGCTGCGCTGTCGGTCCTGCTGGCGGGATATGGGTTCTTCGGAAGATCCTTCGCCTACCTCGGCATCGCGCCGATCTATGTCGGGGAGCTCGTGCTTGGTCTCGGCGTCCTGGCGACGATCCGTCTGGCGCGGCGGACCTGGCATGGCCTCGAGTTGCTGGTCATCGTCTTCATGCTGTGGGGCGCGGCCCGAACGCTCCCGTATATCTCGACCTACGGGATCGACGCGCTCCGCGACGGCGTCCTGTGGGGGTACGGAGGCTTTGCGCTCGCGGCCTCCGTGAGCGCTCGCCCCGAGCACTTCGAGCGCCTGCGCCAGCTCTACGCGAGGCTCGTGCCGTTCTTCCTGGCCTGGGTCGGCGTGTCGGCGGTGCTTTCGCTCGCGCCCTCGCTCCCCACCATTCCCGGCAGCGATGTCGGCGTCGTGTTCTTCAAGGGCGGCGACATGGGCGTGCACCTCGCGGGCGTGATCGCGTTCCTGATCGTCGCGCTCTGGCCGGGGTCGCTCGCCGCGGCTTCGCTGCGCGCGACGCTCCTCGTGCCGCTGTGGGTCATCGCCGTGGGCGTCGCCGGGTCGCTGAATCGCGGCGGGCTCTTCGCCTCGCTGTGCGGCTGGATCGCGGCGTTCTTGATCCGCCCTCCGACGCGCTGGTGGTTCTCCTTCGCCGCTGCCGCGGTCGTGCTGGTCGGCGCGGTGTTCGCCGACGCGACGCTCGACCTCGGCAAGACGCGCACGATCTCGCTCGACCAGCTCGCGGCGAACGTCGGCAGCGTGCTGAGCGACACGGGCACGGCCAACCTCGACGGCACACGAGATTTTCGCCTTCGCTGGTGGCACGACATCTTCGATTACACCGTCGGCGGTCAGTACTTCTGGACCGGCAAAGGATTCGGCGTGAATCTGGCGGACGACGACGGCTATCAGTTCAAGAGCGACGACTCCGTGCGCGCGCCGCACAACAGCCATATGACCGTGTTGGCGCGTATGGGCGTGCCCGGATTCGTGATGTGGCTGGCGATGCAGCTCTGGTTCGGCGTGCTGCTGGTCCGCGCCTTCTTCGCATCGCGTCGCGCGGGGATGCACCTGTGGTGTCGAATCGACGCGTGGCTGCTGGCGTACTGGCTCGCGATCCTGGTAAACACGTCGTTCGACCCCTACCTCGAGGGCCCGCAAGGCGGGATCTGGTTCTGGAGCATCCTCGGCCTCGGGCTGGCCGCGGTCCGCCACCAACAAGCGGCGATCGCGGCGCGCGGCGGGGGATCGGTATGACCGCGAGCTCGTCGCGATATCGCGTCGGCGCGATGGACGTCGATCCGTTGCGCTTCGCCGACGTCCTCGAGCTGCTCGCGCACGCGCCGGTAACGGCTCGGCCGTTGGACGTGCACTTCTGCGCCGCGCATGCCGTGGTCGAAGCGCGTGACGATCCGCGGCTGTCGCAAGCCTTCCGTGACGCGGCCCTCGTCTGTCCGGACGGGATGCCCCTGGTCTGGGTCGGGCGCGCGGCGGGGCGCCGTGTCGAACGCGTCTGCGGTCCGGACATGATGCTGGCGCTGCTGGATCGTTCGCGCGCCGATGGCCGGACGCACTTCTTCTACGGTGGAGCGGACGGTGTGGCCGAACGGCTCGCATCGCGGATGCGCGAGCGCTACCCGGATCTACGCATCGTCGGGTGCGAGACACCGCCGTTCCGTGCGTTGAGCGACGCCGAGGAGACCGAGCTCGCGAGCCGCATCAACGCAGCCCGCCCCGACTACGTCTGGTGCGGCCTCGGCACGCCCCGGCAGTATCTGTGGATCTCGCGGTTCCGCGAGCGCCTTCGCGCGGCTGCGCTTCTCGCGGTCGGCGCGGCGTTCGACTTCCATGCCGGCGTTCGACCGCGCGCGCCGCGGTGGCTCCAGCGTGCCGGGTTCGAGTGGCTGTTCCGTCTCGTCAGCGAGCCGCGCCGGCTCGGAAGGCGATACACGATCGCGAACGCCCGGTTCCTCGCGCTCCTCCTCGGCCAGGCTCTGGATGTCCGCGATCTCGGGGAACGACGCTAGTGCGCCGGATCGCGAGTCGACCGCTGGCCGCGTTCGTGGCGCTGGGACTCGCGGCGGCGCTCATCGCGGTCGGTGTCTCGGCGGCCGTTGCGACCGCTGGGCAGGCCGGATCGCGCGTGAGCGAGACACCGGCGCCGCATGGCGAGCCGATCGACGTCCCGCCGGTCGACGCGCCGACGGTCCTCGTCGGCGCCGGGGATATCGCCACGTGTGGCGGCGGCGAAAGGGCGACGAGCGATCTGCTCGAGCGGATCCCGGGCATCGTCATCGCCCTCGGCGACAACGCCTACGAGGACGGGACCGCCGCGCAGTACCGCGATTGTTACGCGCCGACGTGGGGCCACGAGCTCGATCGCACGCGCCCGACGCCCGGAAATCACGACTACCACACGCCGAACGCCGCGCCGTACTTCCAGTATTTCGGTGCCGCCGCAGGTCCGGCCGGTCTCGGCTATTACAGCTACCCGGCTGGCGGCTGGCACATCGTCGTGCTGAACAGCAACTGCCAGCAGGTGCCCTGCTCGAAGGGTTCGCCGCAGTAC
This sequence comes from Chloroflexota bacterium, assembly GCA_005881435.1. GTDB lineage: Bacteria > Chloroflexota > Limnocylindria > P2-11E > CF-107 > CF-107. The sequence continues at coordinate 33,712 of VBHP01000027.1, read as the reverse complement.
GCCTGGCTCAGCGCCGACCTTGCGGCGCATCCGGCGCGATGCACCCTTGCGTACTGGCATCACCCCCGCTTCAGCTCTGGTGAACACGGACCGACGACCGAGATGAGCGACATCTGGCAGCTGCTCTACGACCGCGGCGCCGAAGTCGTCCTGTCGGGCCACGACCACGAGTACGAGCGGTTCGCGCCGCAGGACGGTCTGGGCAATCCCGACGCCGCTCGGGGCGTCCGCCAGTTCGTCGTCGGTACCGGCGGGGGAGAGTTGCGTCAGATCGTGGCGCGGGCGCGCAACAGCGAGTTCGTGCGCACGAGCACGTACGGCGTCATCCGCCTTGAGCTGTATTCGGACCGTTACGCCTGGTCGTTCATCGCGAGCGACGGCTCGACGCTCGATTCAGGGGAGAGCCGCTGTCACTAGGGGCCGTCGTAGGTGATGTGCGTTCCGATGGCGCCCGCCCGCGACAGCCCGAGGCCCACGCTTTCCAGCGCATTCCCGGTCACGGTGATGAAGTCGACGGTCGTGCCCCCGTGTCCATAGAGGCCGACGGCCGTCTGTGCGGTGCGGAAAATGTTGTTCAGAATGTCGACGTTGCTGGAATTGTCCAGCGCAACCCCCTGGCTGCCGCCAGCCGCGACCGTATTGCCGGAGACGCGTACGCGCAAACTGCCGATGATCTCCACGCCGAAGGTCGTCCAGGTCTCGATCAGGTTCGCGGTGATGGTGTTGTCGTTCGCGCCGACATTCAGCTGGATGCCGCGGTTCACGCCGGTGAGGTGATTCTGGTCGAGGATGTTCGAATGTGAGGTCGCGTTGATGCCGGTGAGGGCGATGCCGGTGCCGTTCGCCACGCCGGTCTCGTCGACGGTGTTCCCCCGGATCGTGACGCGCTGCGATCCCGCACTCTCGATGCCGTAGGTCCGCGCGCCGCGCACCGTGTTCCCCAGGACCTGCGTGTCGTCGGAGGTGTCGACCGAGATGCCCATGTCGCCGCCGACGGTGACGTTGTTGTTGATCGTGGCGCTGGAGGCCTTGCCCCAGACTTCGATCGAGATCTGCGCGACGTTCTCAACGCGGTTGTTGGTGATGCGCGAGCCCGTCGAAGCGATCGCCCCGTTGCCGTGCACGATGATCCCGCCGGCACCGGAGCGCTGCGTGCGCCGCACGGTGTTGCCGTCGTAGACGCCGTTGTTCGCGCCGCTGGACTCGTCGTTCTCGGCGAAGATCGCGGCATCGCCGGTGTCCTGGACCGTGTTCCCGGCGATGCGCACATTGTCGGCGCCACGTACGTAAATACCCCAGCCGAGGCAGGCCCCGATGTCGACGTTCTCGACCGCGGCGCGATCGCCCGTCACCACGACGCACGTCCCCGAGCTCGACTGCGCGGAGGCGTTGCCGTCGATGTGACCGCCGGAGATCTTCGCATCCGCAGCCGAGAGCCGGACCATCGACGCATTCGCACCGGCACGCAGGCGCAGTACCGCGGCCGCGTTCAGCGACCAGCGCTGCCCCGCAACGTTCAAGGTCAGGCTCGAGACGAGGTATGTACCGGCCGGGAAGATGACGGTGCCACCAGAACCGGCAGCGTCTCGCGCGGCCAGAATGGCGGCGGTGTCGTCGGTCCGTCCGTCGCCGGTGGCGCCGAATGCGGTGACGAGCGTCCCAGTTTGCGGGGCGGACGTGGGCGCCGTGGGAATCGGAGTCGGCGCGACGGTGGGAGTCGGTGTCGGAGCGACCGTCGGCGCGACCGTCGGCGCGGCCGTCGGGATGGGCGTGGACGTTGACGTCGGCGCGGCGGTTAGGGCGGCCGTCGGGACGGGCGTGGAGCTTAAGGTCGGCGCGGCGCTGGGTGGGAAGGTCGGCACTGTCGTCGCGATGGCGCTCGAGGGGACTGAAGTCGCCGGTGGAGACGCGACCGGTGCGGCGCTCGACGGCGTCGACGTTCGCGGCGCTGTCGCTGGGCTCGACGTGGCCGTCAGCGGCGTCGCGGAGGACGCTGCCGCGCTCGCGGTGCGCGTCTGAGTCGCTACCGCCGCTGACGCCGGAGCGGCCGCGAGCGGGCCAGATCCCCGAAGCGTGGCGGCGCTGGTCCCGGATGGATCGCTAGTGGGCGTCGCATCACGCGGCTGCGCCGCGTTGACCACAGCGAACGAAGCGGCGACGAGGATGAGGGCAAGCGCGGGCAGGGCAAGTTGTCGGCGCACGGAGATCCTCCACGAACCGCGGGCCCGACCCGCGGGTGTGGACCGCTGTTAAGCGTCCCGTTCGCCTTAACGATCGGCTAGCGGTTAAGCGACGGCTCACCTCACCGGAAAGTTAGAGAGCGATCGCTTATCGAGACGGCGTGAGAGCGCTCAGCACAGACAAAGCGACAGCGTTCTTTGGATCGATCTGCAGCGCCCGCGCGGCGTGCAGTCTGGCCAGCTCGGTGTCGCCTGCGGTGTAGAGCAGGCTCGCCAGTGCCGCGTGGATTTCAGCGCTATCCCAGACCACTGCTTGCTCGAGGATCGAGCGAGCATGCCCTGGATCGGTGCTGCACAGCGCAGCGCGCGCGAGGGCCCGCGAGAAACCGGGTCCATCGTGATAGAGCCACATCGCCACGCGGGCCGCGCTGAGCGCCTCGTCGCAATCGCCCGACGCGCGCAGCGCTTCGGCCAGAGCGTAGGAGGCGAACGGATCATTCGGATCGCGCGTGACAGCGATCCTCGAGGCGGTGACCGCGGCCGCCACGTCGCCCTGACGAAGCCGGATCCACGTCAGGTTGGACCAGAACGTCGCGCGATACGGTGCGCGGCGCGCTGCCTCCGCATACGCGCGCCCAGCCTCCTCGATCCGCCCATTCCGTTCGAGCGCAAGCCCCAGGCGGTTCCAGTACGTCGCCCGTCCGGGATCACGCGCGACCGCGAGCTCGCCCGCGCGCGACGCGACAACGCTGTCCTCCACGCCGGCGCGCCAGGCATCGCGATTCGCGGCGAACGCAACGGCTCCCGCGGCCACGCCCACGACGCAAACCGCCGCCGTGGCGGTCGAGAGCACAAGGGCGCGATGTCGCAGCGGGACGTGGCGCGCGCGGCTTCCGGTGAGCGCGGCGGCGACACCGAGCGCGAGCCAGGGAACCCAATCGACGCTGACGGATCCGACGGTGACGAGACCTTGCACCCAATAGGCGCACCACGCCGCGAGCAGCGAACCGGCGAGGACGCGATGACGCTGGAACGCGCGCGCGAGCGCCAGCGTCCCGGCGACGATGAGCACGACGAGCGTGGCGAGCCCGATCGCGCCATACGAGACCGCGGCCTGGAGCACCCAGTCGTGCGCCGACACCTGTGGCCGAGCCGGGCCGAGGATGCCCGCGCTCTCGGCGAGGCGGTGGGCTGGATAGGCGATCGCGAACCCATCGGGCCCGTAGCCGAGGAGCGGCCGATCCGCGAATGCATCGATCGCGCTCGCGTAGATAAGCGCGCGATCCACGATCGGCGCACCGGATGCCACGCCGCGCGCGCGCGCACCAAGGGGGGTCAGCACGAGCACGGCCGCGAGGCCAGCCAGGGCGATCGTGATCACCAGCACAGCGCGTCCGAGCTGCCACGTGGTGAAGGCCCCACGCACACACACGATCGCGACGGCCGCAGCGCCGACGCCGAGAAGGGTTCCCCGCGTCGCGACGAAGCCCGCCATCACCAGGGCCGCAAGGGCGAACACGCCCGCGGCTGCGCGAGCGACTGACGGCGTGTTCGGACCGACCGCGATCGCGGCCGCGGCGGCGAAGAGAAGCGCCAGGGCGAAACCGAAGTCGTCGGGGTGCCCGAATGTCGAGAACGGACGCGCGCCGGCATCCTCGGTCCAGCGAATTGGATCGAGTCCAGCCCGCTGTATCGCGCCGTACAGCAGCGCAATGACGCCGGCGGCCGCGAGCGGCGCCGTGAGGGCGAGCGCGTCGTCGCGATCGCGGAAGGCGATCGCGAGCCCGAGATACAGGACCAGCATGTCGGCGATGAGGCTGAGGCCGAGATAGCTGTCCTGGTCGCCGAAGAGGGCGACGTAGGGCACCGGTGCGACGATCGCCGATAGCGTCGCCGCCGCCGCGAACCCGGCCACGAAGAGATGCAAGCGCGTCCGCGGGAGGATCCCCGCGCCGTATCGCACGAACGCGATGACGATGCATCCACCGATGAGCCACGCCAGCGCTCGTGAGAAGAGAGACTTCGGAAAGTCGAAGGACTGCAGGCCCTGCGGATCGATCACCAGGACGATACCCGCGAGCTTCAACGCGACCAGGGCGACGATCGCGCGACGCACCGTCGAGCCGGCGAAATCGAAACGGGTCGTCGCGGCGGTCGCCGCGCGCAAGCCGTGGCCTACTTCGGGATCGGCGTGCGCTGGATCGTGCCCTCGTTAGCGCTCAGGATGCCGTCGCCTGAGATCGCGAACGCGATGGGTCGCGGGAGCTCGGGCGCCGTCGCGATCCGTGCGATTTCGCGGCCGTCGCGGTCGACGACGATGAAGCGACGCGCACGATCGTCGAGCAGGAAGAGCCGCGAGTCGCCGTCGCGGACTTGCAGGTCGATCGGCAGCGCGGCGTCGGCGGTCCAGTGGATATCGAAGGGCACGCGCGAGGCGGTTGTCGCTCCGGCGTTGATGTGATAACGCAGCACCTGCGCGTCGGTCGTCACGATCCAGATGTCGCTGTCCACGGCCAGGCTCCGCGGCGTGCCGGGGACCGGCTGGTCGAGCAGCGCGACCGGCGCGGCGAAGCCGCCCACGACGAGTTGGTACCTCCACACCTGAGCACTGGTCTTGTCGAGCACGTACATGCTGTTCGCGACGACGACAAATTGGGCCACGTCCTTGTAGCGGCGATCAGCCACGGACAGCGGCGTCAACGTTTCGCGCTGCCACTTGAAGATCTTCCCGCCGTCGTCGAGCACGTACAGCACATCGCCCGCCACCGCCATGCGCTGCGGTGACCCGATCCCCGCGAGCCCTTTCTGGATGACCGCCGTGGCGGATCCGTCGGTGTCGATGCGCCAGATCTTCTGCGTCCCGCTGTCGAGGGCATACGTCACACCCGCGATCACGATCTGTGTCGGCATCGCGGCCTTGTCCAGCTTCGCCAGATTCACCACCAGCGCACTCTTGGCCGGCGCGGCGTCGAGGGTCGCGCGAAGCCTGGCGACGTCCTGCGCGACGGATGAGACACGCGTGGCGTCTGCTCCCGCGGCGGTGGCGTCAGCGAGATAGGCATCCGCGCTCTCGAGACGTGAGCGCGCGCTGCTCGCGTCATGCAGGTCGCCCTCCCAGGCCGCGCGCGCCGCCGCCAGCTCTTCGATCGCGCGCTCGAGGGAGACCGTCTTACGCGGCGCTTCAGGCACTACGGTCTGACCGGCACGCGCGAACAGCGCGCCCGCACCGAGCACGACGATCCCGATAAGCGGAACGAGAAGCCAGCGGCTAGAAAAAGGGAGGCGGATCCCCGACGCGCGCGACGCGTTCTTGCGCGCATCGCCTGGGCCGTAGTAACCGTAATAGCCTGCCGGTGTCGAGCGGACCTTGTTCACGACGCCGCCGACGATGCGGGCCCGCACGCGTCGCAGCGACTCGACCGTGCGGATCGCCGAGCCAGTGCGCGTACGAGCGGCGTCGACCACGACGAGGCAGGCGTCGACCTTGGCGGAGAGCGCGATCGCGTCGGTGACGGCAAGCGTCGGGCTCGTGTCCACGATGACGGTCGCGTTCGGCGCGCGCTTCGCGAGCAGCTCGAGAAGAGTCGACATGCGGGCCGATGACAGGAACTCGGCGGGATCCGGTGGCAGAGGACCAGAGGGCACGACGTGCAGATTCGGAGCCACGCTGAACGCATCGAGCCGGCCGAGCGGGTCGTCCGCTGTCAACAACGTGGTCAGGCCTTTCGACGAGTCCAGCCCGAAGAGCCGGTGCTGCGACGGCCGGCGCAGGTCCGCATCGATGAGCACGGTGGGCGAGCCGGCTTGAGCGAACGCCAGCGCGAGGTTGGCGCTGACGACGGACTTGCCCTCGAGCGGCAGAGCGGATGTGACGAGGATCGTCCGCGGGCGGCGATCGGGACTCGCGAACAGGATGTTCGTGCGCAATCCGCGGAACGCTTCTGCGTCCGGTGACATCGGCGCGTCGCGGACGAAGAGCATGCCGGCAGCGGTCTCGCTGGGGCCGGCGCGGTAGACCTCGGCCAGCGGCGTGATCCCGAGCTTCTCGTGCATCGCGTCGAAATCGGTGATGCGGTCCTCCACGTAGCCGAGCATCCCGATCGCGAGGATCACGAGGAGGCCGGCCACGATGGCGCCGAGCGCGGTGTTGAGGCCGACGTGCGGCGAGTCCGGCTCGGCCGGCGCCACCGCCGCCTCCCAAAGGCTGACCGTGTTCTGCGCCCGAGCCGCGGCGAGACTGATGTCGTCGCGCGTCATCAGGAGCTGCGCGAGCGTCTGCTGCTTGGTCTGTCGCTGACTGTCGAGCTGGACCTTCTGCGCCTGTTGCGCGGTGGCGGCGATCTGCACGTCGAGCCCTTTGATATCGTCCTGCAGCTGCTTGATCTGCTCGTCGAGCTGCTGTACGGCGGTGCCTTGCAGGGAGGACTGCAAGCTGCGGCTCTGGACGATGAACGCGTTGGCGATCGCGTTCGCGGCGCGGGCGGCGAAGTCAGCGTTGCCATGCTTGAAGCTGACCGTGATGATCGAGGTATCGCGGACCCAGGCGCTGTTGGCCAAATCGCGGAACGTCTTCAGGTCGGTCCAGCCGACATCATCCATCGCCGCCCGAAGCACCACCGAACTGTTGGCCAGCTGCGCGTAACTACGCGCGAGGTTCTGGCCGCCGACGATGTCGACCGATGCCGTCGCGTTGGGAGCGGGCGCCAGATACAACTGTGCGGTCGCGCGATATTCGGGCGGGATCACCCGGCTGACGCCAAAGGAGACCACCGCCCCGACGATCATGGCGATACCGACCAGACCCGCCCATCGACGGATGGCGCGGAGCAGCCGCTCGCCGGCAAGCAGCGCCCGCCGGGGTGGCACAAACGGACGTTCAGAGAGGTCGGCGCTCGGTCGCGCGTCGCCTTCAGGGACCAGCGACTGCACGGATGGTGAGGGAGCAAGATTTTTGCCACCAGTGGGCGGGCCCTCGACCTGGACTCGACCGAGCCGGACTGAGCTTGGTCGCCGTACGGGCGAGAGACCTGGTCAGCCGAGCTGGTGGAATGCTTCCTTCCGCTTGGCGGGGGTGCGGTCTGGCAGACCGCTTGCTCACTGTGAGGGCCGGTGGAATACGCGGGAATCGCGGTGATCGATCCTATCGGAGACGCCTACGACTCGCTGGTGCGCGCCGACATCGGCGTCCCGATGCGCCGCATCAATCACCTCAATGGCACGACGCCGCAGATCGGGCTCGTCGTGCTCGCCGCCTATCGCCACGTCGATTGGGACCAGCTCACGCGTCTGGTGCTGCGCGCTCCAACGCTCGTCATGGCATCGCCGCACAACCGCGACGACGCGCTTCGTGCGATGTGCCTCCGCGCTACCGGCTACGTCGATGCCGCCGCGGACGCTCTGGTCCTGCGTCGCGCGATCCAGGCGGCCCTCGGCGGCGAGCTCGCCTACGCGAGAGGCGTGCTCGCGGATTTCGTTCGGATGCAATTGCACTCACCGCAGGCGCGCCGTGCTTCGCGGCTCACGGCGCGACAGCGTGAGGTCGTTGCACTCATTGCCAGGGGCGCCGCCGACAAGGAGATCGCGCACGTCCTCGGGATCAGCACGGCGACTGCGCAGAAGCATGTGACGAACGTGTTGCGGAAGCTCGGCGTACCGAATCGTGCGGCCGCCGCGGCCGCGGTATCGGCCCTGGCGCTGTCCTAGACGGACACCACATGACGGTCTGATGCGCCGCCGTGGCGTGCCGCTCATCGTCATCCTCTTACTGTGCGCGATCTTCATTGCCATGAGCGCGGCCTCGCTTCGAGCCTACGAACCACCGATCGACACGTTCCCTCCAGCTGATGCCACGCCCTCGGTCGAGCAACCGACGTCGTTCTCCGCCGGCCCGGTGGCGACGCTCATCGCTGCAGGCGACATCGCCGCCTGTGGGGCGGGCGAGTCCGAACAGACCGCGCGCTTGCTCGCGACGATCGATGGCACGATCCAGACGCTGGGCGATAACGCGTACGAAAGCGGTACCGCCGCAGAGTTCGCGAACTGCTTCGATCGAACGTGGGGGCAGTTCCGCGAGCGCATGCGGCCCGCCGTGGGAAACCACGAGTACTACACGCCCAACGCCGCTGCTTATTTCAAATACTTCGGCGCGGCCGCTGGCCAAAGTAGCAACGGCTATTACTCCTACGACCTCGGGTCATGGCACATCGTCGTCCTCAACGGCGAATGTGGGGCGGTCGGGGGCTGCGGCCCATCTTCCCCGGAAGCGATCTGGCTGCGACTCGATCTGCAGGCGTCGACCGCCACATGCACTCTCGCCGTGTGGCACGAGCCGCGGTGGAGCTCAGGCGCCGAGCACGGCAGCGATCCGCGATACGGGACGTTCTGGACGGAGCTCTACTCTGCCGGAGCCGAGATCGTGCTCAACGGCCACGATCACGATTACGAGCGGTTCGCTCCGCAGACACCCGACGGTAAGCCTGATTCCGCGACGGGTGTCCGCGAGTTCGTCGTCGGCACCGGCGGGAGGAGTCTCTATCCGGTACGAGCGCCGATCGCGAACAGCGAGGTGCTGCGCGACGACACGTATGGGGTGCTCGTCCTCACGTTACGGACCAGCGGCTACGACTGGCGGTTTGTGCCCGTCGAGGGATCGTCCTTCACCGACAGCGGCAGCGGCGTCTGTCACTAACCGGCGGCAGGCCGCCGCGCGCCCGCGGCCCTATCCTTGAGCCTCCGTGAAGTACTACCTACACACACTCGGGTGTCCCAAGAACGTCGTCGATGCCGAGGAGATGGCCTCGCGGCTCATCGCCGCGGGCGACGTTCCGGTGTCGCGACCGGAGGACGCCGACGTCCTGGTGCTGAACACCTGCGGCTTCATCGCGCCGGCTCGCGAGGAATCGCTGGACACGGCGCGGGCGCTGGCGCAGATCAAGCGCCGCGGCCAGCGTCTGGTGGTCGCCGGGTGTCTCTCGGAGCGCGAGCCTGACGCGGTACGGGCGATCGCGGGCGTCGACGCGGTGCTCGGCACCAAGCGCATCGCCGAGATCGGCGCGGCGTGCCACGACGGCGTGCCGGATCGCGGCTCGCCACGCGCCCTCGATCTCACCGACGGCTGGCGGCGCGTCGCTGGGGGCGTGTCCGCATACGTCAAGATCGCGGACGGGTGCGATCACGTCTGCACGTTCTGCACGATCCCGTCGTTCAAGGGGCCGCTCCGTTCGAAGCCGCTGCCGTTAATCCTCGCTGAGGCCGAGCTCCTCGTCGCATCCGGGACGAAGGAGCTGGTGCTGATCGCGCAGGACACCACCGACTACGGCCACGACCTCCGCGACGGCACCACCCTGGCCACGCTGTTGCGTGCGCTCGACGCGCGCGTCGCCGATCGCGGGGTGTGGATCCGTCTGATGTACGGCTATCCGCACCACGTCAATGACGCGCTGCTGGACGCGATGGGAGAGTGCGCCGCGGTGGTTCCGTACCTGGACATGCCGCTGCAGCACGCGCATCGCGACACGCTGCGGCGGATGAAGCGCGGTGGAAGCGCGGACTGGCATCTCGCGCTGATAGAGCGGATCCGCGCTCGCGTCCCGGACATGACGTTGCGCAGCACGTTCATCGTCGGCTTTCCTGGCGAGACCGAAGCGGAGTTCACGACGCTGCTCGAGTTCCTGGAGGCGGCGCGGATCGAGCATGCCGGCTTCTTCCCGTACTCCTCGGAGCGTGGCACGCCGGCCGGCGACGCAGAGGCGCAGGTGCCCGACGCCGTCAAACGCGAGCGGCTCGAGCGGGCGCAGCGCCTGCAGCAGCGGATCGGGCTGTCAGCGAACCGCCGCGTCGTCGGCGAGACCTTCGCGATCCTCGTCGAGCGGCACGAGCGGCGCTGGGCCATCGGTCGGAGCGTGCGCGAGGCCCCGGAGGTCGATGGCGAGGTGAGCGTCCGCGTTCCTGCTGGAGCGCTGCCACCGATCGGTTCGTTCGTGTCCGCACGGGTGAACGGGGCCGGTGCCACCTGGCTGCGGGCGACGACGGCATGAATACCATTCGTCTCAACGCCGCGAACGCGCTGTCGCTCACGCGAGTGGCCCTGGCGATACCGATCGTGTGGATCGGTGTGGTCGTGCCGTACGCGGACCGGCTCTATTTCGTCGCGCTGGCGTGCTTCCTGGTCGGGATCATCACCGACATCGCCGACGGCATCGTCGCTCGCCGCCACGGTGGCACGCTACTGGGTTCGGCCCTGGATCCCGTCGCCGACGCGGTGCTCATCCTTGCGGCGATCTTTCCGTTCGCGCTTCACATCCCGGCGTTGACGTTTGCGTTCATCGTCCTGGCTCTTCGCGACGCGTTCGTGTTCGATCTGCGAGTGCGGCTGGCCCGGCATGGCATCGCTCTTCCCGCCGTGCCGGCATCTAAGGCGAAGACGGCCTTCCTCGACGTCGCTTGCGTCTTCCTGTTGCTGGCGATGGCCACGTTCGGATCGGTCTTCCTGGGCATCGCATACGGCGCGCTCGTCGGTGGTGTGTTCCTGTCGCTGACCAGCGCGCTCCGCTACTTCTCCCGCGCCCGCGCCGCGCATGCCTAGGGCGGCGCCATCGCTGGATGAGCTCACCGAACGGATGCGCGCGCTACAGCAGCGCGCGATCAAAACGAAGCAGACGGTGGCCACGGCCGAGTCGTGCACCGGTGGACTGCTCGGCGCGGTCCTGACCGCGCACGGCGGCGCGTCAGCGTTCTATAGGGGCGGCGCGATCGTCTACGACAATGCGGCCAAGACCGTGCTCGCAGACGTCGCACCGGATCTGCTCCACGGGCATGGCGCCGTCTCGAGCGTCGTCGCGCAGGCGCTCGCCGCCGGCGCCCGCCGCAGGCTCAGCGCGGATATCGGACTCGGCATCACCGGTATCGCCGGACCCGGTGGCGCGACGCCCGGCAAACCGGTCGGACTCGTCTATGTCGCTGTGGACAGCGATCGCAGCAGCCGAGTCAAGAAATCGCAGTTCAGCTTCGACCGCGACGGCAACCGGCGCGCCAGTGTCGCGGTCGCGCTCGAGCTCCTGGCCGAGGCGCTGCGATGAGGATCGCATTGCTCGGTGCCGGGACCGTCGGCGCCGCGGTGGCGCGTCTCGCCGCGCGACGGCCGGCACTGAAGATCGAGATCGCCGGCGCGTTCGTGCGCGATGCCTCGCGCGCCCGAGATGGCGTGCCGCGGCTGACGGCCAACGCCTTCGATCTGCTCGACGACGCCACCGTCGACGTGGTCGTGGAGGTCCTCGGCGGAGAGGAGCCGGCGCGGTCGCTCATGCTCGCGGCCTTCGAGCGCGGGAAGCACGTCGTGACCGCGAACAAAATGGCGCTAGCGACGCATTGGGCCGAGCTTCAGGCCGCGGCGCGCGTGGCCAAGCGCGAGCTGCGCTACGAGGCCTCGGTGGGTGGCGCGATGCCGATCATCGCCACCCTGCGCGAGCTTGCCGGCACGAAGGTGGTCTCGCTGCGCGGCATCCTCAACGGCACGACGAACTTCATCCTGACCAAGATGGAGGACGACGCGACCTTCTTCGAGGACGCGCTCGGCGCGGCGCAGCGCGCCGGTTACACCGAGGCCGATGCGTCGATGGACCTCGACGGATTCGATCCCGCCTATAAGCTGGCGATCTGTGTCGCGACCATCGAGCGACGACCGTTCGATCCCGGGTTGGTGCGGCGCGAGTCCGTGCGCGGTGTGTCGCGCGACCGGCTCGCTGACGCGCGCCGGCGGGCAAAGCGCCTGCGCTACGTCGCGGCCGCGGATTTCGGCGCGAAAGCGGTGAAGGCGCGGGTCGGCCTCGAGGAGGTCGACGAGGGGTCGATCCTCGCCGCTCCACGTGGTCCGGAGAACGCCGCGGAGATCGCGACGGCGGACGCGGGCACGATCCAACTGCGCGGACCCGGCGCCGGTGGCGAGGCGACGGCCACCGCGATCCTCGGCGACGTACTGGCGTTAGCGAGCCGGCGATGATCATCTTGAAGTTCGGCGGCACGTCGGTCGGCACCACCGACGCGATCCGACGTGTGGTGCAGATCGTCGCCGCGGCGCGCGAGCGGTCTCCGATCGTCGTCGTGTCTGCGACCGCGGGGACGACGGACGCGATCATCCGTGCCGCGCGGCGCGCCGAGGCCGGCGACCTCGCCGGCGCACAGTCGGAGCTGGCCGAGATCGCGCGACGCCACCAGAACCTCGTCGCCGATCTGCTTGGCGTCAAAGGTGCGGCCGTGCTGCGCGAGATCGCGGACCTGACCGAACGCGTCGAGGCGCTGCTGTCGAGCGTGGCCATCCTGCGCGAGCTGACGCGACGTTCGCTCGACGCGATCGCCTCCTACGGCGAGCGCATTTCGGCCCCGATCGTCGCGGCCGCGCTCGACGACGCCGGCACACGCGCCGAGGCGCTGTCGGCGGAGGGCATCATCGTTACCGACGAGCGCTTCGGCGAGGCCGCGCCGCTGTCCACGGAGACGCGCGAGCGTGCCGCGAAACAGCTCACGCCGCGCCTGGGGTACGGCGTCGTTCCGGTCCTCACCGGATTCATCGCCGCCACGCGCGAGGGCGTCACGACCACACTCGGGCGCGGCGGATCGGATTATTCCGCCAGCATCTTGGCCGCCGCGCTCGGCGCGGAGGAGGTCCTGATCTACACCGATGTGAACGGCATCATGAGCGCCGATCCGCGCAGCGTGCCCGGCGCGCGACCGCTGGAGCGCGTGTCATACGAGGAAGCGCAGGAGCTGTCGTTCTTCGGTGCGAAGGTCATCCACCCGCGGACGGTGCTGCCCGCGATCGAGGCGCGCATACCGGTACGGATCCTCAACACCTTCGACGCGTCGTTCGCCGGCACGACGATCACCTCCGAGGCCGAGGCGACCGACGGCAGCATCGTCAAGGCGACGACGTCGCTGGGCGGTCTTGGTCTGATCACGGTGGAAGGCGCCGGGATGTCCGGCGTGCCCGGCATGGCCGCTCGCGTCTTCGATACCGTCGCGGCGGACGGCGTCTCAGTGCTGATGATCAGCCAGTCCAGCAGCGAGCACAACATCTGCTTCGTCGTCGGCGCGGAGCACACCGCGCGGATCATTCGCGATCTCGAGCGCGCGTTCGCGGCCGAGCTCGGCCGGCACGACGTCGGCCGCGTGTACGCTGAACAGCCGGTGGCGATCGTGGCCGCGGTAGGGGAGGGGATGAAGGGAACGCCAGGCGTCGCGGCGCGCGTCTTCAGCGCCCTCGGCCGCATGAAGATCAACGTCGTGGCCATCGCGCAGGGATCGAGCGAGCTCAACATCTCGCTCGTCGTCGAAGAGGCGCAGCGCGACGCCGCGGTGCGCGCGATCCATGAGGAGTTCCACGGACGCAGCGCGCGGGCGGCGGCGGCCTCGTGATCGCGGCGCGCAAGCGCACGGTGGCCGTGCTGGGCGCCACCGGTACCGTCGGCCAACGCTTCGTGAGCCTGCTGGCGGAGCATCCCTGGTTCGAATTGACGACCCTCACGACGTCGGAACGGAATGCCGGGAAGCGGTACGCCGACGCGGCGCACTGGCATCTCTCCGAACCGATCCCGGAGCGCGCCCGCGACATCACGCTGACGCCGACGACCGACGACCTCGACGCCGAGCTGTGCTTCTCGGCGTTGCCGCACGAGGCCGCGGTGGAGTGGGAGGCCGGGCTGGCGAAGACGGGTCATCACGTGTTCTCCAACGTCAAGACCCACCGCATGGATGGCGACGTGCCGCTGGTGATCGCCGAAGTCAACCCCGAGCATCTCGACGCGTTGCGCGTGCAGCGCAAGCGGCGCGGCTGGTCAGGCTCGATCGTGGCCAATGGCAACTGCTCGGCCATCGGGTTCAGCCTTGCGACCGCGCCGCTGCACCGCGCCTATGGCATCGAGCGCGCACTCGTGACCACGCTGCAGGCGCTGTCTGGCGCCGGCTACCCCGGGGTCGCCTCGCTGGACGGGCTCGACAACGTCGTGCCGTTCATCCGCGAGGAGGAGGAGAAGCTCGTCGAGGAATCGCGCAAGTTCCTCGGAGGATGGGACGGCTCGCGCTTCGCCGCGGCCGCGTTCGAGATGTCGGCGAGCTGCAACCGCGTCGCGGTGCGCGACGGGCACACCGAGATCATCGCCCTCACGCTCCGCGGATCACCCTCGCTCCTGGACGTGACCGCGACGCTTCGTGGCTTTCGCGGCAAGCCGCAAGAGCTCGGCCTGCCGACCGCGCCGCGATGCCCGATCGTCGTTCGCGAGGAGCCCGATCGACCGCAGCCCGTGCTGGACCGCGACGTCGAACGCGGCATGGCCGTGACCGTCGGGCGGATCCGCGAGGACGAGGTGCTGGGGGTCAAGTTCGTGGCGCTCTCGCACAACACCATTCGGGGCGCGGCTGGGGCATCGGTGCTGAACGCGGAGCTCGCCGTCGCGGAGAAATTCGTCTAGAAGCGATGAGCCTCTTCAGCGATGCCGAGATCGCATACCTGAAGACTCAGCGGCTCGGTCGCATTGCCACCGTCGGCGAAAACGGGCAGCCGCATGTCGTGCCGGTGGCCTTCCGCTACAACCCCGAACACGACGCGATCGATGTGGGCGGCCACGGCTTCGCTGGACGGAAGAAGTTTCGCGACGTGCAACGCAACCCCAGAGTCGCCCTCGTCGTGGACGACCTCGCCTCGACATCGCCGTGGCGTCCGAGAGGGATCGAGATCCGCGGTCGTGCCGACATCCTGCTGACCGGCGGCGACAGCATCGGACCAGGCTTCGATGCCGAGCACTTTCGTATCCGACCGAAACGGATCGTCAGCTGGGGACTCGGCGAGGAGCGCTCCGCGCGCACGGTCTAACGCGAGGTAGGCGCCCGCGGCGTCCAAGCCACGGGCGCCGGCGTTCAACGTTCGAGCGTGACGAAACCGCTGTTCGGCGCGAAGTCTAGGGCTCGACTTCCGCCACCGGCGGGCGCATTTCGTGTGTTTGCGGACCAGCGCAATACGCCTACGTCTCCGAGGAGCGCGGGATCGACGTACGCCTTGACGGTCGCGCCGTCAACGCTGAACCCGAATGCGCCGACCGTCGTTCCAGTCGCCGTCAGCAACGCACTCTCCCAGTGATAGCCGTTCGCTCCACAGACCGCCTGGACCTGTCGATCACAATGCCGCACGACCACGCCGTAGAAGGTCGCAGAGCCCGCAGGCGCGTTGACGAGGAAGGCCCACGCGCCGAATCCGGTTGTCTCCGTTACCGGTGCCGCGAGCTCGAGCTGGAAATAGAGAATCCCCGCACCCTTCCGTTCCGTGACCTTGGCCTGGACGATGTCGAAAGCCGGCGATGCGGCTGTCGCCATGTCCCCCACGGGATCTGCGACGACGGCCGTATGCGCTGACGCGGGCGAGCCCAGCATCAGCGTCAAGATCGCGATGCTCACGACAATGAGGCGAACGCGTTCGATCATTCCGCTCCCCCTGCGCGCAAACTGGTCCGCCCGATCGCGCCCGAACCTGGACCCCCCGATGACCAGGGGGCTAAACAGTAATCCCGCCGGCAAGCGTCATTTAGCGGGTAGAGCCGGTGGAGGCAGCCCGCGATGCCGCGGTGCGCTCGAAACGCCCGCGGGCCAACCCGAGCCCCACTGCGGCCAGAGCGCTGAGCGCGATCCAGACGATCCAGGTCCATTCCCACGACAGGGCCCCGTGCACCACACCGCTGAGCGCGACACCGGCGCCGATCGCGACAGCGAACACCATCGCCCAGGCGCCCTGATAAGCGCCGCGCAGGCCGCGCGGCGCGAGAGCCGCGACGGCGGCCGGGAGCGCGCTGCTGAAGATGAGCTCGCCGAAGGTGAAGACCAGCGTGGCGAGCGCCAGCGCGGCGAAATTTCCGGCGACGACCAGTGGCGCATAGCTGAACGCCAGCAGCAGCGCTGACAGGCTCAGGTACCGGTAGGGACCGTGCGGCGCCATGCGCACCGCCACGGGGATGGCGAGGACCGCCAGGAGCGGCCCGTTCATCGCCAGAGCGAGGCCGATTGCGCCCTCGGCCAGGCCGGCGTCTTTGCCGTACAGCGGCGTGACGTACCCGATCAGCCCGATCCCGAAGGGGAACACGAACGCGAGCGCGGCCAGGAAGAGGAACGCGGGATCGCGCGGCGCGCGAAGCGTATCGCCCATGAACGAGGCGTTCGCGTCCGGTACGCCGCTCGGCGCGAGCGGTCCGCGGATCCCCGCCAGCGCGAGCACTGCGATCAGCACGAACCCGATCGAGCCGGCGACCGCGAGCGCGGAGAATCCGATCTCAGCGAGGAAGCCGGCGGGAATGACGCCGATCGTGTAGCCGATGCTGATCGCGGTGTAGTTGAGGCTGAGCACGGCCTGGTGCCGCTGCGGAAGGGCGAGGTCGAGCAGCAACGCGCTGGTGGCCGGCCACAGACCCGCCTGCGCGACCCCGACCGCCGCGCTCCAGAGCAGCAGCTGCGCAGGGGTGCGTACCAACAGGAAGAACGGCAGGACCGCGGCGACCGCGAGCGCCGCACCGGCGATGACGGGCCGGCGACCGACGCGATCGGACAGTGCCCCGGCGATGGGCGACGCCGTACCGCGGACGACGTTCTCCACCAGCAAGCCGACTCCGACGAGCGCCAGCGACAGGCCGGCATCGCGGGTGAGGTAGATCCCGAGGAACGTGTACACGCTCATCCGCGCGGCCACGGCGATCAGCGTCAGCGTGACCACGAGATACGCGCGTCGATCGACGCCGGCCAGCCCGTCGCGGTAGGGCGCGAGCAACGTAGAGGCAGTCATCTGCGACGCGGCACACCCTACCGAAACCGACCGGCCGCGATCGTGTCGTCTACAACGTTCGCGCGCTGAGCGTCTCGAGAAAGCTGGCGAGGGTGGGGGAGGGTGCGCCGGCGTCGGCCCGGCGGATGACGATGATCTGCCGCCGCAGGGGAGCGGCATCGCGGATCACCACGCTGCGCATGACCCCGGAGGCGAGCTCCTCGGTGATCGCGGTCCGTGGCAGGAGCGCCACGCCGAGGCCGTGCTCGACCATCTTCTTCGCGGCGTCGATGTTGTCCAGCTCCATGACCCCGCGCGGGCGCACGCCCGCTTCGCGGATGAACGTCGAGGTCAGGTCGTGATACGACGAGGCGCGGTCGAAGAGGATGAGCTGCTGCTCGGCGATCTCCTCGATGCGAATGTCGCCGCGTCCAGCGAACGGATGCGCGCGATTCACCACCAGCGCCAACTCGTCCTCGTACAGCGGGGTGGCTTCGATGTTCGGATGACGGAGGGCGCGCACGACGCCCACGTGCACCCGATCGCGTAAGACCATTTCCAGGATCTCTTCAGAGTGGCCGGTCCGGACGTTGATCTCCACTGCCGGATGCCGCTGGCGGAATTGCTGCAACACGCCGGGCAGCACATAGGTGCCCACGGACGGCGCGGCCCCGATGTCGAGCACGCCGGCCGCGCCACCGCGGACGCGTGACACGACGCGCGCCGCCTCTCCGGCCGCTCCGACGACTCGCTCGGCGTAGGGAAGCAGCGCGCGGCCCTCATCGGTGAGCCGCACACCACGTGGACCGCGCGCCAGCAGCGCGACCCCAAGCTCGTGTTCGAGCGTGCGCACGCGGGTGGTCAGCGCCGGCTGCGAGATGCCGAGGTCGCGCGCGGCACGGGTGACGTTGCCGTGAGCGGCAACGGCAACGAAGCCCTCGAGCTGCACCAACAGCATGCGCCCGTATAGAGCACATCTATGGCCAGGGGGCCCCGCCATCGATTGGAACCACACTTGCTAGGAGGTCGGCCTATGGGCACACCAGGCGAGGCCTTCACCACGCGGCACTACCCGATCCTCGAGCGCCAGCGCGGCGCTGGCGAGCCAGACATTGCTCGCCCGGCCCCTGTGCGTAGCGCCTGCGAGGTCGCGGAGTGCTGCTGTCCGGACGAATGTCTCGTCGACCACGACAACTAGGCCGAGAGATCAAACCGTGACCGAAACAGCGAGCGCCGAGATGCTCGCGAAACGGAAAGCGCTCGATCTTTCGCCGACGCCGCTCCTGCCCGACGGCTTTTACGTGCCGAGCTCACGGTGGGTACACCCGAGCATCCGCCTCCGCGAACTGCTCGCGACCGAGCCGTTCGTCTTTGCACCCGGCGTTTTCGATCCGTTCGGCGCCGAGCTGGCGATGTATCACGGCGCCGCGGCGGTGTACTTCAGCGGCTATTCCTTCGCGATCGGTCATCTCGGCTCGACCGACATGGATCTCTACAACAGCGTCGAAATCGCCGACGGAGCCCGGCGCACGGTGTCGGCGCTGCGCAAATTCCAGCTCACGCAGGCGGTCGGCGATCCGGATCACGGCGTCGCGCCGCGGCACCTCGAGATCCCGCCGCTGCTCGTGGACATGGACACCGGGTATGGCAACGCCTTCAACGTCATGCGCACCGCTGAGCTCTACGTCAGCGCCGGCATCGCGGCGGCGCACCTCGAGGACCAGGTGATGCCCAAGCGCTGCGGCCACATCGGCGGCAAGGCCCTCGTGCCGGCAGCGGAATTCGTCGGCAAGCTGCGCATGGCCCGCGCGGTGGCCGACGATCTCGGCAATCCCGACTTCGTCATCGTGGCGCGCACCGACGCGTTGTCCGCCGTAGATGCGCCGGAGTCGACGCGGGGTATGGACCTCGCGATCGAGCGCACGCTCCGCTATCTCGATTCCGGCGTCCCCGATCTGGTGTGGTGCGAGTTCTCCACAGCCGAGCGCGGGCCGCTCGAAACATACGTGACAGCCGTCACGAAGCGATTCCCGCGGGCCCTCTTCGCCTTCAACTACTCCAGCTCGTTCAAGCGGTTCGCCGATGCGCACCCGCTGTCGTTCGCCGAGCTGGGGGAAATGGGCTGCCGCTTCATCTTCATCACCCTCGCGGCGCAGCACGCCATGGGCTACGGCTTCACGCAGCTGCTCGCGGCGATGGAACAGACCAACGAGCAGGCGTACCACGATCTGCAACGAGCGGAGTGGGCCGCCGACGGCGACGTGCCCACGAAGAGCCACCACCTCTTTTCCGGCGTGCCGTACCACCACCTCATCGGCAAACGCTTCGGCGGCGCGCGTTTCGGCAACGAGTTCGAGACCGTAGAGCGCGGCAAAGTCGTCTAGCCGCAGCCGTTCGCGTCATTCGAGTTCCTGATCGTGGTCGCGCGCGCTAACCCATGACGATGCCGCCGGCGTCGCCCCAAGCTTCGATGCCGCCCGGGAGATGCGCGAGATTCGGCACGCCGGCGCGCTCGAGCAGCGAGACGCCGATCACGGAGCGATAGCCGGAGCGACAGTGCACCGCGACGCGGTCGGTACGGGGCACCTCGTTCGCCCGAGCCGCGAGGTCGGGGAGTGGGATGTGCAGCGCGTAGGGGATGTGCCCCTCGTCCCACTCCGCGTCCCAGCGCACGTCCACGACGGTCGCGTCGTAGTCCGCCGCCAGCAGGTCTGGATTGGCGCGGCCGACGTGCGCCAGCGGCAGGCCGAGCTCGTTGACGTTCGTGACGTAGCCGGCCACGTCGTCGCGGCCGACCGCGGCCAGTCCGATAGAGACCCGACGCGCCGCGTCGTCGCTGCCGGCGACCACCGCGAGCGGCAATTCGTCGGGTGCGATCCAGGCGACCCACGGACCGAACGCGCCGCCGTACGGCACCGCGAGCGCGCCGTCGATGTGCTCGGCGCAGTACTCGCGTTCCGGTCGGGTGTCGAGGACCGTGACCGCGCGCGAACGCGCCAGCGCGGCGAACGCCGTCGGCAGCAGTCGCGCCGCGGGTGGCGCGGCTCCGGCGCCGACACGATTGAGTGCGCGCACGCGCGCGTAGTAGCGCGGCACCGGCGGCACATCGCGGGTGGCCTCGCGGAGCAGGCCGGCGGCATCGAGCACGCGCGCGAAACGGTTCCGCTCGCGTTCCTCGGCCACGGTCGTCTCGCGACGCCGCTGCACGCCGGAGGAGCAGAACGAGCCGGCGCCGTGGGTGGCCAGGACCCGCGTGTCGTCGTCGAGAGCGAGTAGGCGGCGGATGGTGGCGAAGGCGTCGTCCGCGAGCGTCGCGGCGAGCTGCGGCCCGAAGAGATCGATGCGCGCCGCTCCGCCGGGCAGCAACGCGCCACCCGAGAACAAGACAGCAGGTGCGCCAGGGACGAGATAGGCGACGTGCTCTGGGGTGTGGCCGGGCGTGTCGAGTACCTGGATCTCGACCTCGCCAAGACGGACGACGTCGCCACCCGCCACGGCGCGATGCGCGAAGCCGAGCTCGGCCCGACGCGAGCCAATGACCTCGGCGCCATGCTCGTCGTGCAGCCGGCGCGCGCCAGAGACGAAGTCGTTGTGCAGGTGCGTCTCGAGCGCGAGGACAACACGGCAGCCCAGAAGGTCCGCGGCCCGCAGGTACGCCTCGATCTCGCGCTGCGGGTCGACCACGGCGGCGAGACCCGAGCCGCGATCCGCGATCAGGTACGAGCGATCGCCGAGAGCGTCGTGCTCGAAGGACTGAAGGTGGACCAATGGCTCCATCATCGCGCGGGCCCCAACGCGGCCTGCGGCGAGCTAGGGAAACGTCCTTGACCTCCGACTGGAGGCGACCTTACTGTTGCCAACGATGTCGCACTTTGTGCGTTTCGCGCCGAACGAGGTGACTGCATCCTGAGCAGCCAAGCGCTGGATCGCCTCGCACTCGAGTTCCTCGAAGAGCTCGAGGTCGAGGGTCGCGCCGCGATCACCGCGAAGCGCTACGGCGCCTACGTGAGCACGTTCATCGACTGGCTCGCCGCGACGACAGCGACCTCTCGCGATGCCGTCGCTCTCGACACCGTCGATCCGGAACGGCTCCGGCAGTACCGGCTGTTCCTGGCGCGACGGCGCGATCCGGACACCGGGAACGTCATCGGCGCCGGCACGCGCAACCTATATCAGGTCGCGTTGCGGAACTTCTTGCGCTACTGCCGTCGCCGGAAGCTCGACGCGCCCGATCCCGACGAGCACCTCCAGCTCGCCAAGGAGCGCGACCGCGAGATCCGCCACCTCAGCCGAGACGAGGCCGTGCGCGTGTCGGCCGCGATCGTATTGACCGACCCGAGCGGGCTCCGCGATCGCGCCGTGGTGGAGATGCTCTTCGGCACGGCCGTGCGCGTGTCCGAGCTCTGCGCGATGACGCGGCGCCAGGTCAATCTCGATCGTCGCGAGGCCGAGGTCGTCGGCAAGGGCGGCAAGTCACGGCTGGTGCTGCTGACGACGGACGCCGCCCATTGGCTGCGGCGCTATCTCGAGACACGCGCGGATGAGTCGCCCTGGCTCTTCGTCTCGAATCGCAAGGACGACGATGGTGTCTTGCGCGCGCTCTCGGTGCGCCAGGTGCAGCGCGTCGTCGACCAGGCCTCACGCCGCGCCGGCCTGCCGTTCCGCGTCTCCCCGCACTGGTTCAGGCACACGCGCCTGACGGCGTTGGCGAGACATGCAGGTGTCGAGACGGCGCAGCGCATCGCCGGGCACTCCAGCCTCGCGACCACCGCGCGCTATCTCCATGTGACCGACGAGCGGCTCCGCGCCGCGTACGACGAAGCCGAACGCAAGGATCGCGACGGGTAGGTCCGCGGTGCCGCGGATCGACACGCTCCTCTTCGACCTCGACAACACCCTCGTGCCCGAACGTCCGAACTACGAGCGGGCGTTCACCGACGCCTGCGCCGAGGCGGCTGCCCGTTACGAGCTCGATCTCGATCGCCTGCGCGAGGCCGTATTCACGATTTCCGACGAGATGTGGCGGCGGTCGCCACGGTTCGAATACTGCGCGGCACTGGGCATCGCGTCGCCGACGACTCTCCTCAGCGAGTTCGCGGAGGGCCCGCCGGAGCTGGTTGGCCTGCGCGAATGGGCGCGCTCGTACCGCGCACGGTGCTGGTCCGACGCGCTCGCACGCCTCGGCGTACCACGCGGCGCCACGGGCGCGCTCGGGCGCGAGATGGACGATTCCTTCCGCCGACGCATGCGAACGGCGTGTGTGGGCTACGACGACGCCATCGTCGCGCTGGCCCAGCTCGATCGCGGCATTCGGCTCGCGGTGGTGTCGAATGGTCCGTCCGATGTCCAGGACGCGAAGTTGCACGCATCCGGTCTTCGGGACTTCTTTGCCGTGACCGTCTTCTCGGGTGCGGTCGGTATCGGAAAGCCGGACGCCCGCATCTTCGCGATCGCGCTCGAGCGGATCGGCGTCGGGCACGACGCGGCCGTGTTCATCGGCGACACGCAGGAACGTGATATCGCGGGTGCGCGGAACGCCGGGCTCACCTGCGTGTGGCTGAATCGTCCCGGGACCCGTCTGACTCGTGAGCCGCACCCTGACTTCGAGATCGCGACGCTGCTCGAGCTTCCGGCACTCGTGGCGAACCTGCGCTCCTAGCGCGCGAAAAACTTCGGATAACACCACGATCGGATTGCACCGTTGAATTCAGGCGCGTAGCCGACCCGCGACCACGACACCCGCGACGGCGCTGGCCGCCGCGAGCACGTCGGCGATCGCGACGCCGTCGAACGGCGTGCCAAAGCTGGACACCGCGATCGCGACGGCGACCGCGCCGATGCCGGTGCCGAGCGCCGTGCCGAGGGCGTCACTGAGCTGCATCGCCGACGCCGTGGCGCCCTCGCTCCCGGAGGGCGCGTGACGCAGGACGGTCAGCGAGATCGAGCTGTAGGCCATGCCGATGCCGAGTCCGGCGACGCCCCAGGCGACGATCGCGATCCACGCGGGCACGAGGGCGACGAGGACCACGACCATGCCGAGGATGCCCGCGGCGAGCAGGACGAACCCGTTCCGCACCAGCGGCATCACGCCGACGCGCAGCACCACGCGCTCCTGAATCCATGCGCCGCTGGTCCAGGCGACGGTGCCCGCGGTCAGCGCGATGCCGGAGAGGACGATCCCCTCGCCGCGCAGCACGGTGATCGTCAGCGGCACATAGACGTCCGCGGCGAAGAACGCGAATGTGAGGAAGCCGCGTGCGAGTACCGCGGCCTGCAGCGGTCCCATGGCGCGAAGTGTCCCTTCCGGCACGAGCCGGAGGAACGCGGGCACGCCGAGCACGAGCCCCGCGGCGATGAGCGCCGGCGTGAGCAGCGGGTGCAACGACTGCAGACCGCCGAGGAAGAGCGCCGCGCCGCCGGCGACGGCGAGCGCGTCGGGCACGACGTGACGCGAGGCGCGTCCGGCCTGCGGGACCATGCGGCGTAGCTGTCGCAGCGCGAAGCCGCCGGCGACGAGCACGAGCGGCAGCAGACCGAGAAAGACCGAACGCCAGCTGAGCTGTTGCGCGACCACGGCCGCGAGCGCCGGTCCGGCGATTCCGGGCACGACCCACGCCGTCGCGAGCACGGCGAACATCCGCGGCCGCAACGCGTCGGGATAGGTGCGCCCGATCACGACGTAAGCCACGGCGGGGATGGTCCCCGCGCCGAAGCCCTGCACCGCGCGAGCGGCGACCAGGACGGGCATCGACGGCGCGAGACCGCCCACCAGCAGACCCGCGGCGAAGAGCGCGAGCCCAGCTGCGAACGGCACGGCCGGTCCGAAACGGTCGGCCATCTCGCCCGCGACGACGATCCCGACGAGGTCCGCCAGCAGGAAGGCGCTGAAGACCCAGCCGTACAGCTCGAGACCGCCGAGGTCGGCGGCGACGAGCGGCATGACCGTCGCGATCGCCAGCGCTTCGAAGGCGACGAACGTGACGTTGAGCACGAGCGCGAGGGTGAGCCCGCGCCAGCGGGCGTCACTCAGTCGAGACGGCGCGGCCGCGACCGGTGCGGTGAGCGTCGTCTGCGACACGTGTGAATTGTGAAGGTCGAGCCGGTTTACGCGGTGAGTCGGCTCGTGATCCGTGGCTCTTTGCCGTAGCGCTCGATCCAGCCGAGCACCTCGTCCGCCGGCATCGGCATCGCGACGTAGTAGCCCTGGATGAGGTCGCAGCCGACGCGACCGAGCAGCTCCGTCGTGGCCTCGTCCTCGACGCCTTCGGCCACGACCTCGAAGCCGAGGTTGTGTCCGAGCTCGACCGTGGCGCGGACGATCGCAGCGCTGCCGCGATCGATGCGCACGCCCTTGACGAACGACTTGTCGATCTTCACCTGATGCACGGCGAGCTCGTGGAGATAGCCGAGCGACGAGTATCCCGTGCCGAAGTCATCGATCGACAGACGCGCGCCCATGCGCCGCAGTCGCGCCAGCGTCTCGGTCGCACGCTTCGGATCGGTCATGAGGACGCTCTCGGTGATCTCCAACGACAGCCACAGCGGCGACACACGGCTGGCATCGAGCAGTGCGCCGACCATCTGCGGCAGCTCCGGGTCGACGAGGCTGCGTGGCGAGAGATTGACCGCGACGCCGAGCGCGAGTCCCGCAGCCTGCCACGTCGCGCATTCGGCGAGCGCGTGCCGCAGCACCCACAGCGTCAGCGGCTTCATCAGGCCGCTGCGCTCGGCGATGGGGATGAACTCGTCGGGCGGGATGAGGCCGCGCTCGGGATGGCGCCAGCGCACGAGCGCCTCCATGGCCACGACCTTGCCGGTGCGCAGGCTCACTTCGGGATGGAAGTGCAGCACCAGCTCGCCGCGCTCGATGGCCGCGCCGAGCTCGCCCAGCAGCGCCAGCCGGGCCGGGGTGTGCTCGTCGCTGGCGGGGTCGTACTCGACGGCGCTGCTGCCGGCGCGCTTGGCGACATACATCGCGATGTCCGCTCGTCGCAGCAGCGTGTCCCCGTCCTCGCCGTGCTGCGGGTAGATGACGATGCCCATGCTGGCCTCGATGCGCAGCGCCTGGCCCTCGACGACGAAGGGTTCGGACAAGGCGTCGAGCACGCCGCGCGCGACGCGCTGCGCGGCGGTGTCCCCTGCTCCGGACAGGATCAGCGCGAACTCGTCGCCGCCGAGGCGCGCCACAGTGTCGCTCTCGCGCAGCAGCTCACGCAGCCGCGGTCCCACCTGCGCCAGGAGCTCGTCGCCGGCGTGGTGGCCGAAGGTGTCGTTGACCTCCTTGAAGTGGTCGAGGTCCATCACCAGCAGCGCGAACGTGCCGTGATGACGACGCGCCGCCAGGATCGACTGCTCGAGGCGATCGAGCAGCAGCACGCGATTGGGCAGGCCGGTCAGCTCGTCGTGCAGGGCGCGGTGCTCCAGCGCCCGCTCGGCACGCTTGCGGTCGGTGATGTCGATCGCGCTGGTCAGGACGCAGCGCTCGCCACCGAACTCGACCAGCTCGAATGACGCCAGCGCTTCGCGGATCTCGCCGGAGCGAACGCGCGACTTGAACTCGTAGTCGCGGATCTGGCCCTCGCGCTCGAGGCGGTCGGATAAGGCGCGGCGCGAACCGGGCTCGACCCACAGACCGAGCTCGACCACGGTCTTGCCGACGGTCTCGTCGCGCCCGAAGCCGGTCATCCCGAGCCAGGCCTCGTTCACGTCGAGGACGACGCCGTCCGACAGCCGGCTCACCAGCAGGCCGGCCGGGTTCTCGCGGAAGAGTCGGGCGAAGCGCTCCTCGCTCTGGCGCAGCGCCTCCTCCGAACGAAGGTGCTCGGTGAGATCGGTACCGGTGGCGACGATGTAGCGGTCGTCGCCGAGCTCCACCGCGTCCCAGGAGATCAGGAGGCTGCGCTCTTCACCGCTTCGCGTGCGCAGATGCATCTCGACGTTCCGGCCGCGCTCGGCGGTCGCGTCGGCGAAGAGCTCGCGACGCCACTGCTCCTCGCTCCAGAACCCGAGCTCGACCGTGGTCTTGCCCAACATGTCGTCGCGGGAGAAGCCGGTCATGGCCAGGAACGCCGGATTGGCATCGACGATCGTGCCGTCGGCGCGGCGCGTGACGATCGAGCCGGTCGGGCTCAGCTCGAAGAGGCGCCGGAAGCGTTCTTCCGAGCCGCGCGCTTGAAGCTCGGCGCGATGCCGTTCGGTGACATCGAAGGCCACGCCGATGGCGCCGACGACCTTTCCGCCGTTGCGCACGGGCGAGTAGTGCACTTCGAACGCGAGGTCCGCTCCGGCGATGAGACGCGACACGTCGTCACCGGCGAGCGCGCGACGCATCAGCGCGACCGCATCCCCCTGGTCCTTATATGTCTCGAAGAAGTTCTTGCCAACGTTCTGGCCGGGATGGAGCCCGATGCGCTCGAGCGCCTTGCCCTGCTCCAGGGTGATCGTGCCCGCGGCATCGACGGCGAAGAGAACGACCGGCGCGTTCGCGATCAGCGTCGTGAGCCGTTGCTGGCTCGCGTTCAAGCGGCCCGCGATCTCGCTGAGTCCCCCGACGGCCAGCCCCACCGCGACGCTCGCGATCGCCGAGGGCAGCAAGCTGATGGTCTCGGTAAACGCGGTCAGCTCGTAGAGTCCCTGGTTCAACGGCCCCGCGAGGACCCCGGCGAGCAGTCCGATACGCCAGCCCCACAGCCACGCCAGCAGCGCCACCGGCAGTACCACCAGGCTGGCGAACTCGTCGCCGACGATCCGTTGCGCCGGCGGCAGCAGCGCCGCATACAACAGCGTTGCGGCGAACGAGTACAGGACCCGCACGCGCGTCGAACGCCGCGGCAGAGACGTTAGGGCATGCGGCAGATGCAGCACGGCGCCTACACGCGCGCCGGCTCGCGCTTAGGGCTCGAGCACCGCCAGGCGGAGACGCCGTTCGACGTCCTCCAGAGCGACGCGGATCGGCCGTGTTGCGGCGTCGCGATCGGCGTCGTCGACGAGCAGCTCCGGAGCGGACCAGGCCGCCAGCCGGTCGCGATAGAAGAACGCGAGCCGGCGAAGACCCTCGCGGATGGACTGCGGCGCGTACGGTAGACCGCTGGTCTCGCAGGCGATCCGGAACTCCAGCTCCGCCGCGCGGTAACAGCCGCGGCAGACCATGACGTCCTGGACCTCGATCGCGCCGCGAAGCACGCGCGTCGGATGGGCGTCGGCGGAGATGTCCGTGGCGAGGCATCGCGGGCAGCGGTAGATGGGCACGGCGACATTGTGGTCTCGGGCACTAATCGCCGGCCGCCGCGCTCGCGACACGTCGCGCCCGGAGCCACGTGCGAAGGTCATCCGCGGGCATCGGACGGGCGACCAGGAAGCCCTGCACCTCGTCGCAGGAAGCCGCGGCCACGAGATCCCAGGTGGCGCGGTCCTCGACGCCTTCGGCCACGACGGTGAAGCCGAGGTTGTGGCCGAGATCGACGGTCGCGCGCACGATCGCGGCGCTCGATTCGCTCCCGACCATGGCCCGGACGAAGGTCTTGTCGATCTTGATCGCGTCGACGGGGAGACGGTTGAGGTACGCGAGCGAGGAGTAGCCGGTGCCGAAATCATCGACAGCGAGACGGACGCCGATGCGCCGCAACTGCGCCAGAACGTCGAGCGTCCGCTGCGGCTCCGACACCATGTTCGACTCGGTGATCTCGAGCGAGAGCGCGCCGGGCTCGACCTGCCAGGTCTCGAGAAGCTTCTGGACGAGCTCGGCGAGCTCGGGATCGAGCAGGTTCCGGGTCGAGAGGTTCACGCTGATCCCGACCGGCATCCCGGCCTGGCGCAACGCGCGCGCCTCGCGCAGAGCTGCGGTGAGGACCCACTGCGTCAGCGGTCGAATG
This sequence comes from Chloroflexota bacterium, assembly GCA_005881435.1. GTDB lineage: Bacteria > Chloroflexota > Limnocylindria > P2-11E > CF-107 > CF-107. The sequence goes on along the minus strand of VBHP01000027.1, from coordinate 5,870 downwards.
AGGCCGCTGCGCTCGGCCAGCGGGACAAAGTCGGCCGGCGAGATCAGGCCGCGCTCGGGATGGATCCAGCGCACCAGGGCCTCGAGCCCGGTGACGTCGCCGCTGGGCACCGACACGACGGGCTGGAAATGCAGCACCAGCTCCGAGCGTTCGATCCCTGCGCGCAGCTCGCTCATGAGTGCGAGGCGGCTGGGGTTGTATTCGTCCTGCTCGGCGGCGTAGCGCGCGTAACCGACGCGTGAGCGCTTGGCCGCGTACATCGCGATGTCGGCGCGGCGTAGCAGCATGTCGGCGTCGTCGCCGTGGTCGGGGAAGATCGCGATGCCGATCGACGCCCCGATGTCCAACGATTGTCCTTCCAGCAGGAACGGTCGCTCGAGCTGCTCGAGCACGTGACGCGCGGCGAGCTCCGCGCCGCTGGCGTCGGCGCCGACGAGCACGAGCGCGAATTCGTCGCCGCCGAGCCGCGCCACGGTGTCGGTCTCGCGGATCTGCGTCCGCAGGCGCGGTCCGACCTGTTGCAGCAGCGCGTCGCCGACGTGGTGACCGAACGTGTCGTTGATCTCCTTGAAATGGTCGAGATCCATCATCAGCAGGCTCACTGACGACCGCTGCCGGCGCGCCAGGTGGACGGCCTGCTCCAGCCGATCGCGCAGCAACATGCGGTTCGGCAGGCCGGTGAGGACGTCGTGCACGGCCTGGTGTTCCAGCGTGCTCTGCGCGCGCTTACGTTCGCTGATGTCGCGGGCCACCGTGACGGTCCCGCCCCGCGCCGCGCTCTTGAACGGCGTCATCGCGACCTCCAGATCGATGCGCCTGCCGTCCTTGGCCCGAACGCCGATCTCGAACTTCATCCGCGTGCCGGTGTTCGCGCGCACCCGCTCGATGAGCGCGTCGCGTTCCTCGGCAACGACGAGATCGAAGAACGACTTCATCCCGGCCAGCTCCTCGCCGCTGTAGCCGGTGACGTCGAGGAAGGCCTGGTTCCAGTACGCCGGCCGCGCGCCCTCGCTGACGATGAGGATCTCGCCGAGATCGCTCTGCGATCGCATCACCGCGCCATAGAGCTCGAGCTGCTCTTTCAGCGCCTGGTCCTGGCGCACGCGCTCGGTCACGTCGAGCGCGATGCCGATGACACCGGTGACGGTCTCCTGCTCGCGCTGCGGCACGTACAGGGTCTCGAACGCGCTCTGACCGACGCGCACCAGGGCACGGAGCTCTTCGCCGTCGAGCGCGCGGCGCACATTCATCAGGATGTCGGGGTTGTCGCGATAGATCTCGAACACCGAGCGCCCGAGCACTTCCCCGGAGCGCAGCCCGAGCGCGCCGAGCGCGCTCCCCTCGGACAGCGTGAACACGCCGTCACGATCGAGCGCGAACAGTGCGACCGGCGCGGTGGCCACCACGGCATGCAGGCGGTCCTCGCTGGTGCGGAGCCGCTCGTTCGCCGTCGTCAGCTCCTGAGTGCGGGAGGCGGAATCGCGCAGCAGTCGATCGCTCTCGATGGCGATCGCGGCGAACGCGGCAAACCCTTGCAGCAGCTGCGCCTCGCCCGTGTTGAACCGCGCGAACTCGTTCGCCTCGAGATGCAGGACGCCCGCGACCGCGCCACGCGACACGATCGGCACCGACAGCGCCGCACGAATGCCGTCGACCCAGCGGACGTAGTCGCTGTCGGTGGCGACGTCGTGCACGACCTGTGGTGCCCGCGAGCGGAAGGCGCGGCCGGCGATGCCCTGCGTCGTCGCGTAGCGGGTGCCGAGCCAGCGTGCGGGTGCGCCGACGACGGCCGCCACCTCCAACGTGTCGCCGTCGACGGGTATCGCCAGTACCGCCAGCCGGGCCGGCACGACGCGCATCGACGCCTCGAGAATGGTCTGGAGCGTCTCGCCGTTGAGCGGGCTCTCGGCGACGAGTCGCGCGGCCTCGGCCAGCGTCTCGGATTCGATGCGCCGGCGCATCGCCTCGTCGGTCAGGACCTCGAGCTGCCGTGACTGATCGGCCAGACGTCCGGTCACCTCGCCCATCCAGCCGAACGTCGCGCCGACGAGGACGTCCGCGATGGCGATGAGACCGCCGCCGGCCATGGCCACGTCGATCCATTCCGGCTCACCCAGCGCCGCCAGGATCGCCGTGTCCGCGACGATCGCAGCGATGCCGGCGGCGATGCCGGCGCGCTGGCCGAAGGACCAGGCGATGGCCGCGACCGGCAGCACCGACAACGACGTCGCGCCGGCGCCCCAGGCTGCGCGCAGCACCGGGAGTGCGAAGAGATAGGCCAGGGTCACGGCGACGGAGATGAGCCGCGGCCGCCACGGGCGGGCGGTCAGTGCGGGCCTCGAGTCTGCGCGGCCCGGCGCGTGCGCCGCTGTGGTGCCTTCCGCCCCCACCGCGCGGAGTCTTTCAGTATTGGTCAGCGCGCAGGTCACCCCAGCGGGGGAAGGAACGCGGCCGGCGCGCTACCGAGACGCGGCGACGAACGCGCGGAGCGCGCTTTCGCTGACGCCGGAGGCGTCCAGCTCCCGGCCATCGGTCGCGACGACCGGCACGCGGAGCCCGTAGCGCTGGAACAGCGCCGGATCGGTGGCGATGTCGACCCGAACGATCTCGATCGCCGTGTCCAGCGCGACGCGTGACAGCTGGCGGAAGGTCTCGGCGCACAGCCCGCAGCCTTGCGTCTCGTACAGCATGACGGTCCGGAGAGGTCCACGCGGCGTGCGCCTGAACGCGAGCGACAGCGCCCGCCGGAGGTTGCCGCGGCGCATTTAGCTGCCCGCGACGGTGAGGTGCTCGAAGCGAATGGCGCGCGGTCCGTGATACGTGCCCATCCATTCGACCTCGCGCCCGAAGTGCGCCCGCGCGAACGCGGCGAAGAGGTTGCCCTGCACCGCACCGCCCTTCACCGGCCGGATCGTGCCGCGTCGGCGCTCGTATCCGAGACGGATCTCGCACGAGAAATCGCCGGTGACGAAGTCGGGGTTGAACCACGAGAACGACACGACCTCGAGGAGCGGACCGTCCGACAGCAGTTGCCGCTCCGAGGTGCGACCGGCCGGCACGTCGATGTTGGTGAGCGCGCCCGTCGGCTCGACGCCGAGGTAGTCGGCGTATTCCTTAGTGGCCCAGTAGCGCTCGAGCTTCCCGCCCTCGACGAGCGGCGCGCGGCGGAGCGCGACGCCGTCGCGATCGAAGGGCGCGCTGGCCACCCCGTAGCGGAGCGTCGGGTCCGCGGACAAGCGAAGCGGCTCGCCCGCGAGACGCCCGCTCGTGATCGAACGCCCCGGAGCGAACCGCGACAACTTACGGTACGCCGCTTCGGCCGAAAGGTGGAAGCGGAAGGGCTGCCAGAAGTCCGAGATGGTCCCGTCGCGAAGCGGTTCGCCGTGGAACACCACGACGCCGGCACGGGCGCCGCGCGGCGGCGTGGCCACGAGCGCGTCGCGCGCGAACCGCGACGCCTCCGCGACCGACTCCTCGAGCGCGAGGTCCGCGACGCGACGGCGACCGTACTCCGCCAGCGCCTCGGTGCCGCGCACGCCGTCGCCGGCCAGCACCACGAACTCGATGTCGGCCGAAGTCTCGTCGTACTCCCCTCCCGCGCCGCGGCTGTTCGCGAACCGCGTTCGAGCGTGGGTCAGGAACACTTCCGCGCTCGACAGTCGCACGCCGCCTTCGCGCCGGACGAGGCGGAGCAGACGCGCGGCCACATCCTGCGCGCGTTCCTCGGGCCGGTCGCGAATCGTCGCATCGACGAGCGGCACGGCCGGGTATCGCGACTTTCCCGGTAGCGCGAACGGCGGATTCGACTGCAGGCCGGCGCGGAAGACCGCAGCGGCGATGCGCTCGGCCCATTCGTCGGGATAGTCGCGCAGTAGGGTCGTGCCGGAGCTGCCGCGCTTCCCTTCGTGATCGACGTAGACCGTCGCGTCGTAGCGGTCGCCGTCGACCGTGCGCAGCGCCTCGCGCCGCTGACCGACGAGGTACAGCTGCGTCTCACGATCGGAGCGATGCCGCAGCTTCCAGTCAGCGATGCCCTTCGTCGAAGAGAGCAGGGCCGCCAACCGGTCGAACGGATCCCGTGGCATCGGCTAGGAGAGCCGCGCCCGCAGGCGCAGGTGCGGCCCGCCGGAGCTCACGGGAACGAGCTCCTTGTGCCCCTTGCCGCACATCCCGGCGTCGAACGACAGGTCGTTCGCCACGGCGGTGATGCTGCCGAGGACCTCGGGCACATACCCGGTGACGCCGACCTCTTTGAAGTAGCGATCGGTGAGCTTGCCGCCACGGATCTCGCGCGCGTCGCGCATGGTCACCTGGATGCCCCAGGACTTCGGATCCTCCATGCCGCTGGAGCCGCGGTCCAGGTATATCCCGCTATCGATGCTCGCGATCAGCTCGTCCGGCGTCTTGCCATTGGCGACGAAGAACGTGTTCGTCATACGCGCGTAGGCCTTGCGCCGGTAGGACTCGCGTCGGCCGTTCGGCGTCGCGGGGTAACCCAGCGCCAGCGCCGCCGAATCGTCGGCCAGGCCGCCGATGTAGATGCCGTCCTGGATGATCGTCGTCGGCCGCGCCAGATGCCCTTCGTCGTCGAAGAAGAACGATCCGTACGCGCCCGCCACGCTGGGGTCGTCGAGCATCGTCGTGAGCGGAGATGCCACCCGCTTGCCGAGGTACAGCTGCGAGCGGGCGCGCTCCTTCGGATACATGTCCATCTCGACGCCATGGCCGAAAGCCTCGTGCGCGATCAGACCGCTGGCCTCCGGCGATGTGACGATCTCGTACGTGCCCGGCTCGATCCGCTCGGCGCGAAGCATCGCGCTCGCGGTGTCACGGATCTTGTCCAGCTCGTCACTGCCGAAACGCAGGAGCTCGACCCCCTTCGTTGCGCCGTGCGGCTCGTACGCGTACTCGGTCCGTCCGTTTTCAGCGACGAAGAGGATCGCCGTGGCGACGACGCGGACGACGCGCTGCACCAGATCGCGCTCCGGCGAGCGGAACCGCTGGAGCGTGATGCGCTCGCTGTACGTCGCGCGAGCGTTCACGGCCTTGGGATGCAGCGCGCGCAGCGTCGCTTGCAGCTCGCGCACGCGAGCGAACTTGTCCTCGGTGCTGACGTCCACGGGATCGATCTCGCAGACGGTGTCGAATCGGCCGGTCGACGTCTCCGCGCGAATGCCGCCGCGCACGGCCACACGCGCGAGCCGCTTGGCCGCGCGCAACGTTTCCGCGCGCGGTGCCCCATCGGTTGCGAACTCGACAAAACCCTGCCCGTCGAAGGCGCGGAGGACGATGCCACGCAGCAGCGGCACGTCGCTGACGTCCTGCTTGCGGTCGTCCACCGAGATGGCCATGCCAGATTGCTCGGTCGCGAGCGCCGAAACATCACCGCCTCGAGAGGACATCACGTCGACCATCTCGTCCATCGGTGCCGCGAGCGCATCGAACGTGGGCGTGGAGCGCACGGGAGAGTCAGACTACGCTCTGGAGCGATGACCTGGCGCCATCGCTTCCTCGTCGAGGTCGACGAGGTCGCTCGGCGGCTCGCTGATCCGACAGTGCGCATCGTGGACTGCCGCTACAGCTTCGACGCGGACCTGCGCGCTGCCTACCGCGCGGCGCACATTCCTGGTGCGGTCTATTGCAACTGGGCGGAGGACCTGTCCGACCCGCCGTCGCCGGTGCGCTGGATGATCGCCTCGCCGGACCGCTTCGCCGCGGCGATGTCGCGGTTCGGGATCGGCGACGACACGTTCGTGATCGGCTACGACGCCGACGGCGGGCATCAAGCCGCGCGTCTGTGGTGGGCGCTCCGGTACTACGGACACGACGCGGTCGCGCTGCTGCACGGCGGCATCCAAGCCTGGGTGGCG
>VBHP01000134.1 GCA_005881435.1 Chloroflexota bacterium | reverse complement strand
GCTCCTCACTCGGGGCGTACGTGTCGATCCGCACGTTGACAAAGCCCTCGACCAACAGGAGGAACTCGAAGAGCTCGGGCGGGATCGGCCGCCGGTGCGACGGATCGGTCCAGAAGGTGTGCGCGCTCACGGTCAGGGTGCGCGCGTTCGGCGTTGCGAACACCAGTGGCGATCCCGGCTGGAGCACGCGGCGAAACTGACGCAGGATCTCGATGAGCGCGCCCGGCTCGATGTGCTCGGCGAAGTGCGCCGCGAAGGCGCCGTCGATGCTGGCGTCGCGGAGCTGGCGCAGGTGTGTCTCGGCGTCGACACGGTAGACCTCGAACCCCTGCTCGCGGCAGAGCTCCACCAGTTGCGCGTCGATGTCGACGCCGTAGGCGCCGATGCTCTCGTCGCGCATGAGCTGAAGGAACGTGCCACGGCCGCTGCCGACGTCGAGCACGCGTTTCCGGCCCCGGAACACGTCGACGAAGCGCCGATCCTGTTCGTAGATCGTCTTCGGATCGCCGCTGAAACGGGAAGCGAAGTATTCCCAGTGCAGATTCGCGGCCGATTCGTCCTGCCGCCGGCGACGAAGCGCTTCCTCGAGCTTGTCGAGGCGCTGCTCGAGCCGCGGCTGCGACCGCTTGTCGAGGTCTTCGAGCACGCGCAGGACGAGTTTGTTGATGCGGTCCTGCCGATCGATGATCGCGCGGATCCACCATTGGATCAGCCACATCACTCCGCGGCGTGCGGTCGTGATCGCCGGGCCGACGACGCCACGGCGCGACCGCGGGTCGTACGGCACCTCGGACCCGACGTACGTCGACAGGGCCGCGAGGGCGTCGGCGAGATCGTCGGCGAGCAACGCCGGTCCGCCCGGAAGCGGCGCGCGGAGCATGGCGTCGACCTCGTCGCTGTACACGCCGAGCGTGCGCTTCTTGCGCACGCGCTCGCGCACTTCGCTCATGAGCGCGTCGACGTCGACGTAGCTGGTGCCCACCGCGGTCGATTCTAGGTTCGAGCCGCGTGGGGGTCTGGCCAGCGCTGTTCGGGCTATGGCGAACAGCACCAGCTCTTGATCTGCATGCAATATGCATGCAACACTGATGGGATGAACGCGAAGCGCGTCGATGTGCAGATCCGCGGGATGCCCGCCGGTCTACGCGATCGGCTGCGCCGCCGATCCGACCGCAAGGGTGTGTCGATGAGCCAGTACGTGATCGAGGTCCTGAAGGACGATTTGTCCAGGCCCACACTCGACGAGTGGTGGGAGGAGGTGCGGAAACAGCCCCCGCTGAACCTCCGCACTCCCGCCGCAGATGCGATCCGCGCAGCCCGACGCGAGGAGGGCGTTGAGGACTGATCGTCCTCGACGCGTCCGCCGCCTACGAGGCCGTGACGCGGTCGCCGCTTCGCGATCGAGTCGATCATGTGACTAGCGGCGAGACCCTTGCTGTTCCTGCCCATTTCGACGGCGAAATACTTTCGGCAATACGCCAGCGCGTCCGCCACGGCGAGTTGACGGTCACCGATGCGACGATCGCGCTCGAGCTGGTCGCAAATCTGCCGGCCGAGCGTGTCGCCCTGTCGCCGCTACTCCGGGATGCGTTCGCGCTCCGTGATCGGCTGAGTGCCTTCGACGCCCTCTACGTCGCTCTCGCCGCTCGCCGTCGAGCGCGCCTCGTCACGCTCGACGCGCGGCTCGCCCGTGGCGCAGGCGATCTCGTCGAAGTCGTCCTGATCACGAGTTAACAGCGCGGTCGTGCACCCAGCCGTGCGCGATGCGCACGACGCCGATCTCGCCGCTCGCGCCGTAAGTGCGGAAGGGATACGCCTTCGAATGGAAGTCGTAGGTATCGGCGTAATCGGGCGACACCGCGGCCACGTCGAGCGTGTACTGGCCCTCGAGCAGCTCGAACCGCGGCGCGTGGAAGCGCACGATCCCCTCGCCCGCACGCACCGCCACGTGCACGCCATCGAGGGTGGTGTTCGAGCCGTAGCAAGCCAGACCGTCATCGCGGTAGAACGCGACGCCAAAGGTCACCTCGTCGATCGCGCGCCGCGCGCGATACGACAGCTCGATCGTCACCGGCTCGCCGCTGCGGAACACGCGCTGATCCGCGCCGCCGACGTCGAGCAGACGCACCGCAGTGATCTCGATCTCGTGCGTGCCCCAGCGTTTCGCCGACGTCGCGGTCGCGAGCTCGCGGCCCTCCTTCGACCGCACGGTGTCCTCGTACGCGTCCGCGACGTACTGCACGTCCCCCTCGGCGGCGATGCGCCCGGCGTCGAGGAACAGCGCGCGGCCGCAGATCCGCTTCACCGCGGCGAGGTCATGTGAGACGAAGAGGATCGTCTTGCCGCCTGCGCGGAAGGCGTTGATCTTGGCGAAGCACTTGTGCTGGAAGTACTCGTCGCCGACGGCAAGCACCTCGTCGACGAGCAGCACATCCGGCTCGACATGAATTGCGACGGCGAACCCGAGCCGCGCGTACATCCCCGAGGAGTAGGTCTTCACCGGCGCGTCGAAGAAGCGTCCGATGTCGGCGAACTCCTGGATGCCCGGCATCACCGTGTCCATCTCTCTGCGCGACAGCCCTAGCAGCGAGCCGTTGAGATACGCGTTCTCGCGACCGGAGAAATCGGGATGGAAGCCCGCGCCGATCTCGAGCAGCGCCGAGACGCGACCGCTGACGTCCGCTCGTCCCGCGGTGGGACGCGACGTCCCGGCGAGGACCTTCAGCAGCGTCGATTTGCCGGAGCCGTTCGCGCCGATGACGCCGAGGGTCTCGCCGTGATCGACGCTGAAGCTCACATCGGTGAGGGCCGTGACCTCGGAGCCGGGCGGGTACTGGCCGAGCAGGAGCTCCTTCAACGTCCGGCCGCCCTCGCTTCGCAGCCGGTAGCGCTTGGTGAGGTGGTCGACCTCGATGGCGTGGCTCACGCGCGCAGGACGGCGCAGCGCACGCTCGCGGCCGAGGGCGCGCCGTTGTCGCCATAGCGCGTGGCGGCGAGCGCGGCGGCATCGACGCGGTGCCAGCCGTCGGCGCGATAGGCGAAGCACTCACTCTCGTTCTCGCGCATCGCGGCGCCGTCAACGAGCGCGCGCCAGCCGGCCTCGTCGTACTGCTGGAACCAGCCGTGATCCTGCACCGCACCGAACGGGACGGTCACCAGAACGCGACCTTTCGGCGCCAGGACGCGCCGCATC
>VBHP01000069.1:11905-14497 GCA_005881435.1 Chloroflexota bacterium | reverse complement strand
CGCGATCGAGTCGGAAGTGGTGCACGACGCCGAGCGGGCTGAAGTCCTCGACGCGACGAAGCCGCCGGTGCGCGGCCGAACGCTTGCGTCAGAGCGTCAGATTGATCCAGGTCTGATGGAAGAAGATCACGCCGATCGAGCGCGCCCGAGTGCCACATGTTGCGCGTGATGAAGGTCCTGCCGCACTTCGGGCAGGCGCTTGGCCTTAGCCGTTGTTGGTGTCGATTTGGGCGCGCTGCAGCTTGCCGGAGAAGTCGACGTAGATCGACTTCCACTCGCTGAAGGTGTCGAGCCCGGCGCGACCGGCTTCGCGATGTCCGTTGCCGGTCGCTTTCATGCCGCCGAACGGCAGCTGGATCTCGGCGCCGATCGTGCCGGCGTTCACGTAGACGATCCCCGTCTCGGCGTCGCGCATGAAGCGGAAAGCCTTGTTGACGTCACGCGTGTAGATCGAGCTGGAGAGCCCGTACTTCACCGAATTCAGCACGCCGATCGCCTCGTCGAGCGATCCGACCTCGATGATGGCGGTCACCGGTCCGAAGATCTCTTCCTGCGCCACGCGCATGTTCGGCTTCACGTCGACCAGCACCGTCGGCTCGTGGAAAAAGCCCTTCGCCAGTGCACCGGTCGACGGCCGCTTCCCGCCGATGGCGATGACCGCCCCTTCCTTCTCCGCGATCGGCATGAACGACGCGACCTTTTCGACCTGCGCCTTGGAGACGACCGGGCCGACGTCGGTGGTGGGCTCCAGTCCGTGGCCGAGCCGGAGCTTCCGTACGCGCTCGACGAGCTTGTCGGTGAGCTGATCGGCGACGCCGCGATGGGCGATGACGCGCGACGCCGCCGTACAGCGCTGCCCGGTCGTGCCGAACGCCGACCAGACGATGCCTTCGAGCGACAGATCGACGTCGGCGTCGTCCATCACCAGGATCGCGTTCTTTCCGCCGAGCTCGAACGAGACTCGCTTGAGCGATGGGGCCGCGATCTGGTTGATGTGGGCGCCGGTCTCGGTGCTGCCGGTGAACGACACCATGTCGACGCCAGGGTGCTGGACGAGATGGTCGCCGATGTCGCCGCCACCGCCGAGCACGAGGTTGAGGACGCCCTTCGGCAGACCGGCCTCCTCCAGGATCTCGACGAGCCGGACCGCGAGCATCGGGGTGTAACTCGCGGGCTTGAACACGACGGTGTTGCCGAGGATGACCGCAGGCATGATCTTCCACGTCGGGATGGCGAACGGAAAGTTCCAGGGCGTGATCGCGGCGATGACGCCGATGGGGTGGCGGACGCTCATGGCCCATTTGTTCGGGAGCTCCGCCGGAACGACGTCGCCGAATTGGCGGCGCCCCTCGCCGGCCATGTAGTAGGTCATGTCGATGCCTTCCTGCACATCGCCACGGGCCTCGGCCACGACCTTTCCCATCTCGCGAGTCATCTCGCGAGCGAGCTCTTCCTTGCGCCGGAGCATGATCTCGGCGGCGCGATAGAGGATCTCGCCGCGCTTCGGGGCGGGGAACTTGCGCCACGCGTCGAGCGCCCGCCGCGCCGCATCGACGGCGGCGTCGACGTCGGCGGTCGTCGACTTCGTGACGGTGGCGATGATCTCGCCGTTGGCGGGATCGAGGTTCTCGAACGATTCGCCGGACGATCCATCGACCCATTTGCCATCGATGTAGTTACGGAGGTGCGTGATCGCCACGTCGCTCGTGTCCCCCCTCGGCGCGCGCAGGCCTACCGACATTTAGCGAGCACCATAGAAGAACCAGAAGGTGAGCCCGCCGATCCCGAGGATCGCGAGCACGATGAGCGCGAAGGCGATGTCCGCCTGGCGCTCCGGATCGACGTTTGGCGAGAAGCGGGACATGTCCTCTAAGTATCCCAGCGGCCCTGCCGGCCCGCCACGAGAGACCGCCCGAGCGACGGATTCCTGAGAGAATCGTGGCGAAAGACTTTCGAATCGAGCGCAGGGGGCGGGCCGATGCGACAAGCGGTGTGGACCGGCACCATCAGCTTTGGGCTGGTGAGCATCCCGGTAAAGATCTATCCAGCTACTGAGCCGAAGGACGTTCGCTTCCATCTCTATGACCGCCGGACCGGCAAGCGAGTGCACTACGAGCGCGTCACCCGGGCCGAGGAACCGGCGATCTTTCAGCCGGAATCATCCTCGCGGGTGCCTCGCGTGGAGCGGGACGAGTCGTGGACGGCCGTGCCAATCGAGCCTGCGCCGTACCGCGATGCGACGGCCGGCGCGCAGCCGCTCTCGGCCGAGGACGTCGTGAGAGGGCTGGAGCTCCCCGGCGGCGACATCGTGACGGTGACCGAGGACGAGCTCGTTTCCATCGCTCCCGAGCGAAGCCGGACCATCGAGATCGAGGAATTCGTGCATCTGGCCGAGATCGATCCGGTGTTCTACGAGAAGAGCTATCACGTTGCTCCGGTGCGCGGCATGGGAGCAGAGAAGCCGTACGTCCTTTTACTGCGCGCCATGGAGGCCGCGGGAATGATCGGGATCGGCCGCTTCGTGCTGCGGACCAAGCCGCACCTGGTCGCGATCCGCCCGACCGAAAAGGCGCTGTCGTTGGAGACGTTGTT
>VBHP01000069.1:0-11894 GCA_005881435.1 Chloroflexota bacterium | reverse complement strand
AGGTTCGCGACCCGGACGAACTGGCGCCGGCGCCGTCAGACCTGGCGATCTCAGACCGTGAGCTGAAGACGGCACAGCAGCTGATCGGCGCGATGGCGACGGCATGGTCTCCCTCGCGACACGCCGATGCGTACCGCGAGGAGCTGCTCGCCCTTCTCAGCCGCAAGTCGCCAGCCGCTCCAGCAGAAACGATCGAGACGACGGCACGGAGTCGTGTCGACGATCTGATGGACGCGCTCAAGGCCAGCGTCGAGGCGGCCAAGCTGAAGCGCGCCGCCGACGGTGCCGCCTCCAAGCGAGCCGGATAGCTCACGCTATCGGCCCGATGGAAGCGCGGGGCGGTGTCGAGCTGGAGCTGTTCTACGACGCGTATCCACGCCTGGAGTCTGAGTTCCAAGCGGCCCTCGACGAAAGCCTGCAGCCCCGCGGTCCTGAGCTGCTCTATGAGCTGGTTGGCGATCTCGGTCTGCCGAGAGGAGCGAGCGTCCTCGACCTCGGCTGCGGCGAAGGCAAGCACAGCCTCCAACTGGCGGAGCGGTTCGGCTTTGCGGTTCGCGGGATCGATCCGGTGCCGCGCCACATCGAGCTGGCGCAGAGCGCCGTGTTCGCGGCGGCGAGTGCGAACGCGCAGCTCGTCAAGCTGGTTCGCTTCGAGCTTGGGTCCGCGGAGGCGATCCCGCTCGGCGATGCGAGCGTCGACCTGGTGTGGTGTCGGGACGTCCTGCTGCACGTCGCTGCGCTGGCCCAGGCGTATGCGGAGTGTCGGCGGGTCTTGCGTGACGACGGCCGAATGCTGGTCTACCAGTCGTTCGGAACGGAGCGGCTCGAGCCGCGTGAGGCGGACTGGCTCTGGCGAACCATGCGCGTCGTACCGGCCAGCACGGATCCCGCGCGCACCGAGGCCGCGATCGCTGGCGCCGGTCTGCGGGTCGAGAAACGGATCGAGCTTCGGAGCGAATGGGGAGAGCGCGCCGAGGAGGACGATGGCGGTGGCACTCGCCGTCTGCTTCGCGCGGCGCGTTTGCTCCGCGCGCCGGAGCGGTACATCTCACGATTCGGCCAACCGACGTACGACATCATGGTCGGCGACGCGCTGTGGCACATCTATCGCATGATCGGGAAGCTGAGCCCTCGCGTGTACGTGCTGAAGCGATTACCGGAGGCCGGCGATAACTGAGGCGAAGGCGGCGCCCGGCTTCACAGCGTAGCCGTCGGCGAGGACGCTGAGGACGCCATCGTTCACGTAGTACACGAGTGAGATGTAGCTGCCCTCGAAGCCGACGCTCAGGTAGTACTGCCTTGCTTTCGTATTCGGGTCCCAAGTCGCTTGTGCCGTCGGCAGCGTCGTATCGAGCGCGGCGGCAAGCGCGTGTATCTGGGACGGATCCGTGATCGTGCCATTTCCGCCGTCCGATGTCTTGAACGAAATCGACGTGGCTTCCGTGAGCCCATAGGTCCGTGCGACGTTGACGCCGGCGGGGAAACGATTCGGTGGAGGGAACGGCGGGCGCGCCCTCGGTGAAGCGAGCGCGCTCGCGCGGTCGCGGACCGAGAATGGGCCGCCTTCGGGAAAGATCGTGACCCACGCGGCCGCGATGTGGCGCTCCGCGATGAGCACATGACCGAACGGCGTGCCCTCGGCGTATTCCGGCGGCGTTCGCTCTAGCCAGAACGAGAGGCGTTCGACGCGCTGCCCTGCATACGGGCGCGGGTCGAGCCCGACTTCCTGGGAGAGCGCTGTGTACGTCTGGAGCGGCTGCGTGAGGCTCGGCGCGGCCCCAGTGATCTCGCGTCCCGCGGTGCCGAACGCGGCGAGCGGCGGGAGTTCGAACTCGGCGAAGTCCTGCTTCGCGGTGACCCTCCAGCCGTAGCGCTCGAACAGCGCCCGAGCTTCGCCGTCGAGCGGGCGGATCGAGCGGATTTCGCTCATGAGCTGCGGCAGCGATCGCGCCGGCGTGGCGCGGAGCCCGCTCGTCGGCAGGCCAACGGGCTTCAAGGAGTTTCCGTCAGGCGTGTACTCGAGCAGCGCCACGAAGGAATCGCCTTCGGTCGCCGCGAACATCGGACACGGACCGTCGTCAACAACGAACTGCTTCGGCGCTGCCCCCTTCGCGGTGTCGATCGCGTCGAGCGTCAGCCGTCGCGCTCCGATCCGATCGCGGTAGCCGGTGTAGGTCCGCTCGGCTTTCGTGACCCTTACCAGCGCGATCACGTCGGCACGATCGACAAGCGCTGGCAGCGAGCCCACTCGCTGGGAGCCCGGATCCGCCGGCGGTATGCAGGCGGACGCATCCTCGAACACGGCCGAGGGCGCGCATCCCGCGGCAAGCAGGCAGGCGCATGCGAGCGTGATAAGCAGGACACGCATGACACCGATGCCAACGCTGCCGGCGCTCTGGTGTTCCGCTTCTGGCGACGAGACCTCACATTCGCGGCGGGATGTCCGATCGTGAGATCGATCGGAAGCTGTACCTCTCGCCGGACGATCGGCTCGCTGACGCGCGGGTAGGTCACTTTCCTGCCGGTGGCAGCAGACGTTTGATCTCGGCGGCAACCACTTCCAGGGGCCGGGTGCCGCCCTCAGCGCGGCACAGAATGAGCGCGCCTTCCATCCCGGCGACTGTCGCGATGGCGATCCGCGATGCCTGACGAGCGGGGACGCCGACCGCTTTGAGCTGTTCGCTCAGTACATCGATCCATGATCTGAACGTCGTGCGCACAAGACCGATCAAACTCTGCTCGTCGGCGGCCGTGTCGATTGCGACGCCAGCGACAACGCAACCGGCCGTACCTTTCGAGGCCAGGACGACCTGGCGCCACATGTCGATGAAGCAGTCCAGCACGCCAGATGGGGTGGTCGCGCGGCATGCTCGTTGATGCGCGAGCACGCGGTCTGAGGTCCAACGGATCGCATCCCCGGCGAGCTGTTCTTTCCCCCGTGGAAAATGGTGATAGATCGACCCGCGGGGCGCGCCGCTGTCGGCGAGCACCTCCGAGAACGACGTTGCGCTCACACCCCGGCTGCGAATCAACGAAGCCGCGCTGCGCACCATGCTCGCCCGACTGTCCGTACTCATCGTTCCTTCTTGACTATGACGGTCGCCATAGAGTACGGTCGCCTGCGCCGTTATGACGATCGTCATAGTGGCGGAGGAGAGAACTGATGCCGATGATCGACGTGTATGCCGCGGAAGGGACGTTCAAGGATAGGAAGGCGCTGGCCGTCAAGCTCGCCGCCGCCGTGATGCGCTGGGAGGGGGTCCCTGAGATCGCTCTCTTCAAGGAAAACACCGCTGCGTTCATCCACGACTTGGCGCCGGATGCGCTATCGAACGTCTCCGGCGACAGCAACTACGTTCGCGTTCAGATCCTGACCCCGGTCGGGGTGCTCGATCGCAAGAAGCAGCTAGGGGTCGTCAAGGAGCTGACCGAGATCGTCGCGGCGGCGGCCGGCGACGCCACACTCACAGATCGCACGTGGGTCCTTCTGGTGGAGTCACCCGAGGGTGGCTGGGGCATGGACGGCTATGCCTACACCAACGCCGAGATCGCTCAGGCCGCCCGCCGCGAGCTCGGACGCTGAATCTATCTCTGAGGCAGGACCGTCACGGTCTGCATGAAAGTCGTTGATGTCCCTCCGGGCGGCGTGATCGTCAGGGACGCCGTGTACACGCCCGGCGGCAACGGATGCGACAGGTAGCGCAACGCGCTGACCCAGCCTGCGCCTGGCGGGGCGCCTGCCGGAGCTGGCTGGCAGGACAACGTATCGAACGGGACCGAGCTTCTCTGGAACTCGATGGTCACCGCGGCCTGTGCCAGGAATTGCTCGCATGCAGCCTGGTCCGCGAACTGGGCCAGGCGCGCGTCGAAGAGAATCCACTCCCCCGTCGACGCCTGCCACGACGTCGTCGCAGGGAACAGGAACCGTACAAAGCAGATGTGCGCGAAGGCGCCGTCGTTCGCGCGGGTGCCGGGCGCCGGCGGAGTCCCTACTTCCGGCGCGCTCGCGAAACAGGGAAGGAATGCGAGCTGCCAGGTGTCGATGTCGCGCGTCTGCGCCGCAGCCGGACCTGAGTTCAGCAAGAGAGAGGCAACGACGAGCGCGATCAAGCCCAGTCTTGGAGCTTTCATCCCAATTCCCCTCAGAGCCGCATACGCGAAGCGGCTCTCCCGCGAGGCGGTCTAAGCGTGCTTTCGGTTTGAGTCAATGGTCCCCGGGGCCTGCTGCCTAACCAAAAAACGGATGCGCACTTTCTGACCGAGCACGTCGGCTTTGAGGTTCATCCGTCAATTCGGTAGCGGGACGCGGTCCCCGCCAGATGGACTCGGCGGGCTGCGTTGCGCGGTGTTCGCTTAGTCGTGGGCGCGTCCCGGGTCACCCGTTCCATAGTCGACGCGGATTCTTGCGCCGAGGTCTACGCGTTCAACACCCCGCGAAAGCGAGCGCTGATCAGCGCGGAGCGACGGTGAGGACGATCTTCGCGCGTGCCTGACCAGTGAGCGCATAGCGAACGGCTTCCGCGGCTTCGGCGAGCGGATAGGTGCGGTCGATCACCGGCATAAGCTTTCCGGCTTCGACGAGCTGCGCCAGAACGAGGAAGTCCTCGCGATTCAGCTTCGCGACGAAGAACGCCGTCCGCGGTCGCCCCAGCCGCGAGAGCACGAACGCCATTCCAATGCGTCCGAACATCCCGAGGGCGCCGCCACTCTTCGAGCCGCCGGTGACGACGAACGTGCCGTCCAGTTTCACCGCGCGACGGCAGCTGAGCAGCGAGCGGTTCGCCGCTACGTCGAGGAACACGTCGTACTGGTGCCGCCGCCGCCTGATGTCCTCCTGCGTGTAGTCGACGACCTCGTCCGCGCCGAGCGAACGCACGATCTCGATGTTCCGCGGTCCCGTCGCTGCGGTCACGTGTGCGCCGAGCGCCTTCGCGATCTGGACCGCGAACGTCCCGACGCCGCCGCCTGCGCCGTAGACGACGACGCGCTGCCCGGCCTGGACGCGGCCGATGTCGCGGAGACCCTGGAGCGCCGTCGTCGCTGCGATGGGGAGCGCGGCGGCCTGCTCGAAGGTGAGCTGCCGCGGCTTCGGGACGAGGCGGTCCTCGCGCGCGGACGCGTACTCAGCGAACGACCCACGCGCGGAGCCAAAGACTTCGTCGCCCGGCTTGAAGCTCGTGATCTTGGCGCCGACCGCTTCGACGACGCCCGCAACGTCGCTGCCGCAGAGCGGATCCTTCGGCTTTCGCAGGCCGCTCCCGGCCACGAGTCGGATCGGGAGCTCGCCGTGGATGAGGTGGTAGTCCGCTGCATTCACCGACGCCGCGCGGACACGCACGAGGACACGATCGTCGGCGAGCGCAGGCTTCGG
The DNA here is from genome assembly GCA_005881435.1 of Chloroflexota bacterium. Lineage (GTDB taxonomy): Bacteria > Chloroflexota > Limnocylindria > P2-11E > CF-107 > CF-107. The sequence goes on along the minus strand of VBHP01000069.1, from coordinate 6,523 downwards.
GATCGTCCGGGGCCGCAGCACGTCCCCCGAGCCGTACCCCTCCTGCATGATCGCCTGCATCAGCTCACCGCGCTGGCTCTCAATCGCGGTCTGCATCGGATCCTCCCCCTTTTGCGTGGCGCTCCAGCGAGCGTAGGCCCTAGTCGTGGAGAACTTGTGAAGACCCGGCGTGGACGACGCCTCGAGCGCGGCGGGCACGCGCTGACGCGAGCGAATAATCTCATTCGAGATGCAGCTCACGATGCGCGAGGCGATCAAGCTCGCGATTCGGGACGAGATGGCCCGCGATCCGTCGGTCGTCGTGTTTGGTGAGGACGTAGCCGAGGCGGGCGGCGTGTTCAAGGTAACTGCCGGTCTGTTCGAAGAATTCGGACCGGATCGTGTCCGCGACACGCCGATCGCTGAGACAGCGATCCTTGGCGCCGCGATCGGCGCGGCCGCGCGCGGCTTGCGTCCCGTTGTCGAGATCATGTTCGTCGAGTTCTTCGGCGTTGCCCTCGACCAGGTCGTAACCGAAGCCGCGAAGATGCGGTATCTATCAGCGGGGAAGCTGCCCATGCCGATCGTGATCCGTGCCTCCGCGGGCGGTGGGCTGGGTTTCGGCGCGCAGCACTCCCAGACGCTCGAATCGTGGTTCATGAACACACCCGGCCTCACGGTGGTCTCGCCATCAGGCCCTGCCAGCGCATACGGACTCCTGCGGGCCGCGATCCAGAGCGATGACCCCGTTATCTTCCTCGAGCCGCGGAACCTCTACGGCGCGAAAGAAGAGTTCGAGCCAGGAGCCGGCGCCCTGTGGCCGCTCGGCCAGGCCCGGATCGCCCGCGAGGGCAACGACGTGACCATCGTGAGTCTCGGGCAGATGGTGCGCGTCGCGCTCGGGGCGGCCGAGCAGCTGGGCGGACGGATCTCGTGCGAGGTCATCGACCTCGGAACCGTGCGCCTTTGGGATCGGGCCACCGTCCTCCAGAGCGTCGCGCGGACGCACCGCCTCGTCCTCGTCGAGGAGAACCCCCTCACTGGCGGATGGGGGACCGACGTCGCGAGTGTCGTCGCCGGCGAGTGCCAGTCGAGCCTGCGTGCGCCGATCACGCGCGTCACCAGCCCCGACGTCCCCGTGCCGTTCGGCGCGCTGGAGCGCGTGTACTTGTCATCGGCTGAGGACGTCGTCGCAGCGGTATCGCATCTCGTCCAAACCGGCGGCCTACCTGCACCGAAGTGGGCCGGTTGGACGCGCTCGCGGACGAGCCCCTCACGCAGCACAGGCGAGGAGCGCGAGCGGCGGACCGAGCTGGCGCAACCCCTCGGTCGCTACGCCCGCATGCTCGAGATCCGTCTGGTCGAGGACGAGGCCATGAGTCTTTTCTTCGAGGGCCTGATCTCCGGAACGATGCACACGTGCCAGGGTCAGGAGGCCATCGCTGTCGGCGTCGCCGCGGCGCTGCGCGCGACCGACACGGTCACCTGCACCTATCGCGGGCACGGACACGGATTGGCCCTCGGGCTCACCCCGCTCGCGGTGCTCGCCGAACTGCTCGGCCGGCGCGACGGCGTCCTCGGGGGAAAGGGCGGTTCGATGCACCTGTCGTCTCCGGAAGTCGGTCTCCTTCCGACGTTCGCGATCGTCGGCGCCGGGATCCCCGTCTCGGCAGGTGCGGCGTACGCGTCGCAGGTCCTCGGCGACGATGCGGTCGCGGTGGCCATCTTCGGGGACGGAGCCGCGAACATCGGCGCCTTCCACGAAGGGCTGAACCTCGCCGCGATCTGGCGCCTGCCCGTGCTCTTCATCTGCGAGAACAATCTGTACGGGGAGTACTCGCGCATCGACAAAACGACCCCGGTGAGCGACATCGCGTCGCGCGCGGCCGCGTACGCGATGCCCGGCGTGATCGTCGACGGACAGGACCTCGACGGCGTCATGGCCGCGGTCGGCGCGGCCGTCGCGCGCGCGCGTGCCGGCGGTGGCCCAACGCTCCTTGAAATGAAGACCTACCGCTTCGCTGGTCACTCTCGCGGTGATCCGGCGAAGTACCGGCCCGCGGGCGAGCTCGAACAGTGGAAGGCCCGCGATCCCATCGCGCTCTACGAGCACACGCTGCTCTCGACGAAGATCGCCGACGACGCGAAGCTCGCGACGATCCGCAAACGTGTCAGCGATCAGGTCGCGGCCGCGGTCGCCGCTGCGCGAGCGAGTCCTCAGCCCGAGCCGGGCGCCATCCTCGAGGACGTCACCGCCGACTGAGCGCCGGCTTCACGGGGCGTACCTTCTGATCGTCGCGTCGTCGAGCACCAGACCGAAGCCCGGTCCTGACGGCACTGGATAAACGCCGTTGCGGATCGGCGGCCGGTTCGCGATCAGCTCCCAGAACAGGGGATCGCGCTCGGGGTGAAAGCACTCGACGTACGTGCCGTGCGGGATCGATGCCAGAAGGTGCGCGCTGATCTGCGGCTCCTCGTGATGCGCCATCTCGACCCCAAACGCGATCGCCGTGCCGGCGACGCGTCGCCATTCAGTGGGGCCGCCACCCCAAGAAGCGTCGAAATTGCACACGTCGATCGCGCCGTCGACCATCAGATCGCGGGCACCGGCGCGCGACAATTCGCTCTGACCCGCGGCGACCGGCACACCGGTCGCGAGCCGCACGTCCCGCATCGCGCGACGGTCGTTGTACCAGCGGCACGGCTCCTCGAACCAGCGGAGGTTGAGGCCTTCGACCAAGCGGCAGAAGCGCTTGGCGTCCTCGAGCGAGTAACCCTGGTTCGCGTCGGCCATCAGGACGAAGTCATCGCCTGCGGCCTCACGCGCGACGCGAAAGCGCTTCGCGTCCTCCTCAGGGGTGCCGCCACCCACCTTGAGCTTGCACCCCGCGAGCCCCATCGCGCGGTAGCCTTCCATCTCGGCCGCCAGCTCCGTGGCCGCGATCCCGTAGTAGCCGCCGATCGCGATGATCGGAAGCTCCTGGCGAAACCCACCCCATAACTTGAATAGCGGCGCCCCCACTGATTTTCCGAGCGCGTCCCAGAGCGCGCTGTCAACGCACGCGATCGCCTTCATCGCCAGGGCCCGATCTCCGAGGATGTCGTAGGTGATCGGGAGCATCGCCTGCCAGCAGGACTCGACCAGCGCCGCGTCGCGCCCGGCGAGCAGGGGCGCAAGGCGATCGGTGATCGTGCGCACCAGGCGCACCTGGGCGTCGCCTTCCTCATCACCGTTGTAGCTCTCGCCGACGATCCCCTCGCTGGTGAGGACGCGCGTGATCACGGTGCACCGCTTCGTCATCTGGTAATTGCTGCCGCGAAAGACGCGGCGCAGCGGCGCGACCAAAGGCACCGCCGTGATCGCGCGGATCGTCAACATCGCGGATCGCTCGAGCTCGACGTCCGCCAGTGCCGTGCCTCCCTTGGTACGATCACGCGCGCGGACCGAGACCGATTCCAGCGGCGACGATACCGAATCCGGCTACGCCATCGATCCGGCGACGCATCCTGGGGGAGGGGAGGCGGCAGCGGTGGAGTTTCTCGTTCACATCGAAGTGCTGTGGCCCGCTGACGGCGATCCGAAAGAGCTGGAACGCCTGACCGCCGCCGAGCGCGCTCGCGCGCGCGAGCTCTCTGCCGAAGGTCGGATCCGGCGCCTGTGGCGCATTCCGGGGCGCCGCGCGAACTGGGGACTCTGGGAGGCGCAGGATGCGAGCACGCTTCATGCCGCCATCAGATCGCTGCCCTTCTTCCCGTGGCTATCGGTAGACGTCCATCCGCTGGCGGCGCATCCGTCCGACCCAGAGCGGCCCGGCGGTTCGTAGCCGGGACTGCGCTGATGAAGGCGGCGATGGCGAGCGCGACCTATCGGCACAGCGACGAGAACCGCATGGCGACGATCGTCGACCGCACCATCCCCTTCATCGAAACGCACCACCACCTCTGGGAGCTCGATCGGTTCCCCTATGAGTGGCTCCGGGATCCGGGAACAGTCGGGCACAACGAGCGCCTCGGCGACTACAAGATGCTCCGGACCGACTGGGGTATCGAGCGGCTGCTCAAGGAGTTCTACGGCTCCAACGTCATCAAGTCGGTGCATGTCGAGGGCGATAGCCGCGCGGCGGATCCAGTCGCCGAGACCGCGTGGCTGCAGGCGATCGCTGACCGGTACGGCTTCCCGCACGCGATCGTCGTCTTTTGCGATCTGCAGCGTGACGGCGCGGAGCAGCAGCTCGCACGACACGTCGAGTCCAAGAACACCCGCGGCGTGCGGATCCGCGAGCATCCTGACGACCCGGATGCGCCTGCCTTCCGCCGGGCCTACGCGGCGCTCGAGCGATACAACCTGTCGTACGAGCTCAACGCCTCGCCGGGAAAGCTCATTTCCGGGCGCGATGTCGCGAACGCGTATCCGCGCATCCAGATGATCCTCGGCCATGCCGGCTTCCCGCTCGAGCGGACCCGCGAGTACTTCGCGCGGTGGCGGCGGGAGATCTCCGCCCTCGCGGAGGCGCGGAATGTCGCCTGCAAGATCTCCGGGCTCGGGATGGTGGACCACGATTGGACGGTCGAGAGCATCCGGCCGTGGGTGCTTCACTGCATCGAAGCCTTCGGAGTCGACCGCGCCATGTTCGGCACGAACTGGCCGGTGGATGTCCTCTACAGCACGTATCTGCGCCAGATCGACGCCTACCGCTCCATCCTGACGACGGCGGGCTTCAGCCGCGAGGATCAGGAGAAGCTGCTGTTCCGGAACGCAGAGAGGTTCTACCGCATTTAACCCGCTCGAGAAAGGAATCGATGGCCGACGAGCCTGGGAACCCTGTTCTGGAGATCCGCGGCGTGTCAAAGCGCTTCGGCTCGATCCAGGCGCTCGACGACGTCTCGCTCGCGTTGAGAGCCGGCGAGATCCACGCGCTGCTCGGCGAGAACGGGGCCGGAAAGTCCACGCTGATCAAGATCACGACCGGCGTCGAGCAACCAGACGCGGGTGAACTCCTCGTCGACGGCCGGCCGGTGCGCGTGGCGAGCGCGCTCGAGGCACAGACCCTCGGCATCGCCGCGATGTATCAGGAGCCGATGATCTTTCCGGATCTCTCGGTCGCGGAGAACATCTTCATCAGCCATCGCGACCGCGGCCGGATCGTGGACCGCGGCGCGATGCGGCGCGATGCCACGGCGGTGCTGGATCGGCTCGGTGTGCACTTGGACGTGGGCGAGCCCGCGCGAGGACTCACCGTCGCGGCGCAGCAGACCCTGGAGATCGCGAAGGCGCTATCTCTCCGCGTCCGTGTGCTGATCATGGACGAGCCGACCGCATCACTGTCGGCTCACGAGGTGCGCCGCCTCTTCGGGATCGTCAAGGCTCTTCGTCGCGAGGGCGTTGCCATCCTCTTCATCTCGCACCGCATGGAGGATGTCTTTCAGATCGCCGATCGCATCACGGTCTTGCGCGACGGCCGTTGGGTCTCGACGCGACCCGCCGCCGAGGTGACACCAGGTTCGGCCATCCGCGACATGGTCGGGCGGACCATGAGCGAGTTTTTCCGGCGCACGCCGACCCGTCTGGGCGATCCCGTCCTCGAGGTCCGCGGCCTCGGACGCGAGGGAGCGTTCGCCGGTATCTCCTTCACGGTCCGCGCCGGCGAAGTACTCGGCTTCTCTGGGCTCGTCGGGGCGCGCCGGACGGATGTGGGATTGGCGTTGTTCGGTATCGCTCCGGCGGACGCCGGCGAGGTGCTTGTCGACGGCCGGCCGGTCCGGATCCGGAACCCGCAAGACGCGTTGCGCGCGGGCATCGCGTACACGACCGAGGATCGGCGGCAGCTCGGTCTGCTATTCCCGCTCTCGATCGCGGCCAACATCACGCTGCCAATGCTGCGTCTGTACCTGAGCCGGCTGGGCCTCGTGCGGCGAGGTGCCGAGGATGCGGCCGCGAAAAGCTTCAAGGAGCGGCTGAAGATCCGGACTCCTTCCGTGAGGGAGGCGGTCGGCACGCTCTCGGGCGGGAACCAACAGAAGGTCGTGCTGAGCAAATGGCTCAACACGAAGCCACGGGTCTTCATCCTCGACGAGCCCACGCGCGGCCTCGACGTCGGTGCGAAAGCGGAGGTCCACCAGATCATTGACGAGCTCGCGCACGAGGGGCTCGCTATCGTCCTCATCAGCTCGGAGCTCCCGGAGATCCTCGCCATGAGTGACCGGATCCTGGTGATGCGCGAGGGCCGCCAGATGGCCACGCTCGAGAGTGCGGGGGTCACCCAGGAGCGACTGCTGACGGCCGCGATGGGACAGGAAGAGCCTCCAGCGGGGGCCGGCCCGTAATGGTGCGCCGTATTCGGCCCGAGCAGGTACGGGAGCTGACGCTCCTCTTCATCCTGGTGGCCGCGGTGGCCTTCTTCGCGACGCAGATCCCCGGCTATGTGTCAGGACGGACGTTCACCGACATCAGCACCGGACTCGAGGTCATCGCCGTCGTCGCCGTGGGACAGACGCTCGTCGTGCTCACCCGGAACATCGACCTCTCGGTCGGTTCGGTCGTAGG
>VBHP01000132.1 GCA_005881435.1 Chloroflexota bacterium | reverse complement strand
TTGATCTTCATGGTCATGGCGGCGGTGCTGTTGTTTCGACCGGCCGGTCTGCTGCGACGGTGAGGCGCGCGGCGACGATTGTCGCGGTCCTTCTGCTCGCGAGTTTGCTGCTGACGTTCGCGCGCTGGTCGCCGGAACGGTTCTGGGTCTCGGTCGTGCTGCAGATGCTGATCTCGGGACTCTTCGCCATGAGCCTCGACGTGCTAGTGGGCTACGCCGGGCTGCCGTCGCTCGGGCACGCCGCGTTCTTCGGCGTCGGAGCGTATTCGTTCGCCCTGGTCGCGAAGC
>VBHP01000131.1 GCA_005881435.1 Chloroflexota bacterium | reverse complement strand
CCGCGCTCGCGGCCCTGGTCATCGGCGTCTTTTCTGTGCGCGCCTCGGGGATCTTCTTCTTGATGCTGACGCTCGCGTTCGCGCAGATGCTGTACGCGCTGGCTGTGGGCTGGATCCCGGTAACCGGCGGTACCGACGGTCTCGCCGGCGTCCCGCGTCCCGATCTCGGCCTCGAAGGGGTGAACCTCTCGCTCGCGTCGAACTTCTACGTGTTCGTCGCGGGGGTGTTCCTGATCTGCGCGCTGGCGTTGCGCCTCGTCGTCACGTCGCGATTTGGGCTTGCCCTCGCCGGCGTCCGGGAGAACGAGCGCCGTATGCGCGCGCTCGGGTACGACACGGCGCGCGTGAAGCTGGTCGCGTTCGTGATCGCCGGCGCATTCGCCGGGATCGCGGGTGCGCTGCAGGCGGCCTCCAACCAGTTCGTCTCGACGGGCGACGTGTTCGTCACCACCTCCGTCACGGCTCTGGTGATGGTGCTGGTCGGAGGCGCACGCACGCTCGCCGGGCCGGTCCTCGGCGCGGTCGTCGTCTTGTTCCTGCAAACGTTCGTCTCCGCGCAACCACAGGTGGGCGAGCGGTGGCAGACGCTGCTCGGCATCCTGTTCATCGCCACAGTGCTGTTCGCCAGGCAAGGACTGATCGGCATCGCGCGCCGCGGGATCGGGTCATGGCCGCGCTCGACGTGAGCGGACTCGCGCGTCGCTTCGGCGGCGTGCGAGCGTTGGACGGCGTGGGCTTTTCCGTCGATGACGGCGAGCGGCGGGCCATCATCGGCCCCAACGGCGCTGGCAAGACCACCTTGTTCAACATCCTTTCCGGCGAGTTGCGACCGACGACCGGCGCGGTCCGGCTGTTCGATCGCGACGTCACCGGGCAGCAGACGTGGCAGCTGGCCCGCCTCGGCCTGGCGCGCGTGTATCAGCGCACGGAGCTCTTCGGCGGCCTCAGCGCGCGCGCGAACGTTGAGCTGGCGCTGCTCCGCGCCGCCGGTATCTGGACCCTGTCGCGGCGCGAGGCTCGACTCGATGCGCGGGTGGACGAGGTGCTCGGCCGAGTCGGCGTGGAGCGGCCGACTCAGCTGGCGCGGACGCTGTCGCATGGCGAACAGCGCCAGCTCGAGATCGCCGTCGCCCTCGCCACCGGACCGCGTGTTCTCCTGCTCGACGAGCCCACGGCGGGAATGTCGCCCGCGGAGACCGCTCGTATCACCGACCTGGTCGCGGCGCTGCCGCGCTCGATCACGCTCGTGATCATCGAACACGACATGGACGTGGTGTTCCGTCTGGCCGACCGCATCACCGTGCTGCACGAGGGGCGAGTGCTCGCCGAAGGAGAACCCGCGGCCGTGCGAGCGGACGCGCGGGTGCGCGAGGTCTACCTCGGTCGCGAGCGGATCGCCTGATGCTCCTGGACGTGCGCGAGCTGCACGCGTACTACGCCGACAGCCATGTGCTGCAAGGGATCTCGCTGCAGGTGCACGAGCAGGAGGCCGTCGCGGTCCTCGGCCGAAACGGGGCCGGCAAGACCACCACGGTCGCCGCCATCGTCGGCCTGGTTCGTCCGCGCCAGGGCGCGGTGCGCCTTCGCGGCGCGGATCTGGCGGGACGGCCGGCGCACGTCGTGGCGCGAAGCGGCGTCGCGCTGGTGCCACAGGGTCGCCGGGTGTTCCCTGACCTCACCGTGCGCGAGAACCTGCTGCTCACAGCGCGGACCGGAGCCTGGACTCTGGAACGGGCGTGCGAGCTGTTCCCGGCGATCCCAGCGTTGCTGCCTCGCCGCGGGGCCGCACTCTCGGGTGGCGAGCAACAGATCGTCGCGATCGCGCGCGCGCTGCTTCGTGATCCGACTCTGCTCGTCCTCGACGAGCCCTCCGAAGGATTGGCGCCGCAGCTCGTGGAGCAGCTTGGCGCTGTGCTGGAGCAGCTGCGTGCGAGCGGCGTCGCGATCCTGCTGGTCGAGCAGAATCTGGCCCTGGCGCTTCGTGTCGCGGAGCGCGTGTACGTCATGAACAAGGGACGAATCGTGTTCGAAGGAAAAGCAGACGCACTGCGCGACGACCCTGCGGTGCTGCATCAGTACCTCGGTGTCTAACGTGCCGCGACCGGCCGAGGACGAGCGCTTCATGGACGAGGCGCTGGGCGAGGCCCGCACCGCATTGCCGCATGGCGACGTACCGGTAGGCGCCGTTGTGGTCCATGAGGGTGCGGTCGTCGGACGCGGGCACAATCGTCGCGAGGCCGACCGCGACCCCACGGCGCACGCGGAGATCCTGGCGCTGCGCGAGGCGGCCGCGCGCCTCGGACGCTGGCGGCTGTTCGACTGCGCGCTGTACGTCACGATCGAACCCTGTGCGATGTGCGCCGGGGCGGCGCAGCAGGCGCGTCTCGACCTCATCGTCTACGGCGCGCCTGACGAAAAGGCCGGGGGCGTCCGTTCGGTGTTCGAGATCGCGGACGATCCGCGCCTGAACCATCGCGTCAAAGCGCGAGCCGGACCGCGCCGCGCTGAGGTCGAATCGCTGATGAAAGAGGCGTTCCAGCGGCTCCGCCTGCGCGACTAGAATTGGATGGTCACCGGGAGAGGTGGCCGAGTGGTTGAAGGCGCCGCTCTCGAAAAGCGGTAAGTCAAAAGCTTCGTGGGTTCGAATCCCACCCTCTCCGCCGAGGAGCTCGGGCTAGCATTCCCCGACACGGAGAGGTCGCATAGTTGGTCTAGTGCGCGCGCTTGGAAAGCGCGTGAGTCGAAAGGCTCCGTGGGT
>VBHP01000023.1 GCA_005881435.1 Chloroflexota bacterium | reverse complement strand
GGTGCGCGTGGCGATGAGCAGTTCGACGAAGCGGCGCTCGCTGGCGGGGATGCCCGCGAGGCGGCGCCGCGTCGTCAGCGCAGCGGTGGTGGCGCGGACGGCGCGGAGGAGCTCGTCCGGCGGCGCGTCCTTGAGGACGTAGGCCATGGCCCCACCCGAGAGGGCGAGGTCGCGCAGAGCCGGGTCCATGGTCAGGAAGACGACGCCGGTGTGGGGGAGCTCAGCCGCCAGCGTGCGCGACACGTCCAAACCAGACATGCCGGGCATGGAGTTGTCGAGGACGACGAGATCCGGCTTGAGCTCACGCGCCAGGCGCAGCGCGGTCGGGCCGTCGACGGCTTCGCCGATGACGTCGATGCCGGATTCGAGCGCGAGCATGGCGCGGACGCCCTCGCGTACGGCGAGATGGTCGTCAGCGATGAGGACGCGGATCACTGCGGACCCGCTGCGGATGGCATGGCTGAAAGTCTCGATTGGCGCGGGGTCCGGGCCGTCGGACGACAAGGGGATGCGCCCGCCGGGGTGAGTCGCTTGCGCTCCCTCGAGACAGGTCCGTTACTGGGGCGTTCGCCGGATCTCCATCGTTTGCATTAGTCGGGTCGCGGACACTCATTCGACACCGCCTTTTGTGTCAGCGGCGTTTCCGCCAACGCCACACGAGCGGCAGCGCGGGTGCGAGCAGCGCCAGGCCGGAGACGCCTTCCGGAACGACGACCGTGGCGACGGTGAGTTTTGACGGCTCCGAAGCGCCGTCGTACGAGAGACTCGCGTTGCAATCGCCACCCGCGACGACATCGAGCTGAAGCCGGTCGCCCGCCCCGAATGTCTCCGCGCTGCCGGAGAAGGAGATGGAGACGAGCGCGGGGCCGAACGGCGCGGTCAGCGTCGTCGAGGCTCCCGAGCCCACCGTCGTCGCGATCGGCCGCAGCGCCAGGAGTGTGGTCACGCCGGTCGCCGCTGTCGGAGACGACGTCGCCGTGAACGGACCGACCGTGCCATATGCGCTCGACGCTGTGTCGCTCACCTCGAGCGCGACAAACGTCGTCGAGGTGACCGCGTCGACCCGTTCTGTCATGCCGGCCGGTGGCGTCCATGTGTCGTTGGCCGGCGTTGCGAACGATGCGACCAGAATCTCATCGGACTGAGTCGTCGTGAGGCTAGGGGTCGCGTGCGACGTCCCACTCGACGTTGCGGCGCTGTTGTGAGCCTCGACCGGTGCCGTGGTGTCGACGTTGTAGTACGCGGTGATCCCGCCGACCGCGTAGCCGGTCGACGACAGGGTCCAGGAATAGGTCGCGGCCTCCGAGGCGCCCGCGACTCGGCGGTACGTGTACAGCACCGCGCCGTTGGTTCGCGCATCGAGCAGAGTCCATCCCGATGGCGTTATCGGAGCGACGGAGCCCGCGATCGACGCGACCAGCACGTCGTTCTGGGAGACGCCGCTCGGCTTATTGATCGTCAGCGTTGTGCCGTTGTTGACCACCCCGGACGCGGCGGCCCGATAGACCGGCGCGAAGACGTGCTTGAGCGTGGCGGTAACGCCGCAGCTCGAGGCTGGACGCAGCGTTGCGATCTGCGCGATGCCGATATCCGCGACCGTCGCGGTCGCCGTCTTCGCGCCAGTTGCGCCTGCGACGGGTTGCAGCACGTCGCTCAGCTCGACGGACTCGACCGCCTGCCCGCTGCCGTTGTTCGAGAAGTCGACGCGCTCCGTCATCCCCGCCGGCGGCGTCCAGGTCGCGACGGCGTGAACGACATGGGTGGTCACGAGAAGCCGGTTCGCGCCCGTCGTTGTCACACTCGGCGTCGCGTGCGTCGTCGAGTTCGCGGTTGTCTGACCGTTTTCGACATCGATCGGCGTGGTTGGATCCACACCGGAGTACGTGGAGATGATGCCCAGGCACCGCGTCTGCGCCGAGAATGTGACGTTGAAGGTGGCGGGATCGCCCGCTTGATACGCCTTCCAGTACGACACGACGCCGATCGTCGTGCCGTTGTCCGTGCGGCGGATCTGCGTCCATCCCGCGGTCGTCGGCGTGACCGTGAAAGAGCCACCGTCGGTGAATGCGACGGTGTAAATCATGAAGTCGCCCGCGACCGAGCCGGTCGGCACGCTTTGCGAACACGAGGTGCCGTTCACCCACCCCTGATGGGTTTCGGACTTGAACGCCGGCGTCGACGTGCTCTCCTGGAGGTAGAGATCCGCTTGCCCAGTGCCTGCGCTCAGCTGCTGTCCGTTGGAGAACTGGTCTGACGAGAACGTGCACTTCCATCCCGCGCCGGTTGCGCACGTCGTGGATGCGGCTGTAGGCGTGTAGTTCTGGACCATGTCGAGGTTCGGGCTCGCGAACGCGCTCGTGCGAGCGAACGTGAACACACTCGAATTGTCGGTCACCGCGGCCGCCGGAGCGGAGGTCGCCACGAATGAGACGTTGACCACCAGCGCGAAGCAGACGGCGAGAACGGCGGCCACGAGGCGCCGCGCGCCGCGCTGCAGCATGAAGTACAGCAGCGGCAGCTGAACGCCGGTGACGAGCAGCAGGACGAGGTCGAAGAATCCGACGCCGTTGGTCGAGCTGGTACGGAGCGCAAGCGCGCCGATGCTCAGGATCGCCGCCTGACAGGCGACGAGGACGACGAAGAGCACCAGTGTGCGCATCACGAGTGCCTTCGCCGGCGCCACACGAGCGGCAGCACAGGCGCGAGTAGCAGGAGCCCGGCCACGCCCTCAGGCACGATCGTCGCGAACGTGAGCTTCGACGGCTGTGCCGTGCTGTCGTACGAGACGCGCACCGACGGGCAGCTGTTGGGGTCATCCGGGACCGAGATATCGAGGATGAGATGATCGCCACCCGCGAAGGCGGTCGCCGCCAGCGCGAACGGTCCCGTCGAAACGAGCGTCGGACCGCTCGGACTGCTGACGGAGACGGTGGTCGAGCCGAGGGACGTGGTATTCGAGGCGAGGGGATTCAACGCGAAGATGATGTTCGTGCTGCTTCCCGAGACGGACGACGTAGCCGTCTTGACGATTGGCACTGCCGGCCGCGGCTGGATGGCGTGGTTGATCCCGAGCGTGACGATCGTGCCGGTGGTGTTCTTGAAGTCCGCGAGCTCGAGCATGTCTGCCGGTGGCGTCCAGGTGGCGTCAACCTGGATCTGGAAGGCAGCTATGACCAGTTCGTAGGCGTTCGCGGTCGACATCGGGGTGTTGGTATTCGTCGAGTGCGACGTCCCGCTCGTGCTCGTCTTCGGATGAGTCGGATCGGCCGGGTTCGCGGTGTCCACCCCTACGTACGCACCGATCCACGCCACCATCCCCTTCGCAGTGACGACGCTGAACGTATATGGACCCGGATCCGACGCGCCCACGACGTGCCATCCGGCCCAGATGAAGCTCGTCCAGTCAAAGTCGGTGAAGCCGGTCGGTGCGGTGAACGTTCCGCCGAGGTTGAATCCGACGACCATGACGAGAACGTCGTTCTGTTGCGCTCCGGCGGGCTTGTTCACGCTGATGCTGTTCCCGTTCTCCACGGTCGCCGTATCAACGGAGCGCAACCAGATTGGCGTCTGGCGCTTTACCGCGACGGTGACTGCGCAGGTGCTCCCTGTCGCCGGTGGCTTCAGCGTGATCGTCTTCGTGACGCCAACCCCCGACGCAGTCGATGTCGCCGCCCGCGCCCCGGTAGCCGTGCCGGACGCGGCGATGAAGAGATCGTTGATCTCGAACTCGGCGTTGCTGGAAGCCGACCCGGTGTTGCTCCCGGTGTCGACGCGCTCCGTCATCCCGGCGGGCGGCGTCCACCCCCCATTGAGGCAACAGGCATAGGCCGCCACGCCGTGCAGCGTGATCAGCATCGTGTTCGCTGCTCCAGTGGTGACGGACAGCGCGGTATGCGAGGTTCCGCTTGGCGTCGTCTGCCCGGTCTCCTGGTCGACAGGCGCGGTGTTGTCGACGCCGCTGTAAGCGACGAGTCCTGCACCTCCCTTGACGCTGCCGTTGAACGTGAAGGTGTAGCTAGCAGGCTCACTCGCCGCGTTCGTCACGGCGTGCCAGAAAGTGACGATCGAGATGTTCGTGCCATTGTCGGCGCGCGCGAGGGCGTTCCAGGTGGCATCGGGCGCGGTGACCGTCGTACCCGTGCCGCCGCGCACCGCAAAGGTGGCGAGCATCACGTCATTGGTGTGCAGCCCCGACGGTTTGTTCACGGCGATGCTCGCCACGTTCTGGATGGAGGCGCTCGTGAGGCCGACGAGCGCGACCTTGTTCGTGTTCTCGAGGTACACGTCGGCCTGCCCAGTGCTTCCGCTCGAGAGGCTCTGGTTAGCGCTGAACGAGTCCGAGTTGAACGTGCACGTCCAGTTGGCACCGGTCGCCGACGGGCACGTCGTGGCCGAACCCGATGTCGGCGCGTAGTTCTGCACCATGTTCTGGTACCCGGGGACGAAGGCCGACGCGGGCGTTGTCGCCTGGAACGTGAACACACCGGAGTTGTCGGTGACGCCCTCGGCAGGGACGGTGCCCGCAAGGAACACGACGTTGACCGACAGGGCGACGACGACGGCCACGGCCACGGCACCGATGCGCTGGCGGAGCTTGAGCCAGCCGAGGAGGAGCAGGGCCAGCGGTATCCCGGTGCCGAGCAGGGTTGGGATGACGAGCTGGACATCGCTGACCGCGCCCGACGCGCCCGCGGCACGCGCCGACAGTGCGCCGAGGCCAAGGATCATGATCGCGAACGCCGTCGCGAAGCAGGTCAACGCGATCTGGGCGAAACGCGAGCGTTTTTGGCTGGCGCGGCCGCGCTTTGGCAGCTCCCACGGCAGGAGCTTCGCGAGCTTGAAGGCACCGAGTGACTCGGTGACCCGGCCCGACTTCGGGGTGCGGACCCAGCCGCCCTCTTCGCGCTCGATGAGTCCCTTCAGCGAGGCGTAGGCCTGGAAGGGCACGAGGAGCCACGAGAGGCCGATGAAGGACAGCAGGCCGAAGGCGTCGCGCTTCAGCGAGCCCTCGAGGAGCACTCCGGCGAGGTTCATCAGGGGCAGCGCCAGGATGTTCGTCACGACCAGGGACCAGCCGAGAATCGCGGTCCACGATGGCAGCCGCTGACCGAGGATCAGGTCCGCGACGAGCCAGGCGACCGTGCCGAGCGCGAACACCACCGACTGCAGGTAGTAGGGCGCGTAGTAGACGAACTCGATCTTCTCTTTCCAGGTCAGGTTCGGCGAGCGAAGGATCTTGAAGAAGTACTTCTTGACGTTGTAGGTGTGGCCTTCGGCCCAGCGCATGCGCTGCTTGATCAGGCGGCGAATCGTGGACACGCACTCAGCCGGCGCCTGGATGTACGGCGTGTACAGCACCTTGTAGCCGGCGAGGTACAGGCGGATCGTCAGCTCCCAGTCCTCGGTGATCGAGGTCGACCAGCCGAGCTTCCGCAGCACGTCGGCGCGGATCATGTAGACCGAGCCCGAGATCATCTTCATCGTGCCGAAGAGCTCCTGCGCCGCTCGTTCGAGCACGTACGACCCGGCGAACTCGGCCCGCACGCCCTTGGTGATCCAGTTCTCCGAGGCGTTGAGCATGTGCCACTGGTAGCCCTGCACCGCGGCCAGGCGATCGCCGTTCGTCGGCGCGCCGGCGCCGTTCTTGTGCTGACCATTGGCATCGCTGTGGCCACGGCCGAAGTAGTCCAGGAAGTGCCAGATCGCATCGGATGGCGGGATGAAGTCGGCGTCGAAGATCATCACGTACTCGGCGCGTGGGTTCATGCGGCGCAGCGCTTCCTGCAGCGCGCCGCCCTTGAATCCCTTGCGCGATGAGCGGTGGATGATCTTCACGCGCGGGTTGTTGCGCCAGCGGGCCAACAGCTCGACGGTCTCGTCGGTGGAGTCGTCGGCGACGACGACCTCGTAGTTCTCGTAGTCGAAGGAGGTGCACGCCGCGAGCAGCCGGTCCACGACGCGGGCCTCGTTGTACAGCGCGACCTGCACCGACACGAACGGCTGGCGCGCGATCGGCAGACGGTTCTGACCGATGATCGGCCTCGCGTCGGCGAGCACCGCGCCGGCCTGGTCGAGCTTCTCGCCGCGGAGGGTCTTGTAGCCCTCCTTGTGCTCCGGACCATCCCCGCTCTTCGCGCGCCCGTTGCCGTGCGCCTTCTTCTTGCCGAGCACGAGCGAATCGCCGAGCAGCGCGATCGCGAGCACCGCGGCCGAGGTGATGTAGTACTTCAGCGCGTAGGCGAAGAAGAAGAAGCCGCACAGCAACGCCAGCAACGCGAAGATGCGATCGGGCGCCAGGCCGTCCCGGAAGATGACCACGATCGCGAAGACCGGAAGCGTGATGAGGACGAGCGCCAGGGCCAGCGAGCGCCAGGCGCCGACGATGCGGTACGGCAGCGTGCTCGGCGTGGCTCCGGTCCAGGCGCGCTCGAGCGCGTCGGCGATGTCGGCGTACGTCGCCGTGACCCGGCTCAGCCGCCGGCCACTCGCGCTCTCGGCGTCTTCGTGGGCACGGTCATCGAGCGGGTCGGCCATCGCGAGGACGCCCTCGCCGGCTTCGGCGGCGATGATCAGGATGCCGTAGGCGCGCGAGAGGTCGAGCGGGAGCAGGCGCGCCGCGGCCCGATCGATCGGATCGACCATCCGCGGCGCGGCGATGCGATCCTCGGTCGGACGGATCGGACCGCCGACCTCGGGGTACGCCGCCAGCGACACCAGCGGTGTGCCCGACGCCTGCGCCAGAAGCGACGCGAGCTCGGCGTCCGGCACCGACTCGAGGCGACGCAGGCATGCCGCGAGCTGCTCGTAGGGGCCGCGCTGGCGGAGCACGTCATCCACGCGCTCGCTGTCGAGCGCGCCGGTCGAGATCAGCAGGTCGACCAAGCGCCGCGCGTGTGCCGGAACCGTGAGCAGCCGCCGGCGCGCGCTCAGCGCGGCGATCGTCGAACGGATGGCGCGCAGGAACTCCTCCGGCGGTCCGTCCTTCAGCGCGTACGCCATCGCGCCGCCGGCGAGCGCGAGGTCACGCAGCGCCGGATCGAGCGTGAGGAAGACGACGCCGGTGTCGGGGAGCTCGGCCGCGAGCGTTCGCGACACGTCCAGACCGGAGATGCCGGGCATCGCGGCGTCGAGGACGACGAGGTCCGGACGAAGCTCGCGCGCCAGGCGCAGGGTGCTCTCGCCGTCGGCGGATTCGCCGACGATCTCGAGGTCGGGCTCGAGGGCGAGCATCGCGCGGACGGCCTCGCGCGCGGCGAGGCGAGCGTCGGCGACGAGGACGCGAATGGCCATGCCGAGAGTCTCGATTCGCGCGCTGCGCAGCCCCATGAACGACAAGGGGATGCGCGCAATGAGGGCTTAGAAGAGGAGTGCTTGAGACGCCTTCGTTACGGCCGCTTCGGGCTCAGCTAATGCGTTTGGATTAGGTCGCGCGCGCCGCGCGGGCTATTCGCCGAGACCCCGCTTGTGCGCGTAGATCGCCGCCTGCGTCCGATCCGAGAGCTGCAGCTTGGCGAAGATGTTCGAGACGTGCGTCTTGACCGTGCGCTCCGTGATGCCGAGCGTCGCGCCGATGTCCTTGTTCGAGCGGCCGTGCGCGATGAGGCGCAGGATCTGCCGCTCGCGCGCGGTGAGATCCGCAAGCGCGCCCTCGACCGGATCGGCCGTGACCGTCGCGCGGGGCACGCTGCCGAATTCGTCGAGCACACGCTTGGCCACCGAGGGATACACCAGCGTGAAGCCCTGCGCGACGTGACGGACGGCGTTGATCAGCTGCTCCGATTGCACTTCCTTCAGCAGATAGCCCGAGGCGCCGGCGCGGATGGACGCGAACACGAGCTCGTCCTCGTCATAGTTCGTCAGCACGATCACGCGCGCCGACGGCACCGCGGCGCGGATGCGACGCGTCGCGGTCACGCCGTCCCACTCGCCCATGCGGATGTCGGTGAGCACGACGTCGGGAAGCAATTCCTGCGCGAGCTCCACGGCCTGGTTGCCATCGGAGGCCTCGCCGACGATCTCGAGGTCCGGCTCGGACGCGAGGATGTTGCGGAGTCCCTGGCGCACGAGGGTGTGATCGTCGGCCAGCAGCAGGCGGATCTTCTCCGCGGTCATCGTTGTCCGAAGAGGCGCCCGAGGAATCCGCGCCGATCACCCATCTCCTCGACATCCTCCTCGATCACTTCCGGCGCCACCTCCTCCCCCACGTCCGCGCGAGGGGATCCGGGCCAGGCTGGCACGACATTGAGACGGGGTCCGGACTGGTACGGCATGCGCGCCTGCACCAGCGTGCCCTGACCCATCTGGCTTCGGATCGCGAGGTTTCCGGCTACAGACTCGGCGCGCTCCTTCATGCCCAGGAGCCCGAAGCGCCCGCGCTGCTCGGCGCCGGCGATGGTCTCGTCGACCGGGAAGCCCTTCCCGTTGTCCTCGATGGTCAGCGTCACGGCGTCGTCGTCGTAGTGCAGGACGACTTTGGCCAGCGATCCTTGCGCGTGCTGGGCGATGTTGTGCAGCGCCTCCTGCGCGATGCGCACGATCGCGCGCTCGACCTGTGGCGGGAGCGCCCGCTCGGCGCCGAGCTCCTCGACCTGGACGCTGAGGCCGCTGGCGCGACGCAGATCGTCGACCAGCCGCGAGACGGTAAGGGGCAGGCTGAGCGCGGCAGAATCCTGCTGCCGCAGCGCGGTCATGTACTGACGGATGTCGGCGAGGCAGGCCCGCGCGTCGCGCGCGGCCTTCGCCAGCTGCGTCGGCAGGACGTCGGGATCGCGCTCGAGCGCGCGCTGGCAGCCTTCGAGAGCCAGCACCACGCCGGTGAGCTCCTGCGCCAGTCCATCGTGCAGCTCCTGGGCGATGCGGCGCCGCTCCGCGGCGGCGATGTGGTGCAGCTCGTCCTTCGACACCGCCCGTTGCACCAGCGCGCCGAGATAGTCCCCGAGCGTCGTGGCGAAATCGAGGTCGGCTGGCTCGAAGAACCCGTCCGTGCGACCGATCGCGAGGACGCCGATCGATTGCGGTCCGACCATGACCGGCGCCAGCACGTACACGCTCGCCTTCGCGCTGCCCCATCCGGGCCGCGCGTCGCCAACGTCGACGCGATAGGTGCGTCGCTCGCCGAACGCACCCTGCAGCGCGGCGTCCCCCGCGACCGGGACGTCGCTCGGTAGGACCTCGCCGTATCCCGCGCCGGCGCGGAGCCGCAGCATCGTGTCGTTGGCCTGCGCGATCCAGATACCGAGCACGTCGTGATGCAGCGTGTCCGCGAGCATCATCGCCGCGGACGCCAGATCGGTCTGCGGATCGCCCGTCTGCATCACCAGGCGCGACAGCTCGTAGAGCACGAGCGCCTGACGGCGATCCTCTTCGAGATGCCGCACCTGTTCCGCGCGCTCGAGCGCGCCCGCGACATCCTGCGCCACGGTCGCGAGGTCCTGCAGCTGCTCCTCGCCGTACTTCGACTCGCCGTCGCGCGCCTTCACGTTCACGACGCCGAGCACCTTGTGCTCGCCCTTGAGCGGCGCGACGAGCGCGCCGCCGATCGATGGGTCGACGCCGGAGAAGCCGCGCGCATCCTCGACCTTGCCCTGCAAGAGCAGCGGCTTGCCTTCCTTGGCCACCCATCCGGAGATGCCTTCGCCGATCTTTCGCCTCGCGCGCCGCACGACGTCCTCGCGCAGACCGACGGCGGCGCGCGTCACGAGGTCGCCGGTCGGGTCGACGAGCATCATGGACACGCCATCCGCGCCGAAGATCTCCGCCAGCCGCGCGGTGGCCGTGGTCAGAATCGCGTCCTGGTCGGCCAGCGGCGCCAGCTCACGCTGCAGCTCTGCGCGGAGACGCTCGCGTTGCGTGACCGCTGACGACGCTTGCTGCGCGCGCCACAACGCGTTCGTCTCGGCCAGCTCGACGGCGACGAGTCCCGCGCCGCCCGTGACCGCGAGGGCGTCGGCCGGTTCGAACATGCCGCTCGTGCGGAAGGCCACGAGCGCGCCGATCGCCGCGTCTTGCCACACGATCGGCACGGCGCAGAGCGTCTTCGCGGTCTTGCCGTCGCTGAGCGCCACGTCCTGGGGACCGGTGCGCGGCGCGCGCTCGGTGATGGCGCGCGGGATCGCGCCGCCCGCGGCACGAGATTCCCAACCCTCTGGCGCGGCGAGGTTGTGCTGTACGTACGTCAGCGCGCTTCCGTCGCGCATGGCGAGGACGACGGCGAGCGCGTCGACCTTCAGCAGGCCTGCGAGTGAGGTGAGCTTATCCGGCCAGAATCCGGCCTCGCGACGCGGCTCGTTCATCTCGGCTACGCCGTCTGGGCTTCGTTCTCGATCCGAAGCTCGACGCTGTTCCGCGCCACGCTCTCGATCTGGAAGCGCGGCGTCTCGAGCGATCGCACCGCGGAGCCGAACTCCTCGGCGGTCATCGCCGTTCGGAGGCCGACCGCGAGGGTGGCGACGCCGTTTCGGAAGTCGCGCACGTAGAGCGTGCGCACGCCCGGGAGCGACTGGATGCGGCGCTCGATCTCCACCAGGCGCGGGAACGACGGCACCGGCGAGAGGACGAGCTGGATCTCGGTGCTCGGCGCGGAGGGTTCCGCCGCGAGCCGCGGTTCGGGCGAGACCGCCGGCGTCTGACGCGCCGCTGGCGGCACCGCCGCGGGACGCGGTGGCGCGGGCGCCTCGACCTGCTGCTGCGGCGGCTGCGGAGCGGGCGCGCTCGGCGGGACGGGGATCTCGCGTACGACCGGCAGTTCCCGAACGACGGGCGCCTCGCGGATGACCGGCTGCACCGGCTGGACTTGCTGCACGGGCTGCGGCGTGATCGCCGCCGGGGCGGCGCGCACCGGTGCCGGTGGCCGCGGCGCGGCCGGAGGTGGCATGTACGTGTGCTGCGGCGGCACCGGCTGCGCAGCTGGGGGCGGTGGTGGCGTGACGGCGCGTGCCGGCGCGGGCGGCGTCGGTGCGACGCGCGGCGGTGCTGCCGGCGCGACGTTCTGTGCTGGCGGGGGCGTGTACTGCGGCTGCGCCGGCACGTACTGCTGTGGCGGGGGAGTCGCCGGTGCGGCCTTGCCGCGCATCTCGCCGAGGATCTCGTCGAAGACCGAGCGCATCGCGTCGGCCGCGGCGGCGCGCAGGTCTGCGGGAGAGGGCGGTTCAGGAGCGGGGACATGACGCGGGACCGGCGCGAGCCCGCCACGACGCAGCGTCGCGATCTCGTCCTGGAGCGAATCGCGCTCGTCCCGAAGACGCTGGACTTCCTTCATCAGCACGCGACGCTCTTCGCGCCCCTGCTCGAGGATCTGATTTGCGGTGTCCTCGGCGCGGGAGCGGATCTCGTATGCGGCCTTCAGCGCGGCCGAAAGCGCCTCTTGGATCTGGCCGTCGAAGTCCTCGTATGTCCCCAGCTTGCGCTGCGACTCGTCAAGCTCACCCTGGAGTGTCGCGAGCTTCGACTGCAGCTCACGCACGCGCTGCGACAGCGCGCCGAGCACGTCGTCGGCGGCCCCACCAACCCCACGTGGCCGACCGGCGTCAGTCATCTTTCCCTACTGCGAGCGTTCGTTCGCGCTCGTTCGTTCTTTTGTCGCGTAAGCCTACAAGAAGGAGATTGGGCGTGCTAGAGTGCCCCTTCACGATCGGATGAAGGACGGACAAGCGTCGGCCGTCCCCAGGCGCCAGATATCCAAACCTCACGTCCTCATCCTCTCGCCTCATTCGGCGATCGCGGAAGGCCTCGTCCGACTCCTGAGCCTCGATGGCCGCTACGACGCCCGTCGCGCTTCGACGCTCGCCGAAATGCCCGAGCCGGATTCTCGGTGGCAGGCTGACGTCGTGCTCGTCGACGGTTCCGTCCTACGTAACGCCCCGGGCGTGCTGTCGCTACCCGCGCCGGCCCTGCTCCTGTTCGGCACCAGAGAGGATGCCGACGAGTACCTCCCTCGGGTGCCCACTGCCAAGGGATGGCTGCGCAAGGATCCCACCTATCCAGAGCTCGAGAGCGCCCTTGCGACCGCCGGCGCCCTTGCGCCGCCGCTCACGCGCCCGCGCGCGCGATTGATCGCGATGGCGCTCTTCGCCGTGGTTTTGGTCCTCGCCGCGATTGCCGTGATCTGGCTGGCCTTCAATTAGCGCGGCTGGCGGTCCGGGTCTCGGCGAGATCGACGTCCTTGCCGGTCCGCTGCCCCATGCCGACGATCGCAAGCGTTTCGAGGGCGCGCTGTCGCGCGTTCAGGGTGCGCGCGAGGTGCGCGGCATCGCCACCGTTGGGAAGACGTATCGCGTTCGTCTGCGCTACGCCGACGCCGTCCCGCTGGTAGAGCGACTCCGCGCGCTGAAGGAGTTTCGCCTTCGTGTCATCGCGCAGACCGCGACCATCGTTCAGGTGCTCGTCGACTGAACCAGCAATGATCGGGCACCGCACCGTACACTTCGTCCATGACCCCTGACTCGAACGACGTCGTCGCGCGCGCGAAGCGCGTCCTCTCGCCGGTCCTCGGCCGCTACACCTGGCTCGATATCGAGCGCGGCGAGGGCAGCTGGCTGCACCTGCGCAATGGCCGCCGCATCCTCGACCTGACCTGCGGCATCGCGGTCATGAACATCGGCCACTCGCACCCCGCGGTCGTGCGCGCGGTTCGGGAGCAGGCCGACCAGCTGATGCACATCTGCGCCGGCGTCGCGACCTATGCGCAGAACGTCGAGTACGCCGAGGCGCTCGGAGAGGTCGCGCCGGGCGACCTGGACACCGTGTTCTTCTGCAACTCCGGCGCGGAAGCGGTCGAGGCGGCGATCAAGTTCGCGCGCCAGGTGACGGGCAAGCCGGGCATCATCGGTTTCCGCGGCGGCTTCCACGGCCGCACCACCGGCGCCGCCGCGCTGACGTCGTCGAAGTCCCACTACAAGGTCGGCTACGCGCCGCTCCTGCCCGAGGTCTACATCGCGCCGTTCCCGTACCCGCTGCGCTGCGACCACGGTCCGCACTCCGCAGACGAATGCGCCGAAGCATGCGCCGACGATCTGCTGCGGATCCTCGACCACACCGTGCCGCCGGAGAACGTCGCGGCCTTCATCGTCGAGCCGGTCCTGGGCGAGGGCGGATACGTCCCCGCGCCGCCGCGTTTCCTGCAGCGGCTGCGCGCGATCTCGAAGCGCTTCGACATCCTGCTGATCTTCGACGAGGTGCAGACCGGGTTCGGGCGCACCGGTGCGATGTTCGCGGCCGAGCGGGCCGGCGTGGTGCCGGACGCGATGGCCCTGGCGAAGTCGCTCGGCGGCGGCCTGCCACTGGGCGCGCTCATCGCGCCGCGACGGCTGCACGAGAAGTGGCAGACCGGCACGCATGGTTCGACCTTCGGCGGAAACCCGGTCTCATGCGTCGCCGGGCTGGCGACGCTGAACGTGATCCGCAAGGAGCGCCTCGCCGATCGCGCCGAGACGGTCGGCGAGATCATCGTCGAGGAGCTGCGTCCGATCGCGAAGATGCCGGGCGTCGGCGAGATCCGCCGTCTGGGCTCGATGGTCGGCGTCGAGTTCGTTACGGACAAGGGCGCGCCGGACAAGTCGCAGTCGAAGGCGGCGATCGCGGGCGCGCTCGAGCGCGACGTGCTGATGATCACCTGTGGCTCGTACGACCAGGTCGTGCGGTTCATCCCGCCGCTGAACATCGCCGAGGACGATCTGCGCAAGGGCGTTCGTGCCTTCGTCGACGCGGTGAAGAGCGGCGCGCAGAAGGCCGCCGTCCACTAGCCCGCGGCCCCCCGGTCTCAGGACGGGCGAATGTAAATCACGACGCCGTCTTCCGGTGGCGCACCGGTCGCGCCGAGCCGCCAGCACCCCGCGCGGCCGATCGGCTTCAACCCGACCCGGTAGGCGACGGTTCCCCAGGGCGTGCCGCCCTCGACCGGTCCGATCGCGCCCCAGCGCACCCACTTGGTGTTCAGCGCCGGATCGATCCCGTCGGCCTGCACCTGCAACGCGATCCCCGGGCCGCCGTCGCGCCACACCACGAGGATCTCGTCATTCAGGGAGTCATCGGCCGAGGCGCGTACCGGTCCCAGAAGCCCGAACGATCCGGTCGCGGTGATGATGCCCATGTCATCGGTTCGGGTCGTCGGCTGACAGATCCCGTTCGCGAAGCCACCCCGCGACGGCGACTCCGCGACCGAAGCGGGGGAGCAGGCGACGGCAAGGACGAGGATCAGGATCGATCGCCGCATGCGCTCTCCTTATCTATGCAGATCGGACGCGGCCGCGGTACGCCGATCCCTAGCATGCCTGTCATGTCCGCGCCCGCCCGCCGGGGCGAGTACGGCGTCGACGCGCCGTACGTGCCGGCGTACATGGCACTGGGCGCACTCGCACTCCTTCTCACGGCGGCATTGAGCGCGGCGCTGGAATGGTCGGCGTGGTCGTTCTTCCTCTCCGGCGCCCTCTATCTCGTCGCGAGCATCGCCCTGTATCTGTACGCCAGCCGGGTGGGGAAGTTCGCGATTTGGTCGGAGATCCTCGACCAGCTGCGGCTTCGCGGCGACGAGCGCGTGCTCGATCTCGGCTGCGGACGGGGCGCGGTGCTGCTGCTGGCGGCGCAGCGCGTGCCGCGCGGTGGGGCGGTCGGCATCGATCTCTGGAAGACCGCAGATCAGTCCGGCAACAGCGAGGACGCCACGCTGCGGAATGCCGCGCTCGAGGGCGTCCGCGACCGCATCGAGCTGCGCACCGCGGACATGCGCGCGTTGCCCTTTGCCGACGGCGAGTTCGACGTCGTCCTGAGCAGCCTCGCGATACACAACATCACCGACGCAGCCGGCCGCCTCACGGCGATCGACGAGGCGGTGCGGGTGCTGGGACCAGACGGCCGGATAGCGATCGCCGACATCGCCGCGACGGATGCGTACGCGGAGCGGCTGCGGCGCGCGGGATGCGTCGACGTATCGGTGCGATCGCTGGGATGGCGCGCGTGGTACGGCGGACCGTGGGTCGCCGGCAGGCTCGTGCGCGCGAAGAAGCCCGCGCGCTGATCTGAGCTCAGAACGGCGAAGTGAAGACGCGCGTGCTCTTTGAGGCGGAGCCCGGCGCGCAGGAGACTCGGGCCCGTCAGCTCCACCGTGGCCCGCGAGCCCTGGACGCGCACGGAGACGACACTGGGCCGGAAAGTTTCGCGCGTCCTTTCTACATGCAGAGGGCAGCCATCGGGGTCAAGTCTGATCCGTCGAGGACTCAGGCTCCCCGGGACGCCTGTGCAAGCTCGAAACCTGCGCGCACGAAGTCGTCGTCATAACTGAACGCTCGGAAGATGCCGTTACTGCGCATGACGACAAAACTCACATGATCCACGAGAGACGCATGGGCTGACAGCGCTGCGAGAAACGATCGCACCCCGGCTCGATGGGTCTCCTCGTCCACCCAGACGACTTCGATCGGAGCGATGAGATCGGTCAGGAGCGCGCGCACGCTATCGGAGCCGAGCCTCCGGTGAACGAGCGCAGCACTCTCGAGTACGACGTAACTTGTCGTCTGCAATTTCTCTCGACGCCCGTCCCGAGCAAAAAAGGCCGCCGCGTCAGGATGCGCAGGATCATTCGAATCGAGCAACGCGTAGAGCGCCGATGTGTCGACGAAGACGGTCACGATGGACGGACGCGATGCTCCTGCAAGTGCTCGTATATCGCGTCGGCGTAATAGTCATCATGCCTCGTCGAAACATCAGACAGGCCAGATGCGAACTTGCCTACTGATGCAAGCGCCCGAGCCCACCGTTCGTCCATGTCCGTTGGCGTGGCCGGCGCAAGTACCTTGTCGACGGCGTCGCGCACGATTTCGGATTCGGACAACTTTCGCCGTGTCGCCTCGCGGCGCAATAGCGTCGCCTGTTTTCTCGTGAACTGGATCTGCTTCCGTACCATGCGCATGACAACATGATGGCATGCCAGGCAATGTTGGTCAATGGCCGGTCAGTGTGTTGT
This sequence comes from Chloroflexota bacterium, assembly GCA_005881435.1. Classification (GTDB taxonomy): domain Bacteria; phylum Chloroflexota; class Limnocylindria; order P2-11E; family CF-107; genus CF-107. The sequence goes on along the minus strand of VBHP01000023.1, from coordinate 1,770 downwards.
GGCGCCGTTTAGAACGGCGACAGATAGACGCGCGTGCTCTTGAGGCCGAGTCCTGCGCGCAGCAGGCTCGGGCCGGTCAGCTCCACGGTGGCGCGCGAGCCCTGGACCCGGGCGGAGACGACCCGTCCCGAGCCGGCGCGATTCGACAGATCGAGCGAGACGAACGTGCCGATGTCCGTTCCGGTTCGCTCGCGCACCGCGTCGACGATGTCCTGTGCCGTCACGCTGACGTTCCAGCTCCGATGCGGGTTCGGTCCGCGCGAGTCGGATGCGGCCGGATCGGCCGGGTCGGTCACGACGAGGAGATACGGCTGGCTCGGATTGCAGGCGATCGCGCCCGACGCCGACGGCACGAGGTCGAAGACGCAGCCGTCGCGCTCGGTCGCGCCGCCGTTGCTCGAGGAGTAGTACGCGCGGATCGGCTGGCCGTTGTAGGTGATGATGCGTCCGGCCGTCGCTACCACGGCCTGAGTCGTCAGCGCCGTCTCCTTGGAGGCGCCGCCGTAGCACTGATCCGACGTGTCGTCCGCGACGTCGAACGGTTGCGCGCTGTGCGCGACGGCCATGTTCGCCGCGTACGTCTTCGCCGCGTACGCCTGGGCCTTGAAGGCCTCGTACTCCCAACCGAATCCGGTCGGCATCTCGGCCGGGACGGCGCCCTTGGCGTAGTCGTCGATGCCGACGAGATTCACCACGCTGAGCGCGTTCGCCGAGGCGACCGCGAAGCGGAGGTCGCCGCGGTACGCCCGCGAACCTTTCTGATCGACCGTGATCGGCTGCGTCGCGTCGAGCGGCGTGACGCGGATCGGGCCGCTCACCGCGACGAGCTGCTTGGCGGCCCATTCGTCCATGACGTGAAGGATGTTGTCGTTGTCGATCCAGATGCGCACCGTCTGCTGCGGCGCCCACGTCATCGACCCGCTCGCCGTCGCGATCGTTGCGCCGGTGGCCTCGTTCCAGACGCGCATCCCACCGGCGGAGCGCTGCTGCGAGATCGTCGTGATCGTGCGCGCGATGCAGCCGTCGGACGGCGCGGACAGCTGCACCCGGATGGTGCTCAGCGACGGCGAGGCCGGGCTGAGCTGCGTCCCCGGGTAGTAGAAGGCGATGATCTCTTCGCCCGTCTTCTTCGCGCCGGCCGCGCCCTGCGCCCAGCCCTGCGCGCCCCACTGCGACATGCCGACGCCGTGGCCCCAGCCCTTGCCATAGAAGGTCACGCCGGGGGCGACGATGACGACGTCCTTTCTGATGACGACGCCGAAATCGCTGAACCAGCCGACGCCCTCCTGCACCAGGTCCCAGCCGATGCCGTAGCCGCCGGTCGTCGTCGGGACGCGCACCGTGATCGTCGCGTTCGCCGTCGCGCCCGGCGCGACGTCCTGCGACAGGAGTCCGCGCTCGCCGTCCCACACCACAAGGCGGCCGGCCGAGTCGTACACGTGGTACGAGAGGCGCACCGGATTCGGTCCTCCGATCGGCCAGGCGCGCTGACCGCTGTTCGTCAGCGTCAGGCTCGCGGACACCGACGCGCCCGAGACGGCGCTCGCGGCCATCGTGCTAGCGCCGTAGCTCGCCGCGTATCCGGTCGTGATCTGCCACGCCGAATAGGCCGGTTCGGCGCCGGCCTGCGAGAACCAGGTCACGCCTTCCTGCACCAGGTCGACCGCCAACGTGTAGGCGCCGGCACGATTCGGCGTCTGCACCGCCAGCGCGATCGTGCGCGAAGTGCCGGGCGCGACATCTCCGCCGAGCGAGGTGCGCATCCCGTCC
>VBHP01000133.1 GCA_005881435.1 Chloroflexota bacterium | reverse complement strand
GTTGACCCTGAAGACAGATGGACCGAAGTTGAACAACAAGAGGACGGCGACGACGACAACAAGGATGAGCAGCGCGAGCAACACGCCGGAACCAAAACCGCCGTCGTGCTCGTGGACAACGACTGGCTCGTCATGCACGACTTCGCGTTCGGTGACGACATCGTCGTGGTGTTCGTGCGTCATCTTTTTCTCCGCTCGCCCCTTTAGCAAGCAGGAGGGCAGCAACTTCCGTGCCACGCATCCGCGCTGAAATCCTCTCCATCGGCACCGAGCTCTTGCTCGGTCAGATAGTCGACACCAATGCGGCCTACCTGGCTCGCCGCCTCGCCGCGCTCGGCATCGACCTGTTCCATATCTCTGAGGTCGGCGACAACTTGCGTCGCGCGACCGCGGCCGTCGGGGTCGCGCTCTCGCGCGCCGATCTGCTCGTGTGCACCGGCGGTCTCGGACCGACAGAGGATGACCTGACGCGTGAGGCCATCGCCGCGGCGCTGCAGCAGGTGCCAGCCGTCGATCCAGCGCTCGAGGCGGAGCTGCGCCAGTGGTTCGCAGGTCGGGGCTTGTCCATGCCGGAACGCAATGTCAAACAGGCCTGGCTGATCCCCTCGGCGCGCGCGATCCCGAATCCGCTCGGCACCGCGCCGGGCTGGTGGGTTCACGACAGCGGCAAGGAGATCGTGGCCATGCCGGGCGTGCCGCGGGAGATGACATCGATGTGGGAGGGCCGCGTCGAGCCAGAGCTGGCGGCGCGCGGCACGCCGCTGGTGGTGCGCACGCTGAAGGTGCTCGGCATCGGCGAGTCGGCGGTGGAAGAGCTGCTTGCGGAGCTGGTGCGCGCGGACTTCCCTACCGTCGCGACGTACGCCAAGAACGACGGCGTGCACGTGCGCATCGCGGCGAAGTCGGAGGATCGCGGGCAGGCCGCTGAAGCCGTCGCTCGGGTCGAGCGCGTCGCGCGTGAACGCCTGGGCGATCACATCTGGGGCGTCGACGATGACGTGCTGCTCGACGTCATCGCCGCGCAGCTTCGTCGTCGCGGCTGGACACTCGCGATCCGTGAGACGGCCTCCGGCGGCTTGGTGTCGGCGGCGCTCTGCGCGCGTGGCGTTCCGGAGTGGTTCGCCGGCGGCGTGATCGGCCCGCTCGATCCGCCGAGCGCAGATGTCAGGCTCGATGTGAGCGGCACTGATGGCGCAATCGAGATCCTGGCTCGCGGACCGAACGGCGAGAGAACAGCGCGCGCCGTCGCCAGTTCTTTAGCCGAAGCGCAACGACGTGCGGTCATCACTTCGCTTGATGCGCTGCGACGACTCTTGTCCGATTAGCGACACGACGATCGCGCAGCCGGCGCACCTTCGTATACGCCGTTTGATGTAGCGGTTACGACCTGTTGTTCGGGAACGCGCTCTGATACGTCCCTGAGTCGGGGGTACCCCCACAAGGGTGGCCTGTCCCCCGTTAAGCAGAGGCACGCTTCCAGGCGCGCAGGTTGGCTGTTTCCTGGGGAGGAGGGGCCGAAAGCTTGGGCGGACGCTTTCACGTGCAGCAGCTTCGGCTGGCTGTGGTCGCGGGCTCGGTCGGCGCTGTCGCGATCGTCGCGATGGCGACGGCTGCCTATACCGCTCCGGCGAGGACCGGGATCGCCCTTCTCGAGCCGATCACCCAGGCCGTGTTCTATCGCACGCCGGCGATGACGAGCTTCGCGCTGGTCGGCGACCACGTGGTGCTGAGTGCCGGCGACGCGGTACGCACAGACGCGACCGGCCGCGCGTACATCACGTACGCCGACGGCACCAGCCTCGTCGTGGAGCCAAACAGCGATCTCGTGATCACGGTCAGCGCGCAGGACAGCGACCTGCTCGTCCTGGTCACGCAGAACGCGGGCCGCGTGTGGTACCAGATCTCGCGCACGCTGAGCCCCTCGGCGCGCTACGAAGTGCACTCGGGTTCGCTTGCTGCGGTCGTGCGCGCCGGCTCAACGATCCAGGTCGACGTCACCAGCGACGGTACGACCGTGACCGCGGTTGAGGGCACTGTCGACACGAGCTCCGGCGGCTCGACGGTCACCGTGACCGCCGGCACCGGCACGAGCGTCGCCTCAGGGCAGCCGCCGGTGGCGTTGGCCCCGACTATCGTGACACTGCCGTCGCTGCCGAGCGCGACGCCGCAACCGTTCGTGGCCGCGCCGATCGCCTCGCTGCCAGTGGCGACGCTGCCGTTGCCGAGCATCCCCACCGTGACTACGCCGCCGCCGCTCGCGAAGCCGACGCCCACGCCGACGCCGAAGAAGCACGAAGACCCGCAGCCGTCTAGCGGCAAAGACGACGCGCACGGCCACGGGCGGTAGCGAGAACCAGCGCGCGGGCAGGCTCAAGTCCGCGACGTTCCCTAATTCTCCTAAGTGATCGTGCGGCGGCCAAAGCTCTTCTCGATGTCGCTGTCGGGAGCATCGAGTGGCGGCGCGCGTGTCACCTAGGCCTATGAGAAAACGTTAGCGGTGACTTCATTCTCGTGCCCGCGCTCTGTGAGTCCGGGCCGGCCAGCGGCTGACGCTCGGAGCATCCGCTGAATGAGCCGCAGCCTCGCCGGCTTTGCGGTCGACCTAATGGCCCTCCTGAGTCTCCAAATTCACAAAGGGCGTAATGGTGCCGCCGGAATCCGGATCAAAGCCGATGACTGATAGCCGGTACGTCCAAAATCAACAAAAGCTTGACGTCTGATCATAAACTTGCCCCTGCTTGCTCGCCTTAGGGGGACTCGTAGAGGCGACAGGCTAGAGGGGGAGCAGAGAGGCGGCAACGCCGCTCTGGTGAAATGCGCGCTCAACTCACATCCATCACAAGTATCGCCGCGTCAACGCCACAGGCCGACTCAGCGGAACGCGTACTGACGCGCGCGCAAGGTGCTGTGCTTATCACAGTATTGGCATCGGTCGCCGCAGGCCTCGTGATCGCCCCAGCCACGGCAGCCTTCATGGTCGTCGCCGCTGCGACGATGTTGTTCTTCGTCGTTTTCGCAGTTCGCGCCCTGATCAGCGCTCAGGGCTTAGCGGCGCCGTCAGAGGCTCATGGCCTTCGGGCAAAACGGATCGCGGACGCTGACCTCCCTCGCTACA
>VBHP01000088.1 GCA_005881435.1 Chloroflexota bacterium | reverse complement strand
TTGCCCAGCGCGTTGAAGAGCGGCATGGCGCGCGCGACGTCGGCGGCATCCCCGCCGACCATGATCGAAAGACGCGCCTCGACCGCGCCGATCTCGCCGCCTGAGACCGGCGCATCCAGGGTCCGCACGCCCTTCGCCCCGGCGCGCTCGGCGATCGAGCGTTCGACGTCCGGTGAGATCGTCGACATGTCGATCCAGAGCTGTCCGGAACGGGCGCCCTCGACCGCTCCGTTCGTGCCGAACAGGACCGCCTCGACGTCGGGCGAGTTCGTGACCATCACCACGACCATGTCGACCTGCTTCGCTAGATCGCGTGGCGTCGCTGCGATGGTCGCGCCGTCCCTGGCGACTGCGTCGGCCTTCGCGCGGGTGCGGTTCCAGACCACGAGCGGAAATCCGGCCCGCATCAGGTTCCGGGCCATCGGCATGCCCATGATCCCGAGCCCGATGAGCCCGACCTTGTGCGTTGTTGCGCTCATCGCGCCAGGTGGACGCGCTTCGCGATCCAGTCGAGCAGGATCGCAGGCGCCCTCGGGTCCGATGGCGGCGTGTCGAGCAGGCCGTGGCCCGCGCCGGCGAACGTGTACGTGCTGACGTCGGTCTTCTCGCTCCGCAGCTGGTCGAGGATCCGCAGGCTCTCCTCGACCGGGATCCGATCGTCTTCGGTGCCGAAGAGCCACAGGCTCGGCACTTTCATCTGCTTCAGGTATGGCACCGGATCGAATCCGGACGGGCCGGCGGCCGCGAGCCGCCGCGAGATCTCCTGTTTCGTCAGCTGACCTTCGTCGCCGCGCGCGAGCCGCTCGTACAGGTTCGTCTGGCGCTCGCTCACCGGTGTCGCGCTGGCCAGCGCCACGAACGCGACGTGGCTCGACGCGACCGCGGCCTTTGGCGCGATCCAGCCCGCCTGACTCGCGCCGACGAGGCCGATCTCGTCCTTGCGGACGTCCGACCTCGAGAAAAGCGCTGACACGGCGCCGACGACGTCCGCGCTCAGAAGGTTGAAGTGGCCGTTGTCTCCGGGACAGCAGCTACCTTCTGATTCGCCGACGCCACGCTTGTCGTAGGAAAAGACCGCGACACCCGACTCGACGAGGTCCTTGACGATGCCGCCGAAGCCCAGGCGAGCCTCCCGCCCGGCACCGTGGATCCAGACGACCGCGGCGTACGGGCCGGGCCCCGACGGCAAGTACAGCGTGCCGGCCTGCGAGGCGCCCTCGCAGTTGTAATGGACCGCGACTTCTTGATGGTCGAAGAAGGGTGCCGTCGTACCGAATGTCGTAGGCGGCACGGCGCACGATGCGCTCGGCGGATCCGACAGGTAGTCGGCGATGACGACCATGCCGGCGACGACCGCGGCCGCGCCGGCAACCAGAAGCGCCCCGACGATGATCCTGCGCCGCATTCGTTTGTCCGACCGCCGAGCTATTCGGTGTCGTCGAGGGAGATGTAGATGCTCCGCTTGTCGGTGCCGGTGGCGGTGAGGAACGTCTCGAGCTCGTTGTCCGAGACGTTGACCGCCGCGGTGAGGCGGTCGTCGGAGACGTAAGTGAATCCGTGCGCCCGCTCGAGCTCCGCGGCGATGCCCTCGGTGAGGGTGTCCTCTTCGTACCTGTCGAGCACTTTGGCGCGCGCCTGCTTCACCAGTCGCAGGAAATCGAGCGGCTGGTAGCGCGTTTCATGGGCCACGATGACCTGCGTCCCCATCTCGTCGTCGCCCTCGTGTATTTCATAGAAGTACATTTCGCGTCCAATAGTAGGGACGCCGCAATGTCTACAATCAATTCCAGATCCCCATGACGACCGAGATCCCTGAGCCGACCATCACCGTAGAGCGCCGCCCCCAAAGCCTCGTCGCCATCAACGTCGAGGTGCCGCCCGATCGGGTCGAGCAGGCGGCGGAGAAGGCGTTCCGGCGCCTCGTTCAGAAGGCGAGCATTCCGGGCTTTCGGCCCGGCAAGGCGCCGCGCGCGCTGTACGAGCGGCAGTACGGGTCCGACCATCTGTACGAGGAGGCGGCGCGGGACCTCGTCGACGAGTACTACCGCCAAGCGGTCGACGCGCACGACCTGCACCCGCTCGACCAGCCCGACGTCGACATCAAGCGACTCGGTCGGGGAGAGCCGCTCGTCTTCGAGGCCACGGTCGCGGTGCGGCCACCGGTAGAGCTCGGTGACTACCGGGCGCACGGACAGACCGTCGCGCCCAAGACCGTCACCGACGAAGAGGTCGAGAAGGTCGTGGCCGGAATGCGCGAGCACCACGCCGAGCTTCGACCGGTGCAACGTCCGGCGCAGACCGGCGACGTCCTCACCGTCGACGTCGACGTCTCGCTCGACGGCAAAGAGCTGCCTCCCTTCGGCCGGAACGCGCACATCGAGGTCGGCCGCGAGTACGCCATCAACGGACTGTCTGAGGGCCTGCTTGGCGCCTCGGAGGGCGAAGCGCGCACACTCGAGCTGGACTTCCCCGCCGACTACCAGGACGCCGACCTTCGTGGCAAGAAGGGCCTCTTTTCAGTAAAGGTGGGACAGGTCAGCGAGAAGATCCTGCCGGCGCTCGATGACGAGTTTGCCAAGACCGTCGGGGTCGACAGCATCGACACGCTGCGCCAGACCGTCCGCGGTGAGCTGGCTCACGCGGCGTTCCACGAGGGGCGCGACGAAGCCGCGGAAAAGGCGCTCGGCCACGCCATCGACACCGCGCAGGTCGAGGTACCCGAGGTCCTCATCGAGGACGAGCTGGATCACATGGTCGCCGACCTGAAGCAGCGGCTGACCCAGCAAGGACTGTCTTACGAGGAGTTCCTGCTGCGCGCCAAGAAGACCGAAGACGAGGTCAAGACCGAGTGGCGGGATGCGGCGCGGCGGCGCGCGTCGTCGATGCTGGTGCTCGACGAGATCGCGAAGCGCGAGGACATCGGCGTCACCAGCGAGGAGCTGGCGCAGGAGCTAGCAACCATCCCCTTGGATCCACAGAATCCGCAGGCCGTCCGCGATCCGCGCGTCCTCTCGGCGCTAGCGCGGTCGCTGCGTAACCGCAAGGTCATCGACCGGCTGATCGGCATCGACTCTGCCGACATGGAACGGGAGCTTCTGCGCAAGGCCGGCGCGATCGAAGATGAGTCTGCGGTCGCGGCCTCCGAAGGCGTTACTGAAGCGCCAAAAGGCTAGCGACGGCGGGGGATTTTGCGCGTTATGCCCTGTGTACAATCGCAAAAAGCCCCTGACGCGATTCTGAGGAGGGTCTCCCGCGGTATGCGAAATCAGTACGTGCCCATCGTGGTCGAGCAGTCGGGTCGAGGCGAGCGCGCATACGACATTTTCAGCCGGCTGCTTCGCGAACGGATCATCTTCATCGGCGACATGATCGAAGACACGATGGCGAACCTGATCATCGCGCAGCTGCTGTTCCTCGAGTCCGAAGATCCTGAGAAAGACATCTACCTGTACATCAACTCGCCCGGCGGCGTGGTGACGAGCGGTCTGGCGATCTACGACACGATGCAGTACGTCAAGGCCCCGGTGTCGACGATCTGCGTCGGCCAGGCCGCCAGCATGGCCGCAGTGCTGTTGGCCGCGGGCGCGAAGGGCAAGCGTTTTGCGTTGCCCAACTCCCGGATCATGATCCACCAAGGTTCCGGTGGGTTCCGTGGCAATACCCCTGACATTCTTATCCAGGTGCGTGAGCTCGGGACCCTTGTCGAGCGGCTGCACCACATCCTCGCGCACCACACCGGTCAACCGGCGGACAAGGTCAAGCGCGACACGGAGCGTGACTACTTCATGTCAGCGGACGAGGCCAAGAACTACGGCCTGATCGACGAGGTCTTCCGCGGGCACGAGTCGCTCATCTCCCTGGCCAAGGAAGCGGAAGCGGTCGGCAGCCGGTAATGACCACGGCTTCGAAGGGCGGCAAGCCCTACCGCTGTTCTTTCTGCGGAAAGAGCCAGGACCAAGTCCGTAAGCTCATCGCCGGGCAGGGCGTCTACATCTGCGACGAGTGCATCACGCTCTGCCGCGAGATCATCGACGAAGAGTTTCTGGAGACGCCGAAGGCCCGCGTCACCGGACAGAAGATCCCCAGCCCGCGCCGGATCAACGAGATCCTCGACCAGTACGTCATCGGACAGGACAAGGCCAAGAAGGTCCTCTCGGTCGCGGTCTATAACCACTACAAGCGCGTCTCGGCCGGGCACCAGATCGACGACGTCGAGCTGCAGAAGTCGAACGTCCTGCTCATCGGACCCACCGGCTGCGGCAAGACGCTTCTGGCGCAGACCCTGGCGCGCATCCTCGACGTGCCGTTCTCCATCGCCGACGCGACCTCGCTGACCGAGGCCGGCTACGTCGGCGAGGACGTCGAGAACATCCTGCTGCGCTTGATCCAGGCCGCCGACTTCGACCTCAACCGGGCTCAACGCGGCATCATCTACATCGACGAGATCGACAAGATCGCGCGCAAGGGCGACAACCCGTCCATCACGCGCGACGTCTCCGGGGAAGGCGTGCAGCAGGCGCTGCTGAAGATCCTCGAGGGCACTGTCGCGAACGTCCCGCCGCAAGGGGGTCGCAAGCACCCGCACCAGGACTTCATCCAGATCGACACGACGAACATCCTGTTCATCTGCGGCGGCGCCTTCGAGGGTCTGGAGAAGATCGTCGACTCGCGCATCGGCAAGAAGACCATGGGTTTCGGCGCGAGCCTGCGCGAGAACACCACCGAGACGACGGCGATCCTCGAGCAGGTCATGCCCGACGATCTGCTAAAGTACGGTCTGATCCCGGAATTTGTCGGCCGCCTTCCGGTCGTCGTGCCGCTGCAGGCGCTGACCGAGGACGACCTGTTGCGCATCCTCACCGAGCCGAAGAACGCGATCGTCAAGCAGTACCAGAAGTTCCTCGCGCTGGACAAGGTCGAGCTCGTCATCCCGCCGGACGCACTCTGGGCGGCGGCGCGGAGTGCCGCGAAACGAAAGACCGGCGCCCGGGGCCTGCGCTCCACGATCGAGGACGTGCTGCTCGACGTGATGTACGAGATCCCGTCGCGCACCGACGTCCGTCGCGTGATCGTCACGGCCGACGCGATCGATCGAAAGTCGAAGCCGCTCCTGCTCTCGAAGAACGAGCAGCTCGTCCTCGAGGGCGACGAGACTGCCTGAGCTCTACTTCTGGTCTCGCGCAACAACCCCTGAGCATCGTCCTCAGGAGGGCATGGTCCAGCGCATCGTGGCCACGGAGAAGACTTGCCTCGTCGTGGTGGAGCTCGCGCCGCAGACGGTGGTGGAGTCGCACAAGCACGACGTCGACCAGCTCGGCACGGTCGTGAAGGGGCAGGTCGTGATGGTTATCGCGGGCGAGCAGCGCGTGCTCGTGGCCGGCGATTCGTACCGTGTCCCGGCCGGCACCGCGCACGGGGCACGCGTGCTGCACGAGCCCACGATCGTCGTCGACTCTTTCGCCCCGGCGCGCGAGGATCTGCGGAAGATCTTCGAGCAGCAGAACGCGCCTAAGGTCCGGGCCGGCTCAGGCTAGGAGCCGCGCCACCGCCTCGTTTCCTCGCTCGCGAGCGACATCCAGCGCCGTCTTGCCCTCGCTGCTGCGAATGGTCGCGTCCGCGCCCTGATCGAGGAGGCAACGCGCCGCCTCGACGTGGCCGACGTACGCGGCAGTGTGCAGGGCCGTGGTGCCTTGCCCGCTCCGCGCGTTGACGTCGGCCCCAGCGTCGATGAGCGCGCGGACGATCCGTATGTCGACCGCCCCCGCGTTCGTCGCCAACGCAGAGTGCAGCGGCGTGAAGCGGAATGCGTTCCGAGACGCGGCGCTCGCATCGGCGCCGGCAGCGAGCAGCGTTTGAACGATGTCGGCGCGTTTGAAGAACGCCGCCAGTCCCAGCGCCGTGAATCCGTCCACGCCATAGGCGTTCATCACGGAGGAATCGTGGCTGACCAGCCAGCGGACTCGTTCGTCCCGGCCCATCGCCGACGCCTCGAACACGTCGAGCTCGCCCGCGCGCGCGGCGAGGTCGGCCGCGATCTCGGGCTGCGATTGGTAGAGCGCGAGCAGCGTCGCGGAGAGGCCTTGCTCGTCGCGGGACGTCGCGAGACGCGGATCACGATCGATCGCGGCGCGGACCGCATCGCGCTGTCCGCTTTTGATCGCGGTCAGGAACGCGGTCGCATCAGGCACGCGCGATGGTCGCAATCGGAGACATCGGCCGACCATCGTAGCCGCGGCTCCCCCGTTCAGGTCACCTCGGCGCGCCACCCTCGCACCCATAGTTCTCGACATCGCGACGCGTGGAGGAGAGCACCCGGGATTGATGCGAGCTTTCGCGCCGATGCGTGGGTCGATCCAGTGGGTGCGGATCATCGCTGCGGCGATGGCCATCGGGTGGGTGGCGCTGGGTCTGCCGGTGCTGCTGCCGTTCTCCGCCGCCACCGTCGTCCTCGCCGTCGCCTCGACGCTGGCGATCCTGGCGTATGAGCGACACGTCGGACGGCCTCTCGCGCTGGACGAGCATCCGAGGTGGCTGATCGTCGGCGACGCGCTGACCGTGAGCGCGTGGGTCCTTGGCACCGCGGCCGATCCGAACACGCTCAGCGTGGTGCTGTTCTCCGCGGTTGGCGCGGAGGCGGCCTATCGCTTCGGCCCACGCGGCGCCGCAGCGGCTTTCGCGCTGGCCGCGTCGGTGCGCTTCGGCCAGGAGTTGCTCCGGGTCTCGGTCGGACTGGAGGCGTCGCCGATCGCTCGCGTCTTCGGCGAGATCCTGATCACGGCGCTGCTCGTGATCGTGTTCGCCGCGATCGTCGAGAGTTATCGCGCCACACGACGCCTCGCCGACGGGCTGCAGCAGGTCGTGGAGTCCTTCTCCGGAACGCTCGATCCGGCCGCGCTGTCGCAGCGCCTGTCCGATGGCGCGCTCGCGGTGGTGCGGGCGGACTACGGCCTGCTCGTCGAGCGCGCCCTGCCGTTGTTCCGCGTTGTCGCTGCGGCGGGCCAGCGCGTTCCGCCGCTGCCCGTCGACCTGCGCGGCGGGATCGTCGCGGAGGTGCTGCAGGAGCGCCGCACCGTCCACATCGAGGACTACCAGGCCTGGCCGTCGGCGATGGTCTCGGTCCGCGAGGCCGGCGCCCGCGTGGTGATGGCGACGCCGATCTGGGTCGAGAACGAGGTCGCCGCCGCGTTCATCGTCGGTCGTTACACGCCCGAGCCGTTCGACCGCCGCGAGCGCGAGTCGCTCGAGTTCCTGGCGGCGCACGCGGCGGTGGCCTTCCGCACCGCGCGCCTGGTCGCGAAGACGCGCCAGCTCGAGGAGCTGTCGCGACAGATCGCGCTGGAGGGCGACGAGCGCGAGCTGCTGCAGCGCGTGTCCGACTCGGCGGCGGAGCTCCTCGAAGTGGAGTCCGCCGTGGTGTCCTGGCTGGAGCCGGGACACATCGAAGGCGAGCGCGTCGCGACCGGGCTGGCGCGGCAACTGGCGTCGCGTGGCCCGATCCGCGGCCTGCGCGCCCGCGTCGCCGCGGACAAGCGCACGATCGTCATCGACGACTATCAGGCCTGGCCCGAAGCCAACCCGCCGGCGAAAGCACTCGGCTACCGCGCCTGCGTCGGCGTCCCCGTGACTGTGGACAGCGTCGTCGTGGCGGCGCTCATTGTTTCCACGACACAGCTCGGGCGGCGCTTCACCCAGAGCGAGGTCGGTCTCGTCGAGGCCCTCGCGGCGCAGGCCAGCGTCGGCGTTCGCAACGCGCGGCTGCGCCAGGAGCGCGAGGAGCGCGCCGACCATCTCGCCGTCCTCAACAACGCCGCGCGCGTCTTCAGCTCGGCCCGCGGACTGCGGCGGCTGTACGAGCTGGTCTACCGCATGACCTGTTCGCTGCTGCCGACCGACGCGTTCTACCTCTCGCTTTACGATCACGATCGCCGGCAGCACACCTTCGTCCTGCAGATGGACGAGGGTCGCGAGTGGGATCGCGACGCGGTCTATCCGCTCGGCGACGGACCTACCAGCCGCGTGGTCGCGAGCGGGAGCCCCCATCTCGCGCTGGCCGCCGAAACGAACGAGGTGCGTTTCGGCAACGAGACGCGCGCCAGTCTCTCGGCCATCCATGTTCCGATGCGCACCGGCGAGCGCGTCATCGGCGTGCTGTCGGCGCAGCGCTACGTCGAGCACGGCTATCGCGATGGAGACGTCGCGCTGCTCGAGGCTCTCGCCAGCCACGCCGCCGCAGCCATCGAGAACGCCCAGCTCCTGGCGCAGACGCACGACCTGTACATGGCCTCGGTGCGAGCACTCGCTGCGGCGGTCGACGCGCGCGACCCGTACACCAGAAACCACTCGGCACGGACGAGCGCTCTCGCGCGCGCGATCGCCGAGGAGATGCGTCTGCCGGCGGAGGACGTGCGCCGGGTGCAGCTCGGCGCGCTGCTTCACGATGTCGGCAAGATCGGGATCCCTGATGCGGTCCTGAACAAGCCGGGGACGTTCACCCACCAGGAGCGACTGGTGATGATGACCCACGCCGCGCTCGGCGGCGCGATCCTCCAGGCGGTCGAGCCGTTGCGCGAGCTCGCGCCCATCGTGCGGCATCATCACGAGCGCTTCGACGGTGGTGGCTATCCCGATGGCATCGCCGATGAGGCAGTTCCGCTCGCCGCTTACGTCGTCGCGGCAGCGGACGCGTTCGAGGTCATCGTCAGCAAGCGCGCGTACAAAGAGGCGCAGTCGGTCGAGTTCGCCATCGACGAGCTGCGACACAACTCGGGCACGCAGTTCCATCCCGGCGTGGTCGAGGCCTTCGTCCGCGTCATCCAGCGCGACATGGCGCACGGCGCGGGCTACCTCCATCGCGTCGGCCAGGCCGGCCACGAGGAGCTCGAGGCCAAGATCTCCGGACCGGCCACGTTGGTCGAGCAGTTTGCGGCGACGTCGCGGGCGCACGGGCGCCAGCTCGCGATCCTGCAGCGCCTCGCCAGCGAGATCACAGCGGTCTTGGATATCGAGACCCTCGCCGACCGGCTGCTGCGGATCGTCTGCGAGTCGATGGCGTACGAGAACGGCTTCCTGCTGACGCTTGGCGATTCGGGCGATTTCCTGGAGGTCCGCGCGGCCGTCGGTCCTTCGACGAACTATCTCGGGCAGCGCCTCGACCGCGGGCGCGGCATGTCCTGGCAGGTGCTCGAGAGCGGCCGGGCACTGAACGTTCCGGACGTGCGCGAAGAACCGACGTTCTTCGGACCGCCGGAGATCCGTTCCTCGCTGGTGGTGCCGCTCGTTCTCGGGAACGAACGCGTCGGGATCCTCGGCGTGGAGAGCGTGCGGACGAAAGCCTTCGACCTCGACGACGAGCAGATGCTGACGACGGTGTCGCACCAACTCGCCGCGGCCATCCGCGTCGCGCGCCTGCACCAGGAAGCGAAGCAGGCGGCCGCGACCGATGCGCTCACCGGTCTGGCCAACCGTCGCATCTTCTTCGAGCGGCTCGAGGCGGAGATCGTGCGCGCGCGGCAGACCGGCGCGACGCTCGCGGTGGCCATGGTCGACGTCGACGAGCTGAAGTCCACCAACGACACCTTCGGGCACCGCGCCGGAGACGCCGCGCTGCAGCGGATCGCCTCGGTGCTGGTGTCGGAGGTGCGCTCGCAAGACCTCGTGGCCAGGCTCGGGGGCGACGAGTTCGCGGTGCTGTTCCCAGGCGCGGCGCACCTGAGCGCCGAGCGCGTCATGCGACGGCTGGCGGATCACATCACCGCGGAGCGCGCCGCCGACCCGTCGCTGCCGACGATCTCGTGGGGCATCGCGCCGCTCGCCGCCGACGCGGACAGTGCCGACGCGGTCGTGGACGCCGCGGACCATGCGATGTACCGGCACAAGACGCTGGCGCGGCAACGGCAGCCTGCGCGCGAAGCGTGAGCGGCGAACCTGATACTCTCGCCCCAGCGGCAAGGACCGGGAGGAGTAGCGGCCGCACACCGATAGAGAACCGAGGCCATCGGCTGGAAGCCTCGGACGGTTGCAACGGTCGCGAACGTCACCCGCGAGCCGGACGGGAGAGCCCGTTAGCGCTCATCGGAGGCGCGCAGGCTGCGCGCGAACTGAGGTGGTACCACGACGCCGTTCGTCCTCGAGACGAGCGGCGCTTTTGTTTGTGAGGAGGTCGTCGTGACCGTGGCGGCGAAGCTGAAGGCACCGGAATCGGCGCTGGGTCTGGCCGAGAAGAACTTCCAGCCGGCCGCGGTGGAAGCCGACCTGTATCGCTGGTGGGAGGCGAGCGGCTATTTCCAACCGTCGGAAGAGAAGAAGCCGCCCTTCAGCATCATCTTGCCGCCGCCGAACGTCACCGGCGACCTGCACGTCGGACACGGCTTCACCTTCACGCAGGAAGACATCCTGGTGCGCTGGCACCGGATGCAGGGCGATCCGACGCTGTTCCTGCCCGGGTCCGACCACGCCGGCATCGCCGCGCACATCGTCGTCGAGCGCGAGCTCGCCAAGGAGGGCCTGGACCGCTTCCAGCTCGGTCGCGAACGCTTCCTCGAAGAGATGTGGAAGTGGATGGAGCTCTACAAGCCGCGGATGTACGCGCAGATGCGCGCGATGGGCTGGTCCCTGGACTGGACCCGGACCGCGTTCACCATGGATCCGGACAAACAGAAGGCCGTTCGCACCCATTTCATCCGGCTCTTCCGCGAAGGCCACCTCTATCGCGCCGATCGCATCGTGCATTGGTGCGTGAAGGATCAGACGACGTATTCGGATCTCGAGGTCGAGCACGTCGAGCGGACCGACACGCTGTGGACCGTGCGCTATCCCTTCGCCGATGGCGGGAAGGGCGGCGTCCGCATCGCCACGACCCGCCCCGAGACGATCGTCGCAGACGTCGCCGTCGCGGTGCACCCGGACGACGTGCGCTGGAAGGCGCTCATCGGCAAGCACGTGATCGTCCCCGTGGTCGAACGGCGGGTGCCGATCATCGCCGACGAGGCTGTCGATCCAGCCTTCGGGACCGGAGCGGTGAAGGTGACGCCGGGTCACGACGCCACCGACTTCGAGATCGGCAAGCGGCACCACCTGCCGATCCTGTCCGTGATCGACACGCGCGGGCTGATGACCCCGGCGGCAGGTGCGCTGGCCGGACTCACGCGAGAGCAGGCACGTGCCGACATGGTGCAACGCCTGAAGCGGCTCGGGCTGCTGGAGCAAGAGGAGCCGCTGACGCATTCGGTCGGCCGCCACGACCGGTGCAGCACCATCGACGAGCCGCTCGTGCTGAAACAATGGTGGTGCTCGATGGAGCGGCTGGCGCCGCCGGCCGTCGACGCCGTGCGCTCGGGACGCGTGCGTATCATCCCCGAGCGCTTCGAGAAGACGTACTTCCAGTGGATGGACAACCTCCGTGACTGGAACATCTCGCGACAGATCTGGTGGGGACATCAGATACCGGCGTGGTACTGCCGCGACTGCTCCGAGGTCGTCGTCCCCGACGAGGATGCGCCCGATCCGACGCGCTGCCCGCGCTGTGATTCGACCGACATCCATCAAGACCCCGACGTCCTGGACACCTGGTTCTCCAGCGCGCTGTGGCCGCACACCACGCTCGGCTGGCCGAAGGACACGCCGGACCTGCGTCGCTTCTATCCCACCAGCGTGTTGAACACCGCGTACGAGATCCTGTTTTTCTGGGTCGCGCGGATGATCATCATGGGCCTGCACAACATGCGCGAGGTGCCATTCCGCATCGTGTTCGTGAACGGCATCGTGCGCGTGGCCGGCGGCGAGAAGATGTCGAAGACGAAAGGCAACGTCGTCGATCCGATGCAGATGGTGCGCGACTTCGGCGCCGACGCGACGCGCTTCGGCCTCATCTCCGGCGTGGCGCCCGGCGCCGACTCGCAGGTCTCGCCGGAGAAGCTGGACCACGCCCGCAACCTGGTGAACAAGGTCTGGAACGCGGGACGCTTCGTGCTGTCCGCGCTCGGCGGCGTCAGCGGCATCGCCGCCGACGCGCGGCCCACCGGTGCGCTATCGCTCGCCGATCGCTGGATCCTGTCGCGCGCCGACGCCGCGACGCGCGAGGCGCAAACGTATCTGGAGCGCTTCGAGACCGGCGAATATGCCGCGCTGGCCGAGCGCTTCTTCTGGTCCGAGGTCGCGGATTGGTACCTCGAGGCAGCCAAGCCATCGGCGCGCGCGAAAGATCCACTGACGCTGCAGACGCTCGCCTATGTGCTCGATCGGAGCCTGCGACTGCTGCACCCGCTGATGCCGTTCGTGACCGAGACCCTGGCGCAACAGCTCTGGCGCGCCGCGCCCACCGCCGAAGCGGTGCCCTCGCTGATGCTCGCGGCATGGCCAGAAGCGCAGGCGCAGGACACGGACGCGGAGCGGCGCTTCGGCGCGCTGATGGACGTCGTTCGCGCGATCCGCAACATCCGCCAGGAACACGGCGTCGAACCGAGTGCCACCGTCGATGCGTTCGTCGACGGCGATCGCGACATCTTCGAGCCGCAGCGTCAGCTCATCGAGCGCCTCGCCGACTGCCGTCTGGAGTTCGAACCTGGCTCCGGGATCGCGACCGTCGTTCGCGGTATCACCGTTCGCGTGCGGCTCGCGGCCGCGGACGCCGGCGCGGCGCGTGCGCGGCTGGAGCGGGAGCTCGCCGAAGCCCGCGAGCAGCTCCGCCGCTCGCGCGAGCTGCTGGCGCGCGGGGCTTTCAGTGAGAAGGCGCCACCGGATGTCGTGTCGAAGGAGCGCGCGCGTCTCGCCGAACGTGAAGTCCAGGTGCGTAAGCTGGAAGAGGACCTGCGGAAGCTCGGCTAGTGGCGGACCTCAGCGGTGAGAGCACCGAGCTCCTGCAACAGCTCATCCGTAACGCCTGCGTCAACGACGGCAGCGTCGCGTCGGGCCAGGAAACGCGAAGTGTCGACACCATCGCGGCCTTCCTCGGCGGCACGGGCGTGGAACTGCGAAGGTACGAACCGAAGCCGGGCCGGAGCAATCTCGTCGTTCGCATCGAGGGCAGCGACCGTTCGGCGCCGAGCCTGCATCTCATGGGACACATCGACGTCGTTCCCGCCAATCCGGCGGGGTGGCGGCACGATCCGTTCGGCGGCGAGCTCATCGACGGCGAGGTCTGGGGCCGCGGCGCGATCGACATGCTCTCGATCACCGCGACGATGGCCGTCGCCGTCCGCCGGCTGGCGACCTCGGGCTTCCGGCCGCGCGGCACGCTGGTGTACAGCGCGGTCGCCGACGAAGAGTCGCTCGGCACCTGGGGCGCGGCCTGGCTGTCGCAGCACGCCTGGGACGAAATCAAGACCGACTACCTCATCACCGAAGGCGGAGGCGCGTCGTTCTCGCTCGCCGGCGGCGGTGCAAAGCGCGCCGTGGCAGTGATGGAGAAGGGCTCGCACTGGGTCCGCCTCGGTGTCAAAGGCACACCGGGTCACGGTTCGCTGCCGTTCCGTTCGGACAACGCGGTGGTCAAGGCCGGGGAGCTCGCCCGGCGCATCGCCGACTATCGCGCCCCGCGGCGGTTCACCGACACCTGGCGCCGCTTCGTCGACGGCCTCGAGCTGTCGCCTCCGTTGCGCACGGCACTGTTGAACGGTCCGCTTCTCGAACTGGCGCTGCGCCGTCTTCCGCTCGGCATGGCGCGGATCGTCGACGCCTCCACGCACACGACCTTCTCGCCGAACATCCTTCATGGCGGCATCAAGGGGAACGTCGTGCCGGATTCTGCCGAGATCATCGTCGACATCCGCACGCTGCCAGGCCAAGGCGGTCCCGAGGTCCACGCGATGCTCCGCGACGCCGCGGGCGACCTGTGGCCGTCCGTCGAGATCCGCGAAGAGGAGGACAACGACGCGACGGAGTCTTCGATGCGCACGCCCCTGTGGGACACGCTCGCGACTGTGACCGCATCGCTGGTGCCCGCGGCGCGCCTGGTGCCGTTCCCGGTGTTCGGGGTCACCGACGCTCGCTTCTTCCGTCGCAAAGGGGTCACCGCGTACGGCTACGCGATCTACACCGTCCCGTTCGATCAATTCGTCTCCCGTTTCCATGGCAACGATGAACGCGTGGATCAGGAGTCGCTCCGCCTCTCGGCGGAGCTCTGGGAGCGCACCCTCCGCGCCTTCCTCGGCTAAACGCGCTACTGATTGTCTTTGAGGATCTGATTCGCCTTGGTGCTGGCCAGCTGCAGCGCATGCTCCGGCGTGTCCCTGCCGGTGAGGATCGCGGTGATGCCGTCCGCGACGACGGTCCGGATGTCCTGCTGTCCGCGGACATTCGGCTCCGGCTGGCTCGTGCCGCTCTGGTCGAAGGCTTCTTTGCCCTGCGGATCGGTCGATGACCATGAGTTCTTGAGCGTCGCGTCGTTCGCGGCCGACTTCCGGACCGGCAGGTACGAGGAAGCGATCGACCACATCGCCGTCCGCGTCGTGTCGGCGAACCACTTCATGAAGACCCACGAGGCGAGCTGCTTCTGCGGTGTGGACGAGAAGGCCGCGATGTTCGCACCGTACGCCACGGTCCGCGCCGTCGAGGCGTCCTGTTGCGGGATCGAGACAATGCGCCAGTTCGGCTTCGGCTCTTTCATCGCGGCTCGGTACGACGGTCGGGCCAGGCTGGAGTCCATGACGAAAGCGGCCTTGCCCGAGCCAAAGTCAGCGTAGTAATCGAAGCTCTTTGGCGCGTAGCACCACTGCGCCTTGATGCACCTGTCGACAAGCTGGAGCGACGCCAGTCCCTCGGCGCCGTCCCACCTGACGGTCTTGTTGTCGTCGGCCATGAGGCGGCCGCCGCGCGACAGGACCCAGCCGTTGAACGTCGAGGGGTCGGCTATCACGGCCCAGCCATAGCGGGTGATCGTCTTCCCGTCCGCGGACACCTTCTTCGCCGCTGACGCCACTTTCTCGAACTCGTCCCAGGTCTTCGGCGACGACATCCCGAGCTCCTTCAGGACGTCATCGTTCTGGTACATCACCAGCACGCTCTTGGTCAGCGGGAACGACAGCAGCTTGTCGCCGAACTGCGCGAAGCGGTTCGTGGCGAGGTACGCGCCGAAGATGTCGTCGACGCTCGCCCTCGTCAATCCGTACTTCTTGCTGTCGACGTATGGTCCGAGGTCGACCACCGGCGACGGTGTCGCCTTCATGTAGTCGGCCACGAAGCTCTCGTTAGCCACGGACATGTCCGGCAGTGCGTCCGCGTTGATCGCGGCGAGGGTCTTCTGGTACAGCTGCGTGTAGTCGCCCTGATACTCGAGCTTCACCGTGATCTGGTATTGGTTGGTCTTGTTGAAGTCGTCGGCCATCATCTGGAGGGCTGCCCCGTTCGCCCCGGTCTGGGTGTGCCACAACGTCAACGCGATAGGTCCCTTCAGGTCGATCTGATCGATCGCGTTTGGCGTCTCGGTGGGCGTCGGGCTGCCGGTGCAGGCGATGACGAGCGGCAGAAGCAGGATCAGGAAAAGCGCGCGAGCGATCACTGACGTCGACAGCAACAACCTCTTCGACCTTTCGGCGCATAACTTACGCCGAGGCGCGCGGTGCGCGAGGATATCATTCACATGTGCCCACCTATGAATATCGCTGCGATCACTGCGGCCACGAGTTCAGCCGTAAACAAGGCTTCAACGAGGAGCCGGTCACGGTCTGCCCGAAGTGCGGCGCTCGTCCGCGCAAGCTGGTGTCGCGCCCCGCGATCCACTTCAAGGGTAGCGGCTGGCACATCAACGACTATCGCAAAGCCAGCGACGGCGGCAGCACGAGCGGCGAGGGGAGCGAGGCCGCGGCCAAAGATGCGCCGCCCAAGAGCTCGACGACGAAGAAGGAAGCCACCGAGAGCAAGGACACGAAGGACAAAAAGCCCGGCGGCCCCAAGACCGAGAGCAGTACGCCTAAGCCCGACTCTTCCGATTCCGCCGCATCCTGACGTCGCGCGTGACGCTCGCGTTCGCACGACGGGTCGCGATCGCTTTTCGCGACGATGACTGCGCCTTCATGGCCGCGGCCGTGGCCTATCAGCTGTTCTTCTCGCTGCTGCCGCTGCTCCTGCTGTCGGTCGGCGTGATCGCGCTGTTCGTCTCGAGCGAGGAGCTGCGAACCGAGGTGGTGAACCTGCTGCGCGGCGTGTATCCGGGCCTGGCCGATCGGCGCTTGGTCGACGAGCTCGTCAACTCGCGCGGCTTGACGCTCGGGATCGGGCTGGTGGGCACACTGTGGAGTGTGACCACGATCTCCGCCGCGCTCGACCGAGCCCTCTTCGGCGTCTTCGGCGGCAATCGCCGGAGCTTCATCCGCGGACGGCTGGAGGGTCTGCTGCTCGCGGCGTTGCTGACGTCCCTGGCGGTGCTCTCGTTCGCGCTGTCGTTCCTGGTGCAGGCTTTCGCCGGCTGGCTGCGCACCGTCGGGATCGCGCCGATACAGCGGGTTGCCATCGAGCTGCTCGGCCCGCTGACCGGATTCGTGGCGGGCTTCATCCTCTTCGACCTGATCTACTTGATCGTGCCGCGGCGCAGGCTGCCGCGGAGGGTCCGCGTCGCGGGGGCCTTCACCGCGGCGGCGTTGTGGGAGGTGGCCAAAATCGGATTCGCCATCCTGACGCGAGAGGTCCACGTCTTCAGCGCCTACGGTGTTCTGGCGCTGGCAGCGGGTCTGCTGACGTGGATCTATCTCACGGCGTTGATCTTCCTGTTGGGGGCCGAAGTGATGAAGGCGTGGCCGGAGCGGGCCAGCACGTGATCGCACGCATCGAAGACTTCGTCACGCGCGTGCTCGAAGGAACCACGGCGAGGCTGTTCCACGTCAAGTTGCAGCCGGTCCAGATCGCCAAGCGCGTGATCCGCGCAATGGAGGCGAATCAGACCGTCTCGCTCAACCGCACCTTCGCCCCGAACAGCTACGTCGTGTCGCTCTCCGGCCCGGACTATGAGCAATTCGAGCGCTTCAAGCGCAGTCTCGAGCGCGATCTGGCCGAGGCCGTCCTCGCCGGCGCCCGCGAGCGCACCCTGACGCTGACGAGCTTCCCGCGCGTGGAGATCGATCGCTCCGAGGCGGTCGCAACGGGCGAGGTCCGCGTGCGCTGCGCCCTCGTCGACGAGACAGGCGAGGAGATGCCCGAAGACCACCCCGCTCTCCGCGAGCTGGCCTCCGGACACACGCAGATCCTCGACCGGGATAAGCTCCTTGCCGTGCAGCCCAGAGGACCCAAGGCTTCGCTCGAGATGTCGGGCGAGGGACGGCGTGTCCCCGTCGGCGCCGGGACCATTTCCATCGGCCGAGCTCCGGACAACGACATCGTGCTCGACGATCGTCGCGTGTCGCGGCGGCACGCCGAAGTGCGGCTGCGCCTGGGCAAGCACACCCTCTACGACCTCGGCTCCACCAACGGCACGTTCGTGAACGGTAAGAAGGTGAATGAGATCGCCCTGTCCGAGGGCGATCGGATCACGTTCGGGGCGGCGACACTGATCTACCACGCGGAGGAGTAGCGCTTGCCCGAGGTCACCTTCGCCGTGGCGCTGTGGGCGCTGCGCCTGCTGTTCCTCGCGCTCGTCTACGGACTGTTGCTGCAGAGCATCGGCTCACTGCAACGCGCGCTGGGGCGCGCGCCAGCGGTGGCCGAGCGCGGCCTGGCGTACCTCGTGGTGGCCCAGGCGCCGCCCGACGCACACCGCCGCGGCGAGCGGTTCCCACTCCGCGCGGTCAACGCGATTGGCCGGGATCCGGGTAATGATGTCGTGCTGCGCGACGACTTCTCCTCGGCGCGTCATGCCGTGGTGTCGCAGGACGCCGAGGGCTGGTGGGTCGAGGACATTGGCAGCACCAACGGGACGTTTCTCAACGGGGACCGCGTGATCCATCGCACCGTGCTGCATTTCGGCGACGAGATCGAGGCCGGCCGCGTGCGCCTGCGGTTCGAGCACGCATGAGACTCGCCGTACCGACGTCGCGTCCGCTGAGCCGCTTGACCGAGACGCGGCTCCTGTTCTGGGTCGCTGCGATAACCGTGACCGGCTTCTTCACCGTGGCGCTTGCACTCGGTCAGGGGCTCGACGGAAACGCGTTCATCGTGCCGACGGCGTTCCTGGTGATCGCCTTCGTGGTGCATGCCGCTCTGGCAATGCGCGGCTTGCGCGGCGATCAGATCATGCTGCCGGTCTCGCTCGGGCTCACCGGGATCGGCCTGATCGTGATCTACCGCGTCACCGCCGGTACCGATGCAGCGTCGCTGCTGACGCTGCAGCTGGCGTGGTTCGTCGTCGCCATGGCGGCGTTCCTGCTGCCGTTGTTCGTGCCGCGCGACCTGTCGCTGCTGTCGCGGTACAAGTACACCTGGATGACCTTCGGGCTCCTGTTGCTGGTGGCGACGGTCGTCCGCGGCGAGGAGATCAACGGCGCGCGGATCTGGTTCCGCCTCGGCCCGCTCTCGTTCACGCCGTGGGAGCTGGTGAAGATCGTGCTCGTCGTCTTCCTGGCCGCCTACCTCGACGAATATCGCGAGGTCATCGCCTCGCGGCGCGGCATCTGGCGCGTCCTGCCCCCGCCGCCGTACCTGGTGCCGATCGTGGCGATGGCGTTCGCGGCCATGTTCATCCTGGCCTTCGAGAAGGACATCGGCGCGACGCTCGTGTTCTTCGGCATCTTCCTGGCGATGCTGTATCTCGGCACCGGCCGCGCGACGTACGTCGTGGCGGGCGTGGCGATCCTCATTCCCGCGGCGTACGTGGTGTACCGCCTCTACGCGCACGTGCAGCTCCGCGTCGAGATGTGGCAGAACCCGTGGCAGGACGCGCTCGGAAGCGGATACCAGATCCTGCACGGCCTGTTCTCCCTGGGAAACGGCGGGCTACTCGGTGCGGGACTCGGCGCCGGCGACCCGCAGAGCATCCCGGTGGTGTGGAGCGACTTCGTCTTCGCCGCGTTCGCCGAGGAGACCGGCTTCATCGGCGCGTTGGCGCTGCTGGCAATGTACCTGGTGCTGCTGTACCGCGGGTTCTCCATCGCCATCGCCGCGCCGACGACGTTCCTGCAGCTGCTCGCGGCCGGCCTGACGTTCGTCATCGGGATGCAGACGCTGGTGATCGTCGCCGGCAACGCCAAGCTCATACCGCTGACCGGGATCACGCTGCCGTTCGTGGCCTACGGCGGCTCATCGCTGGTCACGAATTTTCTGTCGATCGGGCTGCTGCTGCGGATCAGCGCCGAGAGCCGGACCTGATGAGCGCCAACATCCGGCATCTGGCCGCGACGCTGTCGGTGCTGTTCCTGCTCGTCTCGCTCGGAGTCGGGTACTGGCAGATCGTGCAGGGTGACGAGCTCTCGAGCGATCCGTACAACCCGCGGCTGTATTCAGAGGCGGCGAAGCGCGAGCGCGGCCGGATCGTGGACCGCGATGGCGTCGTCCTGGCGCGGACCGATGCCAGCGGCGATTCGTTCAAACGCGTGTACACCGGCGCGCTGTACGAGCCATACGTCGGATACGCGACGCTGGCCTTCGGCGCCGCCGGACTCGAGGCCACGTACGCCTCATCGCTCATAGGCGAGGACCCCGCCGACCCGCTCGGCGCGATCCGCCGTCGCTACCTCGGCGAGCGCGCGCCGCCCGGCAGCGTGCGGCTCGCGCTCTCAGCGAAACTCGTCGATGCCGCCGCGCGTTCGCTCGGCCAGCGCAAGGGCGCGGTGATCGCGCTCGATCCGCGGACCGGCGAGATCCTCGCCTCGGTGTCGTTCCCGCGTTACGACCCGAATCCGCTGACCGATGCATCGACGCAGCGTGCGGCCTTCGACGCGCTGAACAACGATCAGGGAAAGCCGTTGCTCGATCGCGCGGTCATGGGCCTGTACCCGCCGGGGTCGACGTTCAAGCTCGTGACCGGCGCCGCCGCGGTCGAGCTCGGCCTCGACCCGAACAAGAAGGTCCCCATCGACAGTCCCTGGAAGGGCGACCCGTCCTGGGGCAACTACGCCGTGCCGTCGCCGATCAACTTCCATGGCGAATACGACCTGCGTCAGGCCTACGCGTACTCCGAGAACATCTACTTCGCCATGGCCGCAGTGAACATCGTCCATGGCGATCGGCTCGCGGATTACGCCAAGCGCTTCATGATCGGCCAATCGCTCGGGCTCGATGGCCCCTACGCCAAGACGCAGCTCTCGAACTCCGGTCAGCTCGATCGCCCGACGCTCGTCGCGGCCACGGGATTCGGTCAGGGCGAGCTGCTCATCTCGCCGCTGCAGATGGTGCTGATCACCTCCGCCGTGGCCGAGAACGGCGTGATGCCCACGCCGCACTACGCGCTCGACGTGCGCGACGGCGCCGGCAAGGTCGTGCGCACGATCCAGCCCGGTCCGCTGGCGCAGCCGATCCGCTCCGACACCGCGAAGCTCATCGCCGCAGACATGGTGTACGCGGTCGAAGGGCCCAACGCGTTCGCGTATCCGGCCGCGATCTCGGGGATCCACGTCGCGGGCAAGACCGGAACGGCGGAGAACCCGCAGGGATCGCCGCACGGCTGGTTCGTCGGCTTCGCGCCCGCGGACAACCCCACCATCGCCGTCGCGGTAGTGATCGAGAACGCGCAGAACGGCGGTCTCGACGCCGCGACCGTGGGCGGCCAGGTGATGCGGTCCTGGTTGGGGAAATAGGACCGCTCGGAAACTCAGTACCGGAGCAGCTTTCGAACGCACGGCCGGCCTGGAGAACGAACCGTACCCACTCCGCGTTCGTACTAAGGTCAGTCTTAGGCGGCGTTGGTACCCTACGTGCATCCGAGGGTCCTCTACCGCCGGATCGAACGAAGGGGTGTGGCCGAATTGCAGGACATCGGGCAGTCCGCCGGCAGAGTCGTCGCCAACGTCGAGAAGGTCATTGTCGGGAAGCACCGGGAAGTCGAGCTCGCGGTCACCTCCCTCCTGTGCAAAGGGCACATCCTCATCGAGGACGTGCCTGGCGTCGGAAAGACCATGCTGTCGAAGGCGCTTGCGCGCTCGCTCGGCTGCACCTTCAAGCGCATCCAGTTCACCCCGGACCTGCTGCCGTCGGATGTGACCGGCGTCTCGATCTACAACCAGCAGACCCAGACCTTCGAGTTCCGACCCGGCCCGATCACCGCCCAGATCGTCCTCGCCGACGAGATCAACCGGGCCACGCCCAAGACCCAATCGGCCTTGCTGGAGGCCATGGACGAGCGTCAGATCACCGTCGACGGCGTGACGTACCCGCTGCCGGAGCCGTTCATCGTGCTGGCGACCCAGAACCCGATTGAGTACGAAGGCACCTTCCCGCTGCCTGAGGCCCAGCTCGATCGCTTCTTCATGCGCATCCAGCTCGGCTACCCCTCGGAGCGCGAGGAGGTCGAGATCCTCGATGCCCAGGCGCACCAGCATCCGATCGAGACCCTCGGCCAGGTCGCGGACACGGAGACCATCGTCGACCTCCAGCGCCGCGTCTCCGACATCCACGTCGCGCCGGCGGTCAAGGACTACGTCGTGCGGATCGTCGCCGCGACGCGGAGCCATCCCGACGTGTACCTGGGAGCCTCGCCGCGCGGCTCGCTGGCGCTGGTGCGCGCGGCGCAAGCCTTCGCGGCGATCCAGGGGCGCGACTTCGTTGTGCCCGACGACGTGAAGCTGCTGGCCGCACCGACACTGTCCCACCGCCTGATCTTGCAGCCGGCGGCGCGCCTGCGAGACCTCACCACCGCGACGGTCGTGTCCGAGGTGCTGCAGTCCGTGCCGGTCGAGCCCGGCGCCTTCGTGAGAGCCACAGCGGGCCGATGATCCGGCGCCGCTGGCTCTTCATCGTCGCGTGGGGGGCGCTGTTCGTCGTCGCCCTGTCCTCCGGCGTGGACATCCTGTTCTACGTCGCGTACCTCCTGCTGTTCCTGGTCGGAGCAACGTGGTGGTGGACGCGCTCGAGCATCTCCTCGATGCGGGTCAAGCGGGACGTGTCGCAGGGCTACGTGCATCTCGGCGACGAGATCGAGCTGACGTACGAGCTCGTGAACGACTCGCGTCTGGGGAAGATCTGGCTCGAGGTATACGAGGAATCGAACTGGCCGGAGCCATTGCCCGGCCGCGTGCTCTCGATCGGGGCCTTCACCACCAAGCGCTGGAAGGTCGCGGTGCCGGCGTTGCGCCGCGGCCGGTTCCATCTCGGGCCGGTGGTCATCCGCAGCGGCGATCCGTTCGGCATCTTCAGCGCCGAACACCGCGCCCGTTACGACGCCCTGGTGCTGGTGTACCCGCGCGTCGTGGCGCTGCCGTACTGGCAGCTGCCGGGATCACTGCTCGAGGGCAACGTCCTCACCGGTCGGCGTTCGCTGCAGGCGACCTCGATGGTCATGGGCATCCGCGACTACCGACCCGGCGACGCGTTCAACCACATTCACTGGAAGACCTCGGCGCGGCACCGCACCCTTCAGGTCAAGGAATTCGAGCTCGACCGCACCGCGGACCTGTGGATCTTCCTGGATCTCGAGCGCCGCGTGCATTCCGGTGACGGCGAGCGGTCGACCGAGGAGCGCGCCGTGACCATCGCCGCGTCGGTGATCGCCAAGGCGCTGCGCGAACACCGCAGCGTGGGCCTGGTGGCGTCGGGCCGCTCGTCGGGTCTGTTCAGCCCCGACCGCGGCACCAAGCAGTTCTCCAAGCTGATGCAGTATCTCGCGGAAGTCTCGGCCAGCGGCACGCACACGGTAGCCGAGACGATGGTCGAGACCCTGCCGCGGCTGCGCCGTGGCGCGTCCGCGCTCGTCGTCACGCCGTCGCTGGACAAGGAGTGGGTCAAGCCGGTGCTGGCCCTGCGCGAGGCCGGAGTGCGGATCCAGTCGTGCATCGTCACACCCGAGGAGATCGAAGACGCCGCGCGCATGCGGCTCAACGCGGTGGTCGGGGAGCTGCTCGTCGCGGGCGTTCCGTACGCGGTCTCGACCGCGGACCTGCCGATCTCGGAGCTCTTCCACGAACGGTCGAGCGTCAGTGCTTAGCCTCCGGCCGGCCGTCCGCGCGCTCTTCCCGCCGATCGACCCGTCGCGGCTGGCGTTCCGCGGCGGCATCTTCGCGCTGTTGCTCGGGGTCGCCCTCGTGATCCTCTATCCGGTCTCGCTGGACCAGGCCGGGTGGGTGCAGAGCGACGCGCACTTCGGCTGGCTCGCCATCCTCGGTCTGCTCTTCGGTTCGCTGGTGGGTAATTCGCGCGTCCGTCGCGGCAGCGCACCGATGCTCGGCGCGATCGTCGGCATGATCGCGGTCGTCGCGTTGACGACGATGTCGGCGGGGCCGCAGCCGTTCCACGTCAAGCTGGTGACTCTGGCGACGAACGTGAACAACTGGCTCACGCAGGTGCTCGCCGGCGAGGCCGGGACCGACCCGACGCCGTTCGTGCTGTTCCTCGGAGCGACGTGCTGGAGCACCGCGTTCTGGGGCAGCTACGCGCTGGCGCGTTTCCGCCGGCCGTGGGACCTCGTGTTCTTCCAAGCGTTCATCCTCGTGGTCAACGTCTCGCTCGCGCTGCGGCCGCTGTTCTTCGATCTGGTCGTCTTCTCGGTGCTGTCGCTGCTGCTGCTGGCGAGGCTGCACGTGGTGTCGCTGTCCGAGCGCTGGGAGCGTCGCCGCCTGGTGCCGGGGGCCGACATGGAGTGGCGTGTCCTGCGGGGCGGGCTGACCTGGACGCTGGTGCTGATCATGCTGGCCTCGTTCACCCCCCGGATCGGCGCGGCCGACGCGCTCGGCAGCGCCTGGGGCACCTTCGAGGGCCCGTGGCACAGCGTCGAGAACGAGTGGCAGCGGTTCTTCGCCGGCGTGTACGGCCCGAGCCGCATCCAGGGCGTGTCGTTCTCCGACGTCATCCGTCTCGGTCTGGCGCCGAACCTCGGCGACAAGGTGGTGATGTACATCACCGCGTCTGAGTCGCACTTCCTGCGGGCGACGGCGTACGACTTCTACACCGGCGTGGGCTGGAAGAGCAACGACGACCGCCAGGAGGACAAGACCGACGCCCTGAACTATGCCGGCCGCAAGAAGCTGGACGTCACCATCGACCCGGTCAATCCCAAAGGCGCGTTGCTGTTCGCACCCTCCGAGCCGGTGCAGGCGAGCATCCCGCGGACGTTCATCTACGGCGAGGACAAGAGCTTCTCCAGTCAGATGCGGGCCAAGGATCGAGCCCAGGCCACCGGTCGGTACATCGTGACCTCGGCGGTGTCGATCGCGACGAAGGAAGACCTCCGTCGCGCCGGCGCGGCGCCGGCCGCGATCACGGAGCGGTACGACCAGCTGCCCACGACGGTCCCGGCGCGGGTGCGTCAGCTCGCCGCCGCGATCACCAGGGACAAGACGAACGCCTACGACAAGGCCGAGGCGATCGAGCTGTACCTGCGCACGAACTTCAAGTACTCCACGGTGGTGAAAGCGCCGCCCTCGGGACGCGACCCGGTGGACTACTTCCTCTTCGATCTGAAAGAAGACTTCTGCGAGTACTTCGCTTCGTCGATGGTGGTCATGCTCCGCAGCGTCGGCGTGCCGGCGCGCGTCGTCGAGGGTTACACCATGGGCACGTTCGATGAGCCGACCGGTCGATACATGATCACCGAGCGCAACGCCCACGCGTGGGTCGAGGTGTACTTCGCGGGATACGGCTGGATCGAATTCGAGCCGACACCATCCGAGGCCGTCGTCTCGCGACCCGAGACCGCGGTCGACATCTCGGCGACTTCGCCGGAAACCGGTCCATCGAACCAGAGTCCCGACCTGCTCGATCGCTGCCAGCGGAACGCCGGTTGCGCCGACGATCAGGGGATCCCGCAGGGCGACAGTGGCGCCGATTCCGGCGCTGGCACGAACCTCATCAGCGCCGCGGACTTCCGGCCGCTGTGGTGGGGCGCGCTCCTCGCGGCGATCCTGGCGCTGCTCGGGTACATCCGCTTCCAGCTGCGCTTCCGCCGGATGCGCGCCGCCGATGCGGCGTTCGGCAAGATGCGACTCCTCGCCGCGTATGCCGGCATGCAGCAGCGTCCCTATCAGACGGTATCGGAATACGCCGGCACGCTGGGCCAGGCCTTGCCTCGAGTGGAACGACAGGTCCACGCCATCGCCAGGGCACAGGTGATCGAACGGTATTCGCCGCGACCGGCGAGCGACGCCGAAGCCCAGGCCGCGCGGCGGGCGCTCCGCGCCGTCTCGTGGGAGCTGCTCCGCCGCGTACCGCGCCGCCTCTGGCGCGGGGTCCGAGGGATCGTCGCCAGCTGACCTCTTCGAATCCGAACCTGCTTGGCGAACACCAGAACGTCGCGCGCGTACGCGCCGCCGCGCAGCAGCTCGGCCTCGACGTCGAGATCCGCCGCTTCTCGTCGACGACGCGCACCGCGGCCGACGCCGCGCGCGAGATCGGGTGTGAGCTCGGCCAGATCATCAAGTCGCTGGTATTCCTCGCCGACGGCGAGCCGGTGCTCGCGCTCTGCGCCGGCACGGATCGGATCGACGAGGCCAAGCTCCGTACCCTCGCCGGCGCCGGCACGATCCGGCGCGCGACCGCCGCGGAAGCCCGCGATAGCACCGGGTATCCCATCGGTGGCGTCCCGCCATTTGCGCACGCGCGACCGCTGCGCGTGCTGATCGACCGTGGGCTGCTGCGACATGAAGCGCTGTGGGCCGGCGCGGGCACCGGCGAGACGGTCGTCCGCGTGTGGTCGCGTGACCTGGCTCGCGCGAGCGGGGGAACCGTCGTCGACCTCGTCGCGTCGAACGGCTGATGCGGACCCTCGTCCTGACGTTGCTCTTCGTCGTCGCCTGCGGCGCGCCCGGCGCCGCGCCGTCAACGTCCCCGGCGTCGTCAAGCACCCCCATGCCGTCGCCGTCGTCGACTCCGGACGCGCGCGTCGTCAGCCTCGCCGCGCTCCAGCGCGTGAGCGCGACCGTCGGCTTCGTCAGTGGCTGGACCGGCTCGGGCCTCGGCCTCGCGCGCACGCGCGACGGCGGCGCGACCTGGACGAAGCTGTCGATCCCGCTCAGCCGGCTCAGCGAGCTCCACTTCATCGACGCCGCCACTGGTTGGGCGATCGGCTTCGCCGACCGGGGCCAGCAGGTCGGCTGTCAGCAGGCGTCGTCGGCGCCGCCGTGCCGCAGCGTGGTGCTGCGCACCGACGACGGCGGCCTGAACTGGCGCGAAGTGCTCTCGGTGCCGGTCGGAGGTAGCGGCGGGGAGATGATCCATTCGTTGCAGGCGGTGGACGCCGCGTACGCCTGGGTCGTGGTCGGCGATCAGAGCTGTCCCGCGTTCTGCGGCAGCGAGCTGCGGGGCACGGCCGACGGCGGCAAGACCTGGCGCACGCTGTATCAGGGACGCGTCGGTCCGATCCGGCTGGCGTCGCCGCGCTTCGGCTGGATCGCGGCGTACGGCCCCAGTGGCATCGACTACGGCGCCGACGGCGGCAACGTCCTCGTCACCAACAACGGCGGCGCGACGTGGTCGGCCACGCTCAAGGCCCAACCCATCATCGCCATTGAGGCCGCGGACCTGCAGATCGTCTGGGCGCTGGCGCGCGATGGCGCGTACTGCACCTCGAGCAACTGCGAGAAGTACGAGCTCTTCCGTTCGGACGACGCCGGCGCGAGCTGGAAGAGTCTCGGCAATCCGAAGAATCAGATCGCCGCCGTCTGTGGTGGCGGCAATCTCGCCGGACCGCTCTTTGTCGGCGCCGCGCGCGGCTGGCTGGGGCTGAACCTCGGTGCCGGAGGCGCCGAAGGGAGCGGCGGATTGCTCAGCACCGACGACGGCGGCGTGAACTGGGCCTGCGTCAAGAGCCCGGCCAACATCGCGCTGCTGTCCGCCGCCGACGCCGAACACCTGTGGGTCGAAGGAACGGATCGGAGCGGGAGCGGCGCGAGCCAGATCTACGCCAGCGACGACGCGGGCAGGACCTGGCGCACCCTTGACCTCAGCGCTCTGCACTGACCAACGCGCCGCCCCTAGGCTTCGGCCATGCCCGCGATCACGCTCGACCATGTCCGCCGCGTATTCCGCACCAGCACGGGCGTGATCCGCCGGAAGCGCAAGGACGTCGTCGCGCTCGAGGACCTCTCGCTGGAGGTCGGTGAGGGCGAGCTCTTCGGTCTGCTTGGGCCGAACGGCGCCGGAAAGACGACGACGGTGAAGATCCTGACCACGCTGCTGATACCCACCGCCGGGCGCGCCAGCGTCCTCGGGTACGACGTCGTCCGCGACGCGCGACAGATCCGGCCGCGCGTCGGGTTCGTCTTCGGCGGCGAGCGCGGGCTGTACTACCGCGTCAGCGGACGGGACAACCTGGAGTACTTCGCTGAGCTGTATGCGGTCGAGCCCCGGCGCATCCGCGTGCGCGTCGACGAGCTCCTGGACCTCGTCGGCCTGCGCGATCGAGCCAACGAACGAGTCGAGGGCTATTCACGCGGCATGAAACAACGCCTGCATCTGGCACGGATGCTCCTGCACGATCCAGCGGTGCTGTTCCTCGATGAGCCGACGATCGGGCTCGATCCGATCGGCGCCCGCGAGCTGCGCGAGGCCGTCGAGCGTCTCCACGCAGCCGGAAAAACGATCGTGCTGACGACGCACTACATGTTCGAGGCCGACGCGCTGTGCGACCGTATCGGTGTGATCAACGAGGGCAAGCTCGTCGCGCTGGGGACGCCGGAGGAGCTGAAGCGGCTCGTCAGCGACAAGAGCGTCGTGGAGCTGGAGGTGTACGGCGTCGGCGAGGAGCACCTGGCGCGACTGCGCGCGCTCGACTTCGTCGACTCGGTGGCCGTCGAGCGCCGCGAGCTTCGCGAGCTCCTGCGCGTCCAGACCGCGCTCGGAGAGCGAGCTGTCCCGAGGCTGATGGCGAGCCTGGAACGGCTCGAGGTCGGTCGCGTCTCCGTTCGCGAGGCGACGCTGGAGGACGCCTACGTGCGCCTGGTGGGGAAGCTCGAATGAGACGCGAGCTGCGTGCGTTCTCGGCCTCGACCCGGCTGTGGCTGCGCTACATGGCGGTCGATCGATTCATGCTGTTCTGCGCCTTCGTGCAGCCGTTCTTCATCGCCGTGACGGTCATGTACATGCTGCATCACCAGCCGCAGTTCGATCCCGTGTACGTCGTCGTCGGCTCGGCGCTGACCGGCATCTGGAGCGTGGTCCTCTTCGACGGCAGCTGGGCCATCAACAGCGAGCGCTTCCAAGGGACGCTGGAGCTGCTCGTCGGCGCGCCGTCCTCGCTGTACGCCGTGATCGCCGGGAAGCTCGCCGGCGGCATGGCCTTCTCGGTGACCTCGATGGCACTGAGTTACGCCGTCGGCGCGTGGCTCTTCGGCTATTCGATCGTCGTCCGCGACGTGCCCGCGTTCGCCGTCGCCTTCGTGTTGGCGCTGATCGCGATCGGCGCGCTCGGCGTGCTCATCGCGCCGCTCGGCATCCTGGCCCGATCGGTGCGCCAGTTCCTGACCGTGCTGGAGCACCCGATCTACATCCTCGGCGGCTTCCTCTTCCCGGTGCTGCTGCTGCCGGGCTGGCTCCTGCCGATCTCGTACGCGCTGCCGCCGTACTGGGCGGCCGTCGCGCTGCACGGCACCAGCTCGGGCGAGCTCTCCGGCGTCGCCTTCGCCGAGGTGTGTGCGGTCCTGCTGCTGTCCTCGCTGGCGTGCTTCGTCCTCGCCGCGCCCCTCTTCCGCTTGGTCCTGCGGCGCGCCCGCGTCGAAGGGACGCTCTCGCTCACGTGACGACGGCAAGCCTGCGGCTGTTCTTCGTCGGCTCCGTGTTCGCGTACCGCGCGTTGTTCAACTGGCTCAGCCCCGGCGGCTACATCTTTCAGAAGATGGCCTTCCCGCTGGTCCAGCTCGCATTCTTTGCCCTCGTTGGGGCCTTCGGCGGCGCGCGGCCGCTCTCGTTCTACCTCCTCGGCAACGCGATGATCGTGACCTTCCAGGCCATGTTCAGCATCGCCAACGCCGTGGCGGACGAGCGCTGGCAGGGGACGCTCCCGTATGTCGTGGGCTCACCGGCGAACCGCGTCGTCCTGTTCTTCGGACGCGGTGCGGTGCATGTCTTCGACGGCATCATCGATGTCGTCGCGGCGTTGGGGCTCGCAGTGCTCGTGTTCGGGCTGGACCTGTCGCACGCGACATGGCCGGGGATCGCGCTGGCCGCGCTGGTCGGAAGCCTTGGCGCGTGCGCGTTCGGCCTGTTCATCGGCGCGGTCGCGTACCTCGTGCTCGATGCGAACTTCCTGGCGAACCTCGCACTCTTCGCGATCGTGCTCCTGACCGGCGCGAACGTACCGCTCGAGGAGCTGCCCTCGTGGGCAGGAACTTTGTCGACCCTCCTGCCGCTCACGCGCACGGTGGCCGCCTCGCGCGGCTTCGCCGCCGGCGGCGAGCTCGCGGCCGGACTGCCACTGCTGGCCGGCGACGTGGTCGTCGCGGCGGTGTGGGGCCTCGCCGGATTCGCGCTGTTCCAGACGCTCGAGACGCAGGCCCGCCGGCGCGGGACGCTGGAGGGCTTCTAAGGCTCGGCCGCGAACAGGAACCGCGTCGGAGATTTCCCGAACGTCTTCACGTCCCAGGACAACGCCTTCGACGGCACGAGCGCGTTGATGCCGCGCGTCTCGAACTCATCGGCCGTCGGCTTGTAGTCGTAGCCGCGCCCGTACTTCTTGACGTACGACCGCGCGACGTCCTCCAGGATGTCTCGCTCTTCTTTCACGCCGAGCCTCACGGTGCCGTACACGATGACGATCTCGCTGCCGCGCTCGACACTCATTACCGCGCGCGGATCGCGCGCCAGATTTCTGGCCCAGCGCGCCTCCGGGCTGCCCTCGAAGAACCAGCGGTCGTTGATCCAGGCTCCCCACTGCTGCACCAGATGGGGCGCGCCATCCGGATCGGTCGTCGATAGCCAGTAACCGCTGGCGCCCTGCAGTAGCTCCTGCGCGCGCGACCACGGCACCATGCCTCGCGCGGACTTCGCGCTGATGTAGCCCTCGGGCATCGTCGGCCGTCCCCGGCGCGGTGTCGCCGAAGCGCTAGTTCTCTTCCTCTTCGCCCTCTTCGTATTCATCGCTGTAGAACCCGAGCTCCTCCCCTTTGTACACGGTCACCAGGAAATCCTCGCGCTCCGGGTCGTACGACTGCACCAGCTCCTCGTCGACCTGGTCGATCAGCTGATGCACCTCGTCCTCGGTCAGATCAACCTCGAGCATGATCGTGCCGGAGACCTCGAAGCGCCCATAGTGCAGGTCGACGCGTCCGATGCGGCGCGCACCGCCCCAGACTTGGAAGATCTCGCTCGTCTCGGAACGGAATTGACGCTCGAAGTGCAGCGCTTCCATCGTCTGGCCTACACGCCGAGGCGAGCGACGCGGACCTCGTTGATGTCGGGATACTCGGCGATGCGATCCCGCACCGCCGCCGGTACCGGATCGTCGAGCGTCAGGATCATCAGCGCGTCGCCGCGCGCATGCAGGCGTCCGACCTGCATCGAGGAGATGTTGACGTCGGACTCGCCGAGCAGCGTGCCCACTCGACCGACCAGACCGGGCTTGTCCTGATGCCGCGTGAGCAGCAGATGTCCGGCGATCGGAACGTCGACCCAGAACCCGTCGATGAACAGGATGCGCGGCTCGCCGGCGATGAGCGCGCCGCCGACGGCGGTCCCGCCAAGGCGCACCTCGAGCAGCGCGGGGTAGCGTGCCGCGGTCGCTTCGCGCCGCTCCGCGACCGTGAGCCCGCGCGACCGAGCGATCGCGAGCGCGTTCACCAGGTTCACCCGCTCATCGCTCCAGGTCTCGAGCGCGCCCTTCACCACCGCGGCACGCAACGCCTCCGGCTCGATGGCCAGCACGCCGCCGCGGTACGTGATCTCCACGGCCGCGGGGCGCTCGGCGATCAATTGCGCCGCCAGGGCGCCGAGGCGCTCCGCAAGCAACAGCCAGCGCGCGCCGCCCGCCTCATCCGCCGGCGGGCGCGGGGCGTTCACGGCGGACGCGGCCGGGCGCCCGGCGAGGACGTCGAGGACCTGACGGGCGACGTCGACGGCGACGTTGACTTGGGCTTCGAGCGTCGATCCGGCGATGTGCGGCGTCAGCACCGTCCGCGGCGCGGTCGTGATCGGCGAGCCCTGCGGCGGCTCCTGCGCGAAGACGTCGAGCGCTACGCCGCCGAGGCGACCGTCGGCCAATGCTTCGGACAGCGCGATCTCGTCGACGAGCTCGCCGCGTGACGCGTTCACCACGAACGCGCCGCGCCGCATCCGTGCGATCGCCTCCTTGCCGATGAGGCCGCGCGTCTCGGGCAGCAGTGGTGCGTGTACGGTGATGACGTCCGACTGGGTGAGCAGGTCGTCGAGGCCGACGAGCGTCACGCCGAGGCTCTGCGCTTTCGCTTCGGTCGCGTACGGATCGTGCGCCAGGAGGCGCATCTCCAGCGCCGCGGCGCGCTTCGCCACCTCCGACCCGATGCGCCCGAGTCCGACCAGTCCGAGCGTCTTGCCCCGCGCCTCGCGTCCGAGGAACTGGCTGCGCCGCCACTCGCCGCTGCGAACGTGCGCGTCCGCGGCGGGGATGCTGCGCAGCAGCGACAGCAGCAGTGCGATCGTGAGCTCCGCCACGGCGACGATGTTGCCAGTGGGAGCGTTCACGACGTAGACGCCGCGGCGCGTCGCCGCCTCGACGTCGATGTTGTCCACGCCGACGCCGGCGCGTCCGATGACCAGAAGCCGCGGCGCCGCCTCGATGACCCGCGCCGTCACCTTCGTCTCGCTGCGTACGACGAGCGCGTCAATGTCGGCGACGCGTGCGATGAGGTCGGCCTCGCTGAGCTTGTTCGCGACCTCAACGTCGGCGGCGGTGCGGAGCAGGGCGATCCCGTCATCGGCGACCGGATCGGCCACGAGCACCCGGGGGCGCGCGCCGGCGCCGGCGCGTGCGTCGACCGGACGAGCGCGAACCTGCGGCGGGGCGCTAGCCGCGACGCGCTCCGGCGACGACCGGCTCGGCGGCGAACGCCCGCAGCGCGGCCGTGATCGCGGTGCCGGGTTCGGCCGTGACGTTGAACCGGCGCAGCGCAAGCTCCAGCGCGCCGAGCATCGAGGTGATATCCGAGATCGTCACGAAGCCCATGTGACCGAGCCGGAAGATCTGGCCTTCGAGCTTGCCCTGGCCGCCGGCAACGACCACGTCGTACTCGTCGCGCAGCACTCGCGCCAGGTTTCGCGAATCGACCCGCGCCGGCGAACGCACCGCGGTCACCGTCGGAGAAGCGTAGTTCTCGTCAGAGAACAGCCCCAGCCCGAGCGCCTGTACCCCGCGTCGTGTCGCACGCGCGAGATCGACGTGACGCTGGATGATCCCCTCGAGGCCCTCCTCGGACATCAGCCGCAGCGCCTCCTGCAACGCGATCACGACCGTGACCGCGGGCGTCCACGGCGTCGCACCCTTCTCCAGCGAGGCCTTTGCTTTCTGGAAGTCGAAGTAGTAGCGCGGCAGCGTGGCGCGCTCTGTCGCCTTCCACGCGCGCTCGCCGACAGTGACCATCGACAGGCCGGGCGGCGCGCCCCACGCCTTCTGTGACGCGGTGACGCAGACGTCGATGCCCCAGCCGTCGATGTCGAGCTCGACCGCTCCGGCGCCGGAGACGCTGTCGACGAGGAACAGCTTGCCCGACTCGCGGATGATCGGCGCGATCTCGCGCAGCGGGTTCAGCACGCCGACGGAGGTCTCGTTGTGCGTGAGCAACACCGCGCGCGCGCCGTTCGGGCCCTCCTTGCGCAGCTCGTCGCGCACGAGCTCCGGCTCGATGGCTCGACCGAGAGGGACGTCGACACGACGGACGTCGAGCCCGTACGCCTTCGCCATCGCGGCCCAGCGCTCGCCGAACGCACCGTTGTTGAACGCCAACACTTTGTCGCCGGCGGAGAGCACGTTGACGATCGCGGCTTCGAGACCGCCGGTGCCGGATGCGGTCAGCAGCAGCACGTCGTTGCGGGTCTGCAGGAAGTCCTGTAGCGCGCGCGTCACCGCGGCGAGCAGGGCGGCGAATTCCGGGCCGCGGTGGTTGATCATCGGCCGCGCCGAGGCTTGCAGGACCGCCTGTGGGACGAACGTGGGGCCGGGCAGGCGCAAGTTCTGAGGGCGATACAACGCACTTACCTCACGGATGGGAATGTGTGCCACCTAGTATGTCCGGTCACTCGTGCCCAGCACAATGTCGGAAATAAAGCTCGCCCCGAGCATCCTTTCGGCCGATTTCGCGCGCCTGGGCGAGGCTGCCCGCGCCGTCGAGCGGGCCGGTGCCGACTGGCTCCACGTCGACGTGATGGACGGCCACTTTGTCCCGAATCTCACCTTCGGGCCGAAAATGGTGGCCGATCTGCGCCGCGCGACCGGGCTGCCGCTGGACGTGCACCTGATGATCGAGCGCCCGGAGGAGTGGATCGACCGCTATGCCGAGGCCGGCGCGGACTGGTTGGTCGTGCACGTCGAGTCCACGCGCGACCCAGCCGCCACGCTTCGCGCCATTCGCGAGCGCGGCCCGCGGCCCGGGATCACGCTTCGACCGGGCACGCCGCTCCGAGCGATCGACCCGTACCTCGAGCTCTGTGACCTGGTGCTGGTTATGAGCGTCGAGCCTGGGTTTGGCGGTCAGCCGTTCATCGAGGGCTCGGAGCAACGTGTGGCCGACGTGAGCGAAGGTCTACGCCGGCGCGGGCATCGCGCCGAGGTCGAGGTCGACGGTGGCGTCAAGCCGGAGCTCTGCGGCGCTCTAATACACGCCGGCGCGACGGTTCTCGTCGCGGGCTCGGGCGTGTTCCTCGATCCGGATGGCGTCGACGCAGCTCTGGCCAAGTACCGGCGCTCCATCGGCGAGGTCAGGCCCGCATAGCGAGAAGGGGCGCCTATCTGGCGCCCCTCCTCAAAAACGCAGTCGCTATGGCGTTGGGTCGGGGAAGCTTCCGCCGAAAATGTCGCTGTTGCCCCACGTTGGCGCGCAGTCCTGCTGCGGCGCCGGCCGCGGAACGCTTGTGTCGCCGGTGCGCAGGGCCATGCGCCAGGCGTCAATCGCCGGGCAGTCGGCGGCATTGCGCGTGTCGTTCCACACCCCGGTGCCGTACGTCCTCGTGGCGACGGCGTAGACGTAGTCGCCGAGGAACTCGCCGACGAGGTTGTTCTGGCTCGAACCGCGCGGGTCGCCGGGCGTACCGCGATGCAGTTCGGTGAAGGCGCCGACGGCGCCACTCGTGCTGACGTCGGCGTGCTTCACCACGCCTACGAGGGCTCGTGGATCAGTGGTGTTGTTGCGGAACGGCGTGGTGAAAGCGTTGTAGACGACGTAGACGTCCCTGCCGTTCGGTGAGATCGCCGGAGCGGCGTAGTAGCCGCGATCGCCGCTGGACTCGATCGAACGTGATGCGCTCCATGTCGCGCCGTGATCCGTGGAGGCGCTGACGAAGACGTGCTCGTGGTTCATGCCGTCCCGGCCGTCGGCCCAGGCGTCGACGATCACGTCGGTCGCGTCCGCGCCCGTGGGCGCGCCGTTGGCGATGTCCACGCTGGGGGCCGGCGACAGGTCGTCGCGGGCACCGGCGATGCCGTCCATCACGCAGCGGCCGAGAACAGGGTCGACGAACATGCAGGTGTCGGTAGCGCTGAAGATCGCTCGCGGCGCGGTGAAGGTCAGCCCGCCGTCGAACGACTGGATCAGCACATGCGAGCCGGTGCCGGGGGTGCCAAGGCCGAACGTGGCGACGAAGACGTACACGACGCCGTGGCTATCCGTGCGGATCGTGCAGCCGGAGCGCCCGAGGTTGTTGCGGTTGCCGACCGCCGCGGTGACCTGCTGCTGGATCCAGGTGTCTCCGCCGTCGCGTGAGCTGATGACGACGAGCGGGGACGGGAACGCGTTGCCCTTCTCCTGCCCGCGATACGCGACGTAGCAGATGTAGACGTTGCCGAAGAACGCGCTCGAGCTCGCGTTGTCGGCCCAGATCTGCTCCTTGTCGGCGAAGAGCGTCGAGTTCTGCTTGCTCGCGATGACCGGGGGCATCCAGGCGCTCTTGTCGCCGGCCGCGGCCGCGACGACGTTGTCCGTGCGCGAGACCCCGATGGCCTCGAATCCCTTGAAGGTCTCGTCCGTGCGCGTTGCGCCCAAGTTCGAGGTCAGGTTCGCGTAGTACAGACGCGATCCGTTGGCCCACGAGAACGTGCCATTCGCGCTCCGTCGCGGTCCGAATGCGAGGGCCGGATCGCCATCGGCGACGAGACCGTTCTCGAAGTACCACGGCAGCGTGCCGATCGGTCCGACTTGTGGCCGGCACGCCGGATCGCTATTGCCGACTAGGCCCTGACAGTTGCGCGCCGACAAGCCTGTATACGTCGGCTGCGTCCAGGTGTTGCCGGAGTCGAACGAGAAGTAGACGCCCGAGACGCCGATGCCGGGAGTGAACGGACACGTTGTGTCGTTCCCGGCATTGCACGCCTCTTCGTCGAGCTCGTCGTTGGAACCGGCCGCGAGGATGTTCGGATGATTCGCGTCGACCGCCAGCGCGGGCTCGTTCTGCTTGTTCTCAGAAAACGGCGTGGCCGGGCTGCCGCTCGACACCCTCGTGTCGCTCTGCGCGAACGCGACCGACGCGGCGCCGAGCACGAGGATGGCGCAGGCAAAAAGCGTCAGGAACCTCGTCATCTCACTCCCCCTATCAGATGCGGTGGCCGCCAGTGTAGGGAGCGGCGGCGACCCCGACCGTGTCAATCCGCGTCGCCGAGTCCGAGCTCGTGCAGCCGCTGATCGCTCCAGCCGAGGTGATGGGCGATTTCGTGCTTGACCGTGTTGCGCACCTCCTCACGTTGTCGGGCCGGCGAGGCGGACAGCCCCTCGGTCGCGCGCCGAAAGATCGTGATCCGAG
>VBHP01000022.1 GCA_005881435.1 Chloroflexota bacterium | reverse complement strand
ATCCAGGTCGAGATGCGGGCGACGACGGACAGGGGCACCCTCACGAAGTGGTACGTCATGGGCGAATGGGCCTATGACGATTCATATTTCCACCGCACCTCCATCGGTCACCAGGGCGACGCCGATGGCTTCATCGCGATCGACACGTTCTTTGCCAAGGACCATCCGATGACGGACT
Source organism: Chloroflexota bacterium (assembly GCA_005881435.1). Lineage (GTDB taxonomy): Bacteria > Chloroflexota > Limnocylindria > P2-11E > CF-107 > CF-107. The sequence continues at coordinate 11,469 of VBHP01000022.1, read as the reverse complement.
ACCAGCTGCGCGTGACGCTCTTCCGGTCTTCGACCTCGCGCGCGACGCCCACGCTCACGTTCTTAGGAGCCGTCGCGTCCGATGCCCCGAACCTCAAGCCCCAGGTGCCGAGCCCGCGCGGCGGCGCCGAGGGCATCGAGCTCGGCGTGCCTTCCTACTCGCAAGAGACGCACAGCGGGGAATACCCCGCGTTCGACGGTGGCGGTGAGTTCTGGTGCAGCCCGACGTCGACGTCGATGATCCTCGGCTACTGGAAGGCGCTACCGGATAAAGGCTCGTGGAGCTACGTGCTGAAGGACTATCCGAATACGAGCGATCCCTGGGTCGACTATGCGGCGCGGTACGTCTACGACTACCACTACCAGGGAGCAGGCAACTGGCCATTCAACGCGGCTTATGCGGCGCACTGGGGCCTGCGAGGGTTCGTGACGCAGCTACGGTCGCTCAACGAGGCCGAGCAATTCATCAAGGCCGGCATTCCGCTGGTGGCATCGCTCGCATTCAACCCCAACCAGCTCACCGGATTCCTCTTTGACAAAGGCACCAACGGTCACTTGCTGACGATCATCGGATTCGACGGCAATGGCAATGTCATCTCGAACGACCCGGCATCGACCAGCGACGCGGCCGTGCGTCATGTCTACGATCGGACCGAGTTCGAGAGGAACTGGCTGTCCTCCACCGGCGGCATCGTTTACGTGTTGCGTCCGACCAGTGTTCCGTTGCCTCCGAACACCCCCAACCAGCCCGCGAACTGGTAGTCACCGTCGTCGTCGACCCCGCCTTGGGGTCTTCCGGCGACAGCCCTCGGCCCGTAGGATGGATCGCAGATGAGGGTTGCGATCCTCCGGTTTCCTGGCACGTGGAGCGACCGCGACTTCCAGCACGTGATCTCGAATGTCGTCGGCATACCCGCCGACATCGTGTGGCACGAAGATGTGCGGTCCCTTTCCGAATACGACGCCGCGATCCTTCCTGGCGGTTTCGCATACGGCGACTACCTGCGCGCCGGCGCGATCGCGCGTCTATCGCCGGCGATCGCGGCGCTGCGACGGTTCGCCGCGAGCGGCGGTCTGGTGCTGGGATCGTGCAACGGCTTCCAGATCCTGTGCGAGGCCGGGATGCTCCCCGGCGCGCTCAGGCGCAACGACCATCTCGAGTTTCGCTGCGAATGGATCAACCTGCGCGTCGAGTCGACACGCACGCCGTGGACCCAGGGATTGGAAGGACGCGTTCTGCGCATGCCCATCGCGCACGGCGAAGGGAACTATTACGTCGATGCGGGCACGCGAGAGCGCCTCGCGTCGAACGGCCAGATCATCTTTCGCTACTGCGACGACCGCGGCGACGTGACGACTGCGGCGAATCCGAACGGCTCGCTCGACGGCATCGCCGGCGTGTGCGACGAACGCGGCAACGTGCTCGGTCTCATGCCTCACCCGGAGCGGTGCAGCGAACCCCTTATCGGGGGTACTGACGGCTTGCTCGTGCTTCGAGCGCTCGATACAGGTCTGGCACGGCCCGTGCTTTCGGGCATGTCGGAAAATAGCTAGTAATGGACCTTTTCGAGAAGCAGGCGCAAGTTCAGGAGCTGTTCATCGCCAGTCCGGTGAACGCGGCGTATTCCCACGGCACCACGACCTCCCGCCAGATCGCGGGGCACTACAACGATCTCGGCGTAGCGGTGCTCCTCCTCGATCAGGTCAAGCCGAATGAGTTCTTCGACTATCAGATGTACCTGATGGGCGAGCTGGTGAAGCGTCTGGAGATGCCGCAGCTCGACGTGGTCATCCTCAACAACGCCTCGCTGATGCAGCGCTTCAACGTCATCCGCACCTATCAGCTCCTGTACCAGCGCGACCAGAAGGGTCGCGTGGCGTGGGAGATGCGCGCGGTGATGGACTGGCTCGACTTCAAGAAATACGACGAGATGCAATCGAAGGCATTGGCGGAGCGGATCCGCAGCGAGCGCTTTGCCATCGATGCCGAATACGTCGGCAAGCGGCTGCAGCGGCTTCGCGAGTACACCGATCTGCTGCGTGGCTTAAGCGGCGTCTCGCGCGAGAAGTTCCGCGCCGAGCCGAATCTGTACGCGCTCGCGCAGTGGTACCTGACGCAGGTCGCGGACCTCTGTTTCGGCACCGGTGTGTACTTCATCAGCGCGCTCGGTCTGGACAAGCCCGAGGCCTACCACGACATCCTCGACGTCATCGCCAAGCACGGGGTCGTGGAGAAAAATCTGGCCTACCGTCTGGAGACCCTCGCGAACATGCGCAATCTGCTGGCTTTCGACAAGGAGCTCTCCGACATCGACGAGATCTACGGCCTGATCCAAACGCGTCTCGACGACCTCGAGCTCTTCGCCAAGCAAGTCGAGGCGTATCTCGCGCCGGAGACACGTCCCGAATGAGCGCACCGCCGCTCCCCATGGGGACGGCGGATGGGACAAGGCCGCAGGCCAAGCTTCGCCCGGGGGACGTCGGCCTCACCGACGCGGAATACGCGTTCGCCGTTTCCCGTGTCGGCCGCGATCCGAGCGACGTCGAGCTCGGCATGCTGGGGGCGCTCTGGAGCGAGCACTGCGCCTACAAGCACTCGCGTCCGCTGCTGCGCCGTCTGCCGAGCGACGCACCGCAGGTGATTGTCGGACCGGGCGAGAACGCCGGCGCCGTGGACCTCGGCGGCGGACTCGCGTGCGTCTTCAAGGTCGAAAGCCACAACCACCCCAGCGCGGTCGAACCCTTCCAGGGCGCGGCCACCGGCGTCGGCGGGATCGTGCGCGACATCTTCACCATGGGCGCGCGACCTGTGGCGTTGCTGAACGCGCTGTTCTTCGGCGATCCGGGCAAGCCGCGGACCCGGTATCTCGCCGGCGGCGTCGTCGGCGGGATCTCCTTCTACGGCAACTGCCTCGGCATCCCCGATGTCGGGGGCCATGTGTCCTTCGATCCGTCGTACGACGACAACCCGCTGGTCAACGCGATGTGCGTCGGCGTTGTGCCGACCGAGCGCATCACTCGGGCGACCGGCGCAGTCGCCGGCGACGCGGTCTATCTCATCGGCGCCGATACCGGTCGCGACGGCATCGCCGGAGCGTCGCTGCTGGCCTCGTTCGAGCTGGGGTCGGCGGACGACGCCAAGCGGCCGTCGGTGCAGGTCGGCGATCCGTTCCTGGAGAAGCTGGTCATGGAGGCGTGCCTCGAGCTGATCGAGGGCGACCACGTCGCCGCGATGCAGGACCTCGGCGCGGCCGGCCTGGCGTGCGCCGTCAGCGAAGTCGCCGCGAAAGCCCGCGCCGGCATCGAGCTCGACGTCCGTTCTGTTCCGCGCCGCGCCTCGGGCATGACGGCGTACGAGGTGATGCTGTCGGAATCGCAGGAACGCATGCTCGTCGTCCCCCGGCGGGGCCATGAAGGCGAGGTCGAGCGCATCGCCGCCCGATGGCGTCTGCATTGCACCCGGATCGGGACCGTTGTCGCGGCCGATGTCGTTCGCGTCCGCGACGGCGAGGCCACCGTCGCGGAGATCAGCGCGCGCCTGCTTGCGGACGACGCGCCGATCCACGCGATCGCCGGTGCGCCTCCGGCGCAGGAGCGACGCGGTCGCGACAGCACGGCCTCGCTGCTGCAACTACTTGCGGATGCGAACGTCTGCTCCCGCGAACGCATCTATCGCCGCTATGACCAGATGGTCGGCATCGACACCGTCCTTGGGCCCGGCGCAGATGCGGCCGTCCTTCGCCTGAAGGACCGACCGGACGGCATCGCCGTCACGATCGACGCGAATCCGGATCTGGCGGATGCCGACCCGCAGCTCGCCGCGGCCGCGACGGTCGCGGAAGCCTGCCGCAACCTGCTCTGCGTGGGCGCGCGTCCGCTTGGTCTGACCGACTGCATCAACGCCGGGAACCCCGAGCGGCCGCACGGCGCGTGGCAACTCACCTCCACGATCGATGGCTTGGCGCAGGCCGGGCGCGCGCTCGAGCTCCCGTTCGTGTCCGGGAACGTGTCGCTGTACAACGCCTCCGCCGGCCGCGATATCGTCGCGACCGCGGTCGTCGGCGCCGTCGGCGCGATCGACGATGTCTCGCGCGCGATCCCTGCCGGGATCGGTGCCGATGGCGACACCCTCCTCGTGCTCGGCGCCACCGATCTCGATCTCGACCGTGAGCGCCGGCTCCACCGCGTGATGCTCGAGGCCGCGTCGTACGGTCGTATCGCCGCCGCGCACGACGTCGGCGTCGGCGGCATCGCCGTCGCCGTGGCGGAGATGGCGATCCGCGGCGGGCGTGGCGCCCACCTGCACGGTCGCATCGAGGACCTGTTCGCGCGATCGCTGGGGAGCATCGTGCTCGCCGTCCGCGACGCGGCATGGCTCTCGGAGAAAGCCGCACAGGAACAGGTGCCTCTCGCCATAATCGGTGTGGTGGGTGGAGCTCGGCTGATCATCGACGGCGTGATCGACGTCGCGGTCGCGGAGTGCGAGAACGCGTATCGCAGCGGCCTCGCCGAGGCCCTGGAGCTGGCGCGGTGACGCGGGCCGCGATCCCGGCGAACACGCGGCTCGTCGCTGAAGAATGCGGCGTGGCCGGGATCTGGACCCCGGAGGACGTCCCCTCGGCCGAGCCCGCGCGCCTGGCGTTCTTCGCGCTATACGCACTGCAGCATCGCGGTCAGGAGTCGGCCGGACTGGCCGCCGGCGATGGCGTGCGGGTCCGCGTCATCAAGCGCATGGGTCTGGTCGGTCAAGCCTTTGCTGAACCGGATCTGGAGCAGCTCGTCGGGAACGTCGCCATGGGCCACACGCGCTACTCGACCACGGGCAGCTCGCGAATCGAGAACGCTCAGCCAATGGTCGTGCACGACCCCGCGCTCGGTTCCCTCGCCGTCGGCCATAACGGCAACCTCATCAACGCCCGCGAGCTCCGCGAGGAGCTCCTCGAGCGCGGCGCGCTCTTCGCTACCTCCAGCGACAGCGAGGTCCTGCTCAAGGTCATCGAATACGCGCCCGGCAGGACCTGGGACGAGCGCATTCGCAATGCGCTGCCGCGATTGCAGGGGGCTTGGTCGCTGGTGTTCATGAGTGCGCGCGCGATCTACGCCGCACGCGATCCGCTCGGCGTGCGTCCGCTGGTCCTCGGTCGACGCGGTGCCGCGCACGTGGTAGCGAGCGAGACCTGCGCCCTCGAGACGATCGGTGCCGAATTCGTGCGTGAGGTGCAGCCCGGCGAGGTGCTCCGGCTCGACGGCGACGGCGTGACCATCATCGACGAGACCGCCGCGGAGCGCCGTGCGCTCTGCATCTTCGAGTTCGTCTACCTGGCGTCGGCGTCGTCACGGCTCGGTGGCATCTCGATGTACGCGGCGCGCGAGCGCATGGGCGAGATCCTTGCCGCGGAGCATCCGGCCGAGGGGGATGTGGTCATCCCCGTTCCCGACAGCGCGATCCCGAGCGCCATTGGCTTCGCCCGTCGCTCCGGCATTCCGTTCCGCGAGGGGCTGATCAAGAACCGCTACATCGGTCGGACCTTCATCCAGCCGAGTCAGCAGCTCCGCGAGCACAACGTGGCGCTGAAGTACAACACGCTGGCTGAGGTGCTCGAGGGTAAGCGTGTGGTCGTCGTCGACGACTCCATCGTGCGCGGCTCGACCAGCGCTCCGATCGTGAAGCTGCTGCGGCATGCCGGCGCGACGGAGGTGCACATGCGCATCTGCTCGCCGCCGATCCAGCATCCCTGCTACTTCGGGGTGGACTTCGCGCGGCGGGCAGAGCTCATCGCCGCGCACAAGAGCGTCGAGGAGATCCGCGAGCACATCGGCGCGGATTCGCTCGGCTACCTGTCTCTGGACGGCTTGGTGCGCGCCACTGGCGGGACGGCGAATGACTTCTGCTCGGCGTGCTTCAGCGGCGACTACCCGATCCCCATCCAGCTCGAGCTGGACAAAAGTTCGCTCGAGGGAGACGCCCGTCGGTTGCCGGTTCGAACCGGCTAGCGCGACGCGTGCGGACCTACAAGCTGTACCTCGAGTCCAGCCCACAGCGCAAAACCACACTCGTTCACGTCATCGAGCTTCTCGGCTGCACCGCCAACGCGAAGACCACCGCGGCCGCGCTCGAAGCGACGCCTGAAGCCATCGTCGCGTATCTGCGGTATCTGAAGCGACACGGTGAAGATGTCGATCCGGGCGCGGCCTTCCGCACGCGCGTCGCGGAGCACATCACCAAGGGCGACTTCCTCGGCCAGGGCTCGCCGCAGGCCGTCTATGCGCCTGACCTCAAGCCCTTGTCGACCACGGATCTGGAGAAGTTCCTGCGCTGGCTGGAGTGGTCGCGCGCCGATTTGCTGCGGCTGGTCAGTGGGGTTGGGGACCGCGAGTTGCACAACGAGCCCGAGCGCGGCCGTTCGCTCTACAACATCCTGCGGCACGTCGGCGAGACCGAGCCGCATTACCTCACGGCCTCGCTTGGTCCGGTGAAGTCACTGACGACCGCCGGGAACGCGATCTATCACGGCCGGGTCGAGATCCGTGAGGGCCTCCGCGTCGAGCGTCAGCTGGTCATCGAACGGTTGCGGGCTCTGACGCCGGAGGAACGCAGAGCCAACCGACGAACGCCCCGACGGACGCGCACGATCCGGCGGAGCCTTCGGCGCACGTTGGAGCACGAGTGGGAGCACCGGCGTGAGATCGCGGCGCAACTCGATCGCGCCGCGTGATGCTGCGGCGGCGCCTTCGATCGGCGACGCGCTAGTCTCGCGCTCGATGGGTCGCGGCATCAGCTATCGCGACGCCGGCGTGAACATCCGCGTGGCCGAGGACGCGCTCGCGAGGATCAAGCGTCACGTCGAGCGCACCCGACGGCCCGAGGTCATCAGCGAGATCGGCGGATTCGGTGGGCTGTTCCGGCTGGGGGGTCTGTCCGACGCGGTCCTCGTTGCCAGCACTGATGGCGTTGGGACGAAACTGCGCCTGGCGGATCTCCTCGATTCGCACGACACGATCGGCCAGGACCTGGTCAATCACTGCGTCAACGACGTCGCGGTCATGGGTGCCGAGCCGCTCTTCTTCCTCGATTACTTCGCCACCGGCAAGCTCGATCCGCCGCGCTTCGAGCGTGTCGTCGCGGGCATGGCCCTCGCCTGTCGCGAGAACGGCGCCGCACTCCTCGGCGGCGAGACCGCGGAGATGCCGGGCTTCTACGTCGACGGCGAATACGACATCGCCGGCTTCATCGTCGGCGCGTGCGAGCGCGCGGCGCTGCTTCGTCCCGAGGACGCGCGCGAAGGAGATGTCTGCGTCGGCGTCCCGAGCAACGGCCTGCACACGAATGGGTACTCGCTCGCGCGCGCGTGCGTCGCCCGCGAAGCCGCCCGGAGCGGACGCGATCCGCGCGAGCTGTACCGCACGCGATTCGACGAGCTCGGCGGTGTGACGCTCGGCGACGCGTTGCTCGCGGTGCACACGAGCTATCTCGCCGACATCCGCCGGCTCCGCGCCAGCGGCGGGCTGCGGAGCGTCGCTCATCTCACCGGCGGTGGCTGGGAGGGGAACCTGCCGCGCGCACTTCCCGAGGGACTCGGTGCTCATGTGGATCGACGTGCCTGGAGCGTGCCGCCGATCTTCACGCTGCTGCAGCGGATGGGCGAGGTCGAGGACCGCGAGATGTGGGACACCTTCAACATGGGCATCGGTGTGGTCGCGGTGATGGATGCCGGGCAGGTTCCGCAGGACGCGCTGCGCATCGGTGTCGTCGAGCCGGCCCGTGGCGACCGGCGCGTCCGCTTCGACTGAGTTGCTGCGCCTCGCTGTCCTCGTCTCGGGCCGCGGGACGAATCTGCAGGCGTTGCTCGACCATCAGGGCGACGAGTACCGCATTGTGCTGGTGTGCTCCAACCGTCCCGGCGTTCCGGCGCTCGATCGCGCGCGACGCGCCGGCGTGCCGGCCCGCGTGTTCGAAGGCCGGCCGGCGCAGGTCGACATGGCGCGCGCGATCCGCGAGGCACAGGCGGAGCTCATCGTGCTCGCCGGTTTCGACCGTCTGCTCTCACCCGATTTCTTCGCCGCGCTCGGAAACGCCGCGGCGCTCGTGAGCACGCACCCGTCGTTGCTGCCGAAGTTCGGCGGCCCGGGGATGATCGGGCGGCGCGTGCACGAAGCCGTGCTCGCGGCCGGCGAGCGCGAGACCGGCTGCACCGTGTTTCGCACCAGACCGGACGCGATCGACCAGGGCGAGATCCTGGCGCAGGCCCGCGTTCCGGTACTCGACGGTGACACCCCCGATTCGCTCGAGGCGCGCGTCCTCGCGGTCGAGCACGAAACGCTGGTCGAGGTCGTGCGCCGTCTGTCTTCGAACAACGGGCTGTAGCCGATCATGCCCTCGGCCCGATCGGGACACCAGGCGCATCCCGATTGACTCCATTGCGCTAACGGAGTAACCCACGCACGCCTGCATGTCCCACCGTACTTCCGCGCGCGGCTTTATCAACCCGCGGATCTGCAGGGGGAGGTGAGTGCCCAAGTATCGGCACAAATCCACGGCGGTCGCTCGAATGGGAGCCGGCATCTGACCTGACGAAGGAGGGGAGATGAAGATCCCAAGGAGAAGGTTGCTCTTCGCGACACTCGCGCTCGCGATCCTCGCATTGCTGACCCTGGCCGCCGTCCCACTGACCGCGCTGGGTGGCGCGGTGAACGGCCCCGATAAGAACGTCATTCGCGGCGGCGGCACGTCTCTCGTCTCGGGAGGGACCGGGTCGCCGGCATTCGCTCCGATCGAAACGAAGTTCGCTTTTAACTGGACGGGTCATACGGGTCGATTCGAATGCTTGGCGCTCACGCCGAGCGCCGCGGCCGGCACGCCGGGCAGCGGCAACTTCGACAACAACATCATGTACGTGACCGGCACGATCACATCCGCGGACGCCAAAGGACAGACCGCGGTCTTGAAGGGCACGGCGACGGTGACCGGAGCGGGCGCGGGCTCGAACCGGTCGTTCACGCTCACCGTCACCTCGGGTGGACCGGGGGCGACGGTGGTGCTGGAGATATCTGGGATGACCTTCAACGAGATCGTGCTCGATGGTCAGGTCGAGTTCTAGAAGGGGAGAGAGCTATGGATCGCAGAAAGTTTCTCAAGCGCGCAGCCGCCGGCTCGGCGGCGCTCGGGTCCTTCTCGCTGCTCGGCGGCAACGCGCTGGCCGAGGACGGTCGCAGGAAAGGCTATGAATTCGTGGTGCTCAGTCGCGATGCGGGCAACGAGGGGCTGATCATCTCGGGCAACGGCACATTCGGTTCGCAGAGCGTCGACGGTGGCGGAAAGTTCGATCACTTCAGGTTCCAGCCGCCGCCTCCGTTCCCGGTCGTGGCGACAGGATCGTGGCGGGCGAAGAAGTTCATCAGCTTCACGCTCGCACCGGTCCACCCGCCGTCGAATCCCGAGGGCCGGCACGGGGTGTACCAGGCGGGCATCCTCAAGATGACGGCCGACTTCCATCCGATCGGACACGGAACGATCAAGGACGTGATGCTCGAGGTCGTGTGCAACCTCGGGCCGGCTGGAGCAAACAACCCGGGCAAGGAAGAGGGCGTCTACGTGACTGTGCCCGGGCCGCACGAGTTCATGCCGTCCGGCACGGGCGTGACGATCTTCATCGCAGGCAAGGGCTCGTCGGACGACGATTGAGCTCCCGACTCAAGCGAGGCCTTGGCGTCGGCGGGGGATACCGACGCGCGACGCCAAGGCCGGCCCAGGCGGCCGGATCCATCGATGAGGCTGAGATCTGCGCCCCTCGACTCATCCCTGAGCGCGCGTCGACCGTAATCCTCTAGGGCACCGGCGTCGCCGCCGGGTTTCGCGTCGACGACGTGCACCTCGCGACAGGGGGATTTCGATGAGAAAGATCTTCTACGCGGTCGTTGCCGTCGTCGCGCTCCTCGCCGCCCTGGCCACAACGGCGGCAGCCGCGCCCGCCAACGTCTACGCGGTGCATCCGCTCGTCTCGAACCAGATTGGTGCCGCGCCGACCACCGATCCGCATCTCGTCAACGCCTGGGGTCTCACCGCCGGACCCGGCACGCCGTGGTGGGTCGCCGACAACGGCACCAATGTCTCCACGCTCTACCGGGCCGACGGATCGATCGTTCCGCTCGTGGTGCAGGTGCCGGTACACCCCACCGGTGCGGTCTTCTGGTCGACGACCGCGCGGGCGATCTTCGTCTTCGATACCGAGGCAGGCCAGATCCGGGGCTGGCATCCCTCCCAGGGCAACCAAACGGTCGTGCTCGCGGACCGCTCCGGAGTCGGCGCGATCTACAAGGGTCTCGCCATCGCGACGACCGTCGCCGGCTTTCGCTTCTACGCCGCCGACTTCCACAACGGTCGCGTCGACGTATTCGACGGGAACTTCGCTCTCCTCGCGATGCCAGGCGCCTTCACCGACCCGCAGCTCGAGAAAGGCTATGCCCCCTTCGGGGTCCAGACGATCGGCTCACGGATCTTCGTCACGTACGCGAAACAGGGCGCCGACGCCGTGGACGAAGTCGCGGGTCAGGGCAGAGGCTTCGTCGATGTGTACGACACCTCCGGCGCTCTGCTGGGCCGCGTCGCGCAGCACGGTCAGTTGAACGCGCCGTGGGGGCTCGCACTCGCGCCAGCGAACTTCGGCGTCTTCAGCGGCGATCTCCTCGTCGGGAATTTCGGCGATGGGCAGATCAACGCGTACGAGGAGTTGCCAAATGGCCAGTTCGCGCACCGCGGTGAGCTGCGTGAGGCCAGCGGCAAGTCCCTCTCGATCGACGGTCTGTGGGCGCTGCAGTTCGGTCACGGGACGCCGAACAACGGACCGGTCAACACCCTGTTCTTCACCGCGGGTCCGAACGATGAGGCCGACGGCCTCTTCGGCTCGATCACAGCGCCGTAGCCAGAGACGAAAACGGAGTGGGCGAGGCGATCGCCTCGTCCACCCCGCGTATCAGTCGGTGAGGACGGGCTGCGCTTCGATCGAGATGCGGTCGCGCCCGGCGCCCTTCGCGGTGTAGAGCGCGGAGTCTGCGGCCTCGAGCACAGCCTTGGCGTCGCGGCCGGCGGACCAGCCCGCGACGCCAAGGCTGACCGTGATCGCGCTGTCGGGATCGGCCTTGCCCTGCTCGTCGATCGCGTCGCGGATGCGCTTCGCCACGAGCGCGGCCTCCGTGAGCCCGGTGTCCGGGAGCAGCACCAGGAATTCGTCCCCGCCGGTCTTCACCGGGACGTCGGACGCACGCAGCGTCCGGCGCAGCGCGTTGGCCAGCCCGCGCAGGGCGGCATCGCCCATCTCGTGCCCGAAGGTGTCGTTCACCTGCTTGAGGTGGTCGACGTCGATGGCGATGACGCTGTACGCGCGGCCGTGACGCGTGGCCAGTGAATGCAGCAAGCGCAGCTGCTCGTTCATGAAGTGCCGGTTGTAGAGGCCGGTGAGACCGTCGGTGATGG
>VBHP01000130.1 GCA_005881435.1 Chloroflexota bacterium | reverse complement strand
GTGCTGCGCGCCCGCTCATAGATGAGGGTCGCGCCGCTGCGATCCCGGCCGGGCGCGAGCGGATAGTCACCCTGGACCGCCACGATGCCGCCGCGTTCCTGCGCCTCCAGGTGCGCCGCCACCAGGTCGGGCGTCGTGACCTGGTCGTCGTCGAGAAAGATCAGGACCTCGTGGGTAGCAAGCCGCGCGGCGGCGTTGCGGGCAGCGCCGGCACCCCGAGCCTTCGCCGGTGCCCACCTGAGGTCAAAGTTGGCCGGAAATTCTTGCAGCATGGTCAGCGTCCTGTCGGTCGAGGCGTCATCGCCGACCACCACCTGGAAACGATCCCGGGACACCGATTGATGATTGAGACTCTCCAGTGTCTGCCGCAGGATGTCGGCACGGTTGTGCGTGGGAATGCACACCGACGCCCGCAGTCGTTGAGGCTCTGCCATGGCGCTAGGCCGCCGCGACCGCCCGACTCGTCAGGCAGTCTGCGATTGATGTCGCGACCCGGTGAACGTCAGCGTCCGACAGCTCCGGGAACATCGGCAGCGAGACGATCTCGGCAGCCGCCGCATCCGTCTCCGCCATTAAATCGCCCATCGATGCCGGCAGATAGGGCGTGAAGGCCGGCTGCCGGTGCAGCGGGATCGGGTAGTGGATACCGGTTTGAATACCTGAAGCCTCGAGCTCGTGACGGAGCGCGTCGCGCTCCGCGGTCCTGATGACGAACTGGTGGTAGACGGCCTCACTCGACTCCGGGACGGCGACGATCCTGATGTCGACATCACGCAGGAGCGCGTGATAGGTGGCGGCGATTTCGCGGCGGCGCGCGTTCCAGGCATCCAGGTGGCGCAGCTTGACGCGCAGGATCGCGCCCTGCAGGCCGTCCATCCGGCTGTTCCGCCCGACGATGGCGTGCTCGTATTTCTTGCCTGCCCGACCATGGTCGCGCATCTGGCGCATTCGGTTCGCCAGCTCGTGGTCCGAGGTGATCACCGCCCCGGCGTCACCGCAGGCCCCCAGGTTCTTTCCCGGGTAGAAGCTGAAACATCCGGCGTGGCCGGTGGCGCCGGCCCGCTTGCCGCGGCTGGTTGCGCCCTGCGCCTGCGCCGCGTCCTCGATCACGGCGATGCCGTGCCGTGCGGCGATCGCCATCACCGCCGCCATGTCGACACAACTCCCGTACAGGTGGACCGGGATGATGGCGCGCGTCCGCGGCGTGATCGCGCCTTCCAGCCTGGTCGTGTCCATCAACAAGGTCTGCCGGTCCACGTCGACGAAGCGAGGGACGGCGCCGCAGCGAACGATGGCCTCCGCCGTGGCCGCAAACGTGTTCGCGACCGTGATGACGTCATCGCCTGGGCCGATGCCGATTGCCCAGAGCGCCAGCTCCAGAGCATCGGTCCCATTCGCGCAGGCGATGGCCTCGGTGGTGCCACAGTAGGCGGCGTACTCTTCCTCGAATTGCCGCACCTCTTTTCCCAGGACGAAGTCGGAGGCGGCGAAAACCCGATCGATCGCCTCCTGGAGATCGCGTCCCAGCTGCTGGTGCTGGGCCCTCAGGTCAGCGAGCGGTATGCGCATAGCCGGCCTCGATGGTTGCGCCTGACGCATCGGCATAGACGAGTCCTCCTTCATCTTCGAGTTCGCTAACACGGCCTAAGCGCCGTGCGGGATTGCCGACGACAACGGTGTCCGGGGGGACATCACGGGTGACGACCGCCCCCGCTCCCACCAGCGCCCCCTCGCCGATCACGACGCCGGGCAGCAACGTCGCATTGGCCCCGATCCTGGCGAAGCGACAAATTCGCACGCCTTCGAGCGTGTGCTTGGCCCGCCGGCTGGCTGGAAACCGGGCGTTGGTCAGGACGACCCGCGGGCCGAGCCAGCAGTCGTCCTCGAGGACCGAGTATTCGGGCACGAAGCACTGCGAATGAAGGCGTACGCGATTCCCCATCACGACCTTGAACTCCACGACGGAGCCGCTGCCGATCGAACAGTCATCGCCAATGCGGGTGTTTTCCCGGATCAAGACCGAATGTCCGGTCTGCAGCCGCGCCCCGATGCGCGTCCCGGCGTAGATGATCGTGTGCGAACGGATCACACCATTTGGGCCGATGATGAGCCGATCCTGGCCCGGCCCTCTCCCCTTCGCCGGCTCGCCGAGCACGCAGAAATCCTGTACCCGGGTGCCGGCGCCGATCAGGACGTCAGGAAACGAGCGAAAGTCTGGTTTGCTCAAGGTTCATCGCCTTGGTCAGGCGCTCGAGGATGCGAACCACCTCGAGTCCTTTCCGTCCATCGGTTAAGGGTGCACGCCCCTCCTGGATGCTGTCGGCAAACTCGGTGAGCTCGACGTCGAGCGGCTCGGGAATGTCGACGTGGCGCAGCCAGACGTCACCGGCCCGCACGATCAGCCGGTGCTGGGCATAGGTTTCGAAGGTCCCGAGGTTGGCATCGATGTTCTCGATCTCGACCCCTTTGTCAAAGATCTGGATGGGCGCGTCCCTCGCCATGTCGTCGAAGATCAACATCTTCCGGCTGCCAACGACGGTGACCTGCCGGACTTTGTTCGGATCCAGCCAGCTCACGTGAATGTGGCCGGCGACATTGCCCGCGTAGTTCAGGTGCGCAAACACCACGTCCGCGATGTTGGACTGCAGCCAGGCCTGCCCGACCGACGCCACGCTTTCGATCGGACGGTCGATCCAGAAGTTCATGATCGACACGTCGTGCGGCGCCAGGTTCCACAGGGCATCGACGTCCTGCCGAACGATCCCCAGCTGCAGCCGGCGGCAGAAGACGTAGTAGATCTCGCCTAACGTCCCCGAATCGATGATGGCTTTCACCTCGCGTACGGCGCGGTTGTACATGAAGGTGTGGCCGACCATCAGTCGCCGGTCGAGGCGCTCGGCCCGCAGACAGATCTGTTCCGCCTCGGCGGCGGAGGCAGCCAGTGGCTTTTCCACCAGCACGTGCTTGCCGGCATCGAGGGCCCGCAGCGCCATCGTCGCGTGCGAGGCAACCGGCGTCGCGAGCACGACGGCGCTCACCGCTGGGTCGCCGAGCGGCGCCGAGGGGTCGGTGGTCATTTGCGCCATCGGCGCCAGCCGGCGCGCCCGCTCGAGGGTGGCCGGGTTGAGATCGCTCACCCATTTGAGGTTGAAGCGCTTGCTCTGCGCCAGCACACGGCAGAGGTTGGACCCCCAGTAGCCGGCGCCCAGCAGCGCGACGTTGATCACGGGCACATCCTCACAGGTAGTTCTCCAAACCCAACGCTCAGCATCGGGTCGTGGCCCGCTGGCGTCAATCAACTTCGGTGACCGCCACAAGGGACTCCA
>VBHP01000055.1 GCA_005881435.1 Chloroflexota bacterium | reverse complement strand
GATGAGCGCACCGGCGGCGGACGTGGAGCATGGTGTACGGCTCGCGCTCACTCGCCGCGGCGCGCTTGCGGTCGCGGCGGACGCGGCGACCACGGAGTAAGAGGTAGAGATGCCGACGACGCTACACGTGACGCAGCCCGAGACGACCGAACGTCGTCTGGAGCGGCGCTTCCTGCTGACCGAGGAGGTCGCCCGCATGGCCATGCGCACCGTGAGCTCGCACCTCTCGCTGGCGCGCGACGACCGCCCGTACCAGTGGTCGACGACGGTCTACTGCGACACGTACGACTGGCGCGCTTATCAGGACGCCGAGCGCGGCGAAAGCCTGCAGCTCCGTTTCCGTGAGTACCACCGCATCCGGCCGGACCGCGTTCTCGCCGCGGCACGCACGTGGATCGAGTTGAAAGAAGACACGCCGAATGGCAGCGTCAAGGAAAGATTCGGCATGGCGGCGAAGCACGTTCCGGCGCTGCTGCGCGGCGACGACATCCCGCAGCTCGACGGCGACGCGCTCTTCTCGCGAGGCAAGAAGTTCATCGCCCGAGGCGCGCGGCCGGTGGTGGCGACGCAGTACAACCGCATCGCATACTCCGGGGCGCAGGACCGCGTGCGGATCACGGCCGACCACAACCTCATGTACCTGGCCGTGCCGTGGGCCACGAACGCCGACACCGCGGTGCCGGCCCGTCTCGGGCCGGTCCTGGCGCAGGAGCCCAACGTCATCTTCGAGATCAAGTGGTTCGAGGAGATGCCCGACTGGGCCGCGCGCCTGCTTGAGTGGATCGAGGAGAGCGCGCACGATCGGCGGCAGTCGAAGTTCGTGGTCGCGATGCGGCACCTGCTGGGCCTCGGCAGCAAGGCTGCCTCATGATGTCGACGATGACCCGGTCCGCCGAGATCGACACCGCCACGACGAAGATCGTCATCGTCGAGGATGATCCCGCGTCGGCGGACGTCCTGAAGCGCCGGCTCGAAGCCAACGGCATGTTCGTCGCCCATGGGCCGACGGGTGAGGAAGGACTGCGCCTCGTTCGCGAGCTGCTTCCCGATCTGGTCCTGCTCGACGTGATGCTGCCCGATACGAGCGGCTACGAGGTGTGCCTCAAGATCAAGAGCGACATCCTCACCTCGCGCATCCCGGTGATCTTCCTCAGCGCGCGCGGCGACGTGTTCGACAAGGTCCGCGGACTGTCGTCGGGGGCGGTCGACTACCTCACCAAGCCGTTCCATCCGGCCGAGCTGCTGGCACGCGTCGATGCGGTCCTCCGTCATGTCGAGACCGAAGCGCCGCGGCTCGCCCCGCAGATCGAGTCCGGGGCGGCGCGACGGCCGCAGGCCCTGGTGCTCGTCGCGGACAACGAGCGACGCGCGCGGATCGAATCCAAACTGCGCGACCACTTCGACGCCGCGTCCGGCGCTGCGATGCAGGAGGTCGACCTCGTGATCGTCGAGGAAGGGCGGCAGTCGCCGAACGTCGGCGATGCCACGGTGCTGCACCTCTCCGGTACGACCGACGACGTCGCGCGCATCGACGCCGAGCTGGTCCGGATCGCCGACCTCGCGGCGCGGCAGCGGACCCTGCGCAGTGACCTCAAGGCCGCCACCGACGCGCTCATCGTGATGGCGAAGGCGCTGGAGGAGCACGACCGCTCGTCCCCGGCCCACGGCGAGCAGACCGCCGAGCGCGCCGTCGCGCTGGCGCGCGCGCTGCATCTCGACGAGGACGCGCAGAGTCGGATTCGCATGGGCGCGCAGCTCCGCGACGTCGGCTACGCCAGGCTCCCGTCGGAGCTCGTGGCGCACCGCGGGCAGCTCTCCAAAGAGGAGCGCGAGGTGCTGGAACGGCATCCCCTGCTCGGCGAAGAGCTGCTGCGGGGCTTCACGCCCCTCGGGCAGGTCATGCCGATCGTGCGCATGCATCACGAGCACCTCGACGGGTCGGGCTATCCGAATCGTGTTCGCGGCGAGGAGATCCCGCTCGAGGTCCGCATCGTGACCGTCGCCGACCGCTACGAGGCGCTGCTCGTCGACCGGCCCGATCGCGCGGCCGTGAGCTCGGCCGAGGCGATCCGCATGCTGCAAGAGCAGGTCGTCCGCGGCCATCTCGACGCGGCCGTGGTGGCGGCGCTGGCGACGATGGTGCGGGAGGGAGCCGAATGACCGCGATCCGAGTGCTCATCGTCGACGACGAGCGGCTGTTCGCCGAGTTGATGCGCGTGGCGCTCCGTGACGCCGAGGGCATCGAGGTGCTGGACGTGGTGCACGACGTCGCCACCGCGACGGATCGGGCCAAAGCCCTGCGACCCGAGGTCGTGCTCGCCGACTATCACCTCCCGGACGGCACCGGCGCCGAGATCGCGCGCTCCCTGCGCAGCGCCCTACCCGACACCGCTGTCGTGGTGCTGACCGCGGACCCCAGCGCGGAGACGTTGTCAGACGTGGCGCGCTCGGGCGCGGTCGGTCATCTGACCAAGGAACGCGACCTCAAGGACGTGGTGGCGAGCGTGCGCGCCGCGGCCTCCGGCGAGATCCTGTTCCAGCCGAACGAGCTGCAACGACTGCTGCTCGATCACGACACCTCGCGCAAACAGATCGAGCCGCTGACGGCACGCGAGCTCGAGGTGCTCCGCCTGCTGGCGAGCGGCGCCTCCAGCGGCAGCGCCTCCGAGGCGCTAGGGATCTCGACCGCAACGCTGCGGGCGCACGTCCAGAACCTGCTGCGCAAGCTCGGCGCCCACTCCCGCCTCGAGGCCGTGGCGGAGGCGGCGCGACTCGGATTGGTCACGCTCGAGACGTGGTCGCGCTACCGGCCCGCCGCGCGCGGCGCGAACACACCCGAGGCGAACGAACAGCCCCCGTCGAAGGCGAACGGTTCCGGGAACATACCTCCGGCCGCGCCCGGTGGCTCGAGGACATAGAGACAGTGATGCCGAGACTGCTCATCGCGGACGATCAGGATCCGATCCGGCAGATGGTGCGGATCACCCTCGCCACCCAGGGCTGGGACATCGTCGAAGCCACAAACGGGACGCAGGCGCTCGCGCTGGCGAAGTCCGAGCGTCCCGACCTGGCTCTCCTCGACGTCGATATGGGGCCCGGGCCGACCGGATTCGACGTCTGCCGCGCGCTGAAGAGCGAAGACACGACGATGCACATGCCGGTGGTCCTGCTCACGGCATTCGATAACGACGCCGATCGCGCCAAGGGCTTCGCCGCCGGCGCAGACCGCTATCTCACCAAGCCGTTCAGTCCGCTGTCGCTCATCGACACGATCCGAGCGATCATCGCGCCGAAGTAGCCATGCCTGAGACGCCGCAGCCGCATGTCGTGCCGGCGAGTGGTGGCGAGGACGGCGACCAGGCTGACCAGATGCTGCGGCAGCTCCTCGAACAGGCGCTTCGAGCGGCGCAGCTCGCGAACCAGCAGGCGGTGAAGATGGCGCAGGATTTCGCCGAGACGTACTCGCGCGAGCAGAAGCTGGCCCGGGATCTTGAGGCGAAGGTCCAGGAGCTGCAGCTGACGCAGCGTCAGGCCACCGTCTTCGCCGAAGACCTGGCGCAGATGCTCCGCAGCGAGCGCACCAGGCGGCGCGAGCTCGAGCGTTCGATGGATCAGCTGCGCATCGCGAATGAGGAGCTGCGCCGCAACGGGCTCCAGGCGATCAGTCATCTGGCGCTGGCGGCGTCGATCAAAGACCCCGGCACGGGCGCCCATCTGCAGCGCGTCCGCCGCTACGTCGAAGCCGTGGCCCAGCACCTCGGATTGCCGCAAGAGAAGGTCGAGGAGCTCGGCTACTCCAGCGTGATGCACGATGTCGGCAAGATCCACACGCCCGACCACATCCTCCAGAGCACCGATACGCTCTCGCCGGAACAGTTCGAGGTCATCAAGCAGCACTGCCTCGACGGGGAGCGGATCCTCGGCGACGGCTTGTTCTTCGAGACCGCGCGCGCGATCGCACGAGAGCATCACGAGCGCTGGGATGGCCGCGGCTACCCCAGCGGCTTGAAGGGCGAGGCCATCTCGCTCGCGGCGCGCATCGTCTCAGTGTGCGATGTCTTCGACGCCCTGACCTCGCGGCGCCCGTACAAAGAGGCGTGGAGTGTGGGCGACGGGATGCGCACGATCGTCGACGGTGCCGGGACGCGATTCGATCCCGTGGCCGTTTCGGCGCTCCAGGCGCTGCATGAGCGCGGCCTCGTCGAGGGCATCCGCGCCGAGGTCTCGGATACCGCCGACTAGCGGATTTCCGGTACGCGCGCTCGCCTGACCGCTCGCTTCTCTCCCGCGTCCCGCAAAGCGCCATTCGCCTGACGGAGCACCTCCGTAGAATCGCTCGAGGCATGGCGACCGTCCGACTGGAGCACATCTACAAGAAATTCGGCGACGTGATCGCCGTGAATGACCTGTCGCTGGAGATCCGCGACGAAGAGTTCCTCGTCCTCGTCGGTCCCTCCGGGTGCGGCAAGACCACGGCGCTGCGCATGGTCGCCGGTCTCGAGGAGCAGACCAGCGGCGACATCTTCATCGGCGATCGATTGGTCAACGACGTGCCGCCGAAGGATCGCGACATCGCCATGGTGTTCCAGAACTACGCCCTGTATCCGCACATGGATGTCACCGACAACCTGTCCTTCGGCCTCAAGCTCTGGCACGTCGTCAGGGACGAGATCAAGCGACGGATCGAGGATGCCGCGCGGATGCTCGGCATCGACCGGTTGCTCCAGCGCAAGCCGCGCGAGCTCTCCGGCGGCCAGCGCCAGCGCGTCGCGCTCGGCCGCGCCATCGTCCGCGAGCCCAAGGTCTTCCTGATGGACGAGCCGCTGTCGAACCTCGACGCCAAGCTGCGGGTGCAGACCCGCGCCGACCTGTTGAAGCTGCACCAGCGGGTGAAGACGACCACGATCTACGTCACCCACGACCAGGTCGAGGCCATGACCATGGGCGACCGCATCGCCGTCATGCGCGACGGGCTGCTGCAGCAGCTCGACACACCGGAAGGACTTTACGCCAGCCCGGCGAACCTCTTCGTCGCCGGCTTCATCGGCTCTCCGCCGATGAATTTCTTCCGAGGCACGGTGCGGCAGGTCGACGGCCAGACGATGGTCGATACCGGCTCGGTGCGAGTCCCGCTGCCGCCTCGCGTCGCGGGCGGGGCGGCCCGCGCGGCACTGGGGCGCGAGGTCGTGTACGGCATCCGGCCGGAAGACATCGAGGCGCAGAACGGAACCGGCGGTTGGCCGGTACGAGCCAATATCGAGGTCGTCGAGTATCTGGGCAACGAAGTGCAGGTGCACGCGAACGTGCAGGGCGTGACGTTCGTGGCGCGGCTGTCGCCCCGCGCCGGGGCACGCGTCGGGGAAGACCTGCCACTCTCGCTGCACACTGAACGAGCCCACGTCTTCGACGCGAAGACCGAGGACGCGATCAGTGGCTGAGGTCGAACGCTCCGTCTCCGACGTCGCCCGCACGACCGCGGTCGCTCGCGCGCGAGCGCAGCTCTCGCCTCGCGAGCGGATCGGCCGCCTGCTCGAGAACGAAGCGGTCTTCGGCTACCTCATGGTCGCTCCGGCGATCCTCTACATCCTCATCCTCGTTGGGTACCCGTTCGCGATCGCGCTGTGGTTCACCGTCAGCGACGCGACGGTCAGTCAGCCGATCGGCCCATTCACCGGCCTCACCAACCTGAAATTCGTCCTCGACGACGAGGTGTTCAAACGCGCTCTGGCGAACACGTTCGTGTTCACGATCTCGTCGCAGCTGATCCAGATGGTCTTCGGCACCATGCTCGCGTTCCTGCTGTTGCGGCACTTCCGCGGCAGGCGCCTGATCCGGGCCATCGTGATGCTGCCCTTCACCGTCCCGGTCGCCGTCGGAGCGATCGCGTGGCAGTGGATGCTGAATCCGACCTACAGCGTGGTGAACTGGGTCGGCGCGCAGCTCGGATTCTTCCCGATGCTCGGCGGGCCGAACTGGCTCGGCGAGGAGCAGTACGCGATGATCTCGATCATCGTCGTGAACGTCTGGCGCAACCTGCCGTTCACGGCGATCGTGCTCACCGCGGGCATCAGCTCCATCCCGCAGGAGATCCTGGAGGCCGCGAGCCTCGACGGCGCGGGGTGGTTGACGCGCTGGCGCAAGATCATGGCGCCGATCATCGCGCCGATCATCTACATCGCGCTGCTGTTCTCGCTCGTGTTCACGTTCACCGACATGACCGTGGTGTGGCTCCTGACCAAGGGAAGCCCGGTGAACAGCACCCACGTGATCGCGTCGTACGCGTTCGTCACCGGCGTGATCTCCGGAGGACTGGGGCGTGGTGCCGCGATGTCGCTGTTCCTCTTCCCGGTGCTTCTGGTCGGCGCGCTCATGCTTCTCCGCAACCTCAAGGCGAGGACGCTGGACTGATGGCGGCAATCACCATTCCCCGCGCGACGCACGGTCGGGCGTTCCGGCTACGACGGCTGCGCGGGAACATCCTGTTCGCGCTGGCGCTCCTGCCGTTCGTCGTGTTCGCGCTGTTCCCGGTGTATTGGATGTTCATCACCACGTTCAAGCAGGTGAACGACCTCTACAACCTGCAGGACAATCCCCTCACCTTCAATCTCGCGCCGACGCTGGAACAGGTCACGTACCTGTTCCAGCAGACGAACTACGCGACGTGGGCGGTCAACACGGTCGAGGTCGGCGCTGTCGTCGTCGCGATCACGTTGTTCGTGTGCATTCCCGCGGCCTATGTGCTCGCGCGCATGCGGTTTCCCGGTTCGACCTCGCTCGGCATCGGCATCTTCCTGACCTATCTCGTGCCGCCGACGCTGCTGTTCCTGCCGCTGTCGCAGATCATGGTCGGGCTGGGCCTGATCAACACGAAATGGGCGCTCGCGGTGGTGTATCCGACATTCACGATCCCCTTCTGCACCTGGCTGCTGATGGGCTTCTTCAAGAGCATCCCTCGCGAGATCACCGAGGCCGCGCGGGTGGACGGGTGCAGCCGGTTCGGCGCGTTGTTCCGCGTCGTGCTTCCGGTGAGCGTGCCCGGACTCCTCACGATCGTCATCTTCGCCTTCACGCTGGTGATGCAGGAGTACGTCTACGGCTTGACGTTCGTCTCCGCCTCGGACCAGAAGCTGATCACGCTCGGCGTGGTCACGGATCTGATCCGCGGCGACATCTTCTACTGGGGCTCGCTGATGGCCGGCGCGCTGATCGTCGCGATCCCGGTGGCGTTTGTGTACAACTTGTTCATGGACACGTTCGTCCGCGGGATCACCGGCGGCTCGCTCAAATAACGGTCTCAATCGGTCGCGCTGCGGCTGCGGCTCCTGACGCGGGGTCCGTCTCGTCCTCCCTGTGCGCCTGGTCCGCGCCGCTGTTTGGCGCGGACCACGGACGCACCCTCCCGCCATGTAGCGCAATGGTCAGCCGAGACGGCCCCGCTCGGAGCCGGCCGCAGCGCGTCCTTCTCTACCCCATCCTTGTTCGGACCCCCATGCTCCAGCTCCTCACGTGAGTGCCTTAATCGAGCCGAATGCCCGCGTCCCGTGACCTTCAGGCGTCCATGTGAAGGTGGGCCGCCGAGCGACGACCTGTGCTTTTCTATCGCTCGCCGTCGCCTGTTCGGCACCGACTCCCGCGCCAGCAGCCACGCCGACCGGCTGCGCGGTCACACTTCCTGCCTCGGCGCCGCGAAGCGATATCGGAGAGAAGCCGCTGCCTGCGGATCGCTTCAGCTGGTTCGGCAATGACGACTTTGCGGTCGACCTACCGAATGACGGCGTCTACCGCGTTCCTCGCGCGAACACCAATCTGGAAGCGAAGGTCGCCTGGTGGCGCTACGCCAGCGGAAACATCGACATCGTCGCCGAGCGAGCGGACCAGCCGATTGAGCGCGTGAGCGCGCGATCCTCCGAGGGATACGGTTCGACCGGCTTCGTTCCTTCGGCGGTGATGTTCTCTTCCGACGGCTGCTGGCGCGTCACGGCGTCGCTCGCCGGACGCCAGTTGGTATTCGTGATGTTTGTGCGCCGCGCCGCGGAAAACGAGCGGGCGCCGTAGCGCCGATCAGTACGAGGCCGGGGCTTTTGGGCCCCGGCCTCGGCAACACACTCGCGTCGGGAAACTAGACGGGGAACTTCGCCAGCGATGCCTTCAGACGGGTCACGGCTTCCGCGACGGAGTCGTCGATCGACTTCTTGTTCGTCGCGTAGTTGGTGAACATGTCCGGAAGGATGTGCGTGTTCAGCGAGTCGAACGCGGCTTTCGTCGCCGGACCGGGGTAACCGATGGCGCGGATGTTGTTCGCAACGTCCTGGAGCACCGAGAGCTTCGGATCGGAGCCCAAGACGGCCATCGGCTTCTTCAACCGATCCTTGAGGAATGGGTTGTTGTAACCCTTCGAAGCTTCCGCTTGCGCCTGGAAGTCGGGGATGTAATCGGTCAAGAACTGCTTGGCCGCATCGATGTTCTTGGAGAAGTTCCAGACGCCGAAGACGACCCACTGGATCGAGCAGATCTGTGCCTTCGGCCCGGCCATCGGCAGATTCACGTAGAGATCCTTGAAGAAGGCCGGCTGCGGGTTCTGACCCTCGATGCTGCGATACGCGCTGATGGGGTTGTAGATCCACGAGCATCGACCGGACTGCAGGCATGAGTTGTTGTCCGCGTCGGCCCACGACAACACCGCCGAGTCCAGGTTCGGGAGCAGGCTCTTGGCGTAGTTCAGCGCTGCGCGTGTTTCGGCGCTGTCGATCGTCACGCTCTTGCCATCCGCGGAGAACTCGCCGCCACCGAACGACCACAACAGCGAGCGCCACGTTTGCTCAGCATCGGAGTTCTGGGCGTATGAGGTCCCGACTGGATTTCCGCTCGCCTTCAACTTCGGGGAAGCGTCCAGAAGGTCCTGCCACGTCTTCGGCCCGTCGGGAAGTCCCGCTTTCGTCCAGGCATCCTTGCGCCAGGTACTCGGGAACGGGATGAAGAAGTCGGGATAGCCGCGCCACTTGCCGTTGACCTTGCCGATCGACACCGCGGCATCGAGCCAGCCGCCGTATTTGGTGCCCGCGGCCTCGCAGATGTCAGTGATGTCGACGAGGTCGTTCTCGAATAGCGCCGGAAGACCCTGAGCGAAGTGGGCGAAAATGTCGTGTCCCGACTTCGCGCCCGCCTCGGTGGCGGCACGGGCGGGGAGGTCGGCCTGGTTGACGTGGTCGATGGTGACCTTGACCCCGTTCTTCGCGCCCCAGTCGTCGGCGAACTTCTGCAGATAGGTGTCGTACGCCGGAACGAAGTGGCTCCAGATCAAGATCGAGAGGTTGCCCGAGAGCTTCGCGGTGGCCGATGCGCCGGCGCTCGTCGTGGCACTTGCGCTGGGACTCGAGGTCGGTGCCCCGACGCACGCCGCGGCGATCGGCGCGAGAGACGTGGCCGCGACGAATCGCGCCGCGGACGACACGAGCTTTCGGCGTGTAAATCGCTTTTGCTGAGATGGGTCCTGCATAGATCCTCCCTCCGGCGCTAGCCCCGCCCAGGCGGGTTCGCTCTAGGCCGCTCAAGATAGCGCAATACGGTTACCGCATTACGGAACAAGCCACTTGGCGTGTTGCAGCGGCCAGAAGTCCACGTACGCCTTGCCGAGGATGTTCGGCATCGGCACCGCGCCCCACGACCGCGAGTCTCCAGACACGGGCCGGTTGTCGCCGAGCACGAATACGGCGTCGGCCGGAACCACATACGGATAGCGCACCGAGTCGCCCTCCGGCGCCGTCGGCGACCGCGCGTATCTCTCGTTCAGGGCGACGTCATTCAGATACACCTTGCCGTCGCGGAGATCGATCCGATCGCCGGCGATGGCGATGACCCGCTTCACGAAGGGCACACAGTTCGTGGACTCGGCCGCGCAAGCCGGAGGCGGCGGACGGAACACGATGATGTCGCCTCGGTGCGGACTCTGAAAGCGATAGTCGACCTTCGACAGGACGAGGCGGTCGCCCTCCTCCAGGGTCGTCTCCATGCTCGACTGCCGGACGTCGACGACCTGGAGGACGAACGCGTTGATGCCGACCGAGAGCGCGATGGCGATAACGGTCGCTTTCGCGATCTCGATGAGCGCGCTCGCGGCCGGGCTTTCGACACTCACTGCAGCGCAGCAAGGCTATCGGAGTCGCCTGCGCATCGCGTACGGCAGAATGGCCGCAGCTTCTGGTGAAGGATCGCGAGCTCCCTCTCCGCTACGGGATCAACCCGCATCAAACTCCGGCGCGCGCGTTCGTTGGCGAGGGTCGCATGCCCCTCGAATCGCTCGCGTCCGCGCCGAGCTACATCAATCTGCTCGACGCGCTGAACGCGTGGCAGCTCGTCCGCGAGCTCGCGCGCGCGACCGGGATCCCGGCGGCGGCCTCGTTCAAGCACGTCAGCCCCGCGGGGGCGGCTGTCGCTGTGCCACTCGATGAAACGGATCGTGCCGCAGCGCTCGTCCCCGAGGGACTCGAGCTCACCCCGCTCGCGAGCGCGTACGCCCGGGCGCGTGGCAGCGATCGCCTGGCATCATTCGGCGACTTCGTGGCGCTGTCAGAGAGCTGCGATATCGCGACCGCAAAGCTCCTGACGCATGAGGTTTCGGATGGCGTCGTCGCGCCGGCGTACGACAAGGCGGCGCTCGAGATCCTCCGTCAGAAGCGCGGCGGAAAGTATGTCGTGCTGCGGATCGATCCGGCCTTCGAGGCGCCGCCGACCGAAACGCGTGACGTCTTCGGGGTCACGCTGGAGCAGCGACGAAATGACGCGATCATCGACGCCTCGCTCCTGCAGAACATCGTCACGAGGAATCGGACGATCCATGAGACGGCACGGCGCGATCTGATCATTGCGCTCCTGGCGGTGAAGTACACGCAATCGAATTCCGTCGCGCTCGTACGCGACGGCCAGACGATCGGCGTCGGCGCGGGTCAGCAGGCGCGAGTCGACTGCGTTCGGCTCGCGGCGGACAAGGCCGACGCGTGGTGGCTGCGCCGCCATCCGCGGGTCGCAGGGCTACGGTTCGCGCGCGAGGCTCGCCGACCCGATCGCGACAACGCGGTCGACGCCTTGGTGCGCGGAGACCTCTCACGGAGCGACCGCGATCAGCTCCGTGCGGTCGTCGGCGATGCCGAACCACTGCACGACGAGGAAAAGCGCGAGTGGCTAGGAAAGGTCACTGGCGTGGCGCTGGCGTCCGACGCGTTCTTTCCGTTCCGCGACTCCATCGATCGTGCGTCGCGTAGCGGCGTGAAGTACGTGGCGCAGCCGGGCGGCTCGCAACGGGATGGGGAGGTCATACAGGCAGCGAACGATTACAAGATGGTGATGGCCTGCACCCGGCTCCGGCTCTTCCATCACTAGGAGCTCAGCCGGCGCCCCCAGGCCTGGGCACTGGAAACCTCGACTCAAAACGTCAGGCCTTTGGGAAAACGAAGCAATCAGGCACAAGTCAGGAACCCGTCCCAGGGAGGCGCATTGAATCCAGTGTGGTATTTGATGGCGTTTCGGAAGGGTAACGACCGTCCCGTCAGCAGGACCGCGCTGCCAGGGCTCGAGTTGGCAACGGTGCGCTCGCTCTGGCCGTCGCGTCCAGACGATGAGCTCATTGGGCTTGTCTGGCCACTAGATCGTGATCGTCTGGCAGTTGTTTCTCATTACATACAGGAATTTCGGCGGGATGCCCATCTTGAATACTTCTTGGACTTCAGAAGCGAGGACGCCTGACCAAGTCCTCCTACTCGGAAAGCCGTAGACATTTCGCACCGTCTAGTGGCGGAAGTGGCGCCGGCCGGTGAACAACATGGCCATGCGGTGCCGGTTGGCGGTGTCGATCATCATTTGATCGCGCACGCTTCCGCCCGGCTGGATGATCGCGGTGACGCCGGCGCGCGCCGCGACCTCGATGCCGTCGGGGAACGGGAAGTACGCGTCTGACGCCATGACCGCGAGCCGCGCGCGCTCCCCCGCCTTCCGGACCGCGACCTCTACCGCGACGACGCGGGAGATCTGCCCCGGCCCGATGCCCACGGTCGCGAGTCCCTTGGCCAGGACGATGGCGACGGACTTGACGTGCCGCACGCAGCGCCAGGCGAAGAGCAGATCGGTCAGCTCCTCGAGCGTGGGATGCCGCTCGGTGACGACGCGGAAGGACGATTGGTCCTCCAGCGGCTCGTCCGGCGTCTGCACCAGCATGCCTCCCGCGACGCGCTTGTAGTCGAACAGGCGGCGATCGCGCCGCCGCGCCCGGGCGCCCTCGCCGCTCCCCAGCAGCACCTCGAGGTTGCGGCGCTCGCGCAGCACCTCCAGCGCTCGGTCCTCGTACTCGGGCGCGATGATCGCCTCGTAAAACGTCTCCCGCATCGCTTCCGCGAACGGCGCCGTCACCGGGCGGTTCACGCCGAGGATCCCGCCGAACGCGCTGACGGTGTCGCAGGCGAATGCGGCCTTGTACGCCTCGGCCACGTCGTCGTGCGAGGCGATGCCGCAG
>VBHP01000129.1 GCA_005881435.1 Chloroflexota bacterium | reverse complement strand
GCTCCGCGCTGAAACCGTGGAGTCCTTGCGTCGGCTGGGTATCACTAAATTCGGTGTGCTGACCGGTCGTCTGCGGATCGAGTGGGACAGGGTCCGCGCGGGCGTCCCGCTTCCACGCGATGTCGCCGTCGCCACCGACGAGGACGGGCGCAAGCCCGATCCGCTCGTGCTCCGCAGCATCGTCGAGCGGCTGGGGGCGCGCCATCCGTGCTATGTCGGTGACGTGATGGACGACTGGCGTCTGGTCGCCGCCTACAACGATCGTTTCCCGGATGCGCCCGCGACGGGAATCTTCGTCGTCTCGGATTCGTCCGATATGGACGCGTTCCGTGCAGCCGGCGCTACGGAGTTCGTGCGCACGGTGAACGACCTGCCCGCGACGCTCGCCGAGGACTAGATGCGGGCGATGACTTCCTCGCGACCCCACAGCCGCCGGGCCAGCTCGAGCGCGAGGATGTCGAGGGCCAGGATCCCCAGCGGTAACGCGACGAGGAGCAGGCCATCGAAGGCTTGGAAGAGATATTGCGCCGCGAAGGCGATGCCCGCGTACAGGACCGCGATCAGGATTCCGGAGAGCTGCTGCGCTGCCCGCACGGTTCGCACGCGGCTCGCGATCACCATGGACCAGCTGGCGAGCGTGAGCACGATCAGCGCCGAAATGACGATCAGCGAATAGAGGATTTCCGGCGTGAACACGGCGCCGACGAGCTCGTGACCGAACCGGAACGAAGCCGCGGTGTAGAAGATGGTCAGGGCGACCAGCGACGCCCCCGCGGCGGGTAGGAAGATCGCCGCGAGCTTGCCGGTAATGATTTGCGAGTCGCTTACCGGAGCCGCGAGGAGCGGCAGCAGCGTCTGGCCCTCCCTGTCCTGGATGAACGTCGACGACGCAACGCTCACGGTCATGAAGGTCGGAAAGAGCGCGGCCTGGACGCCGAAGATGAGGAGGAACTGTGCCGGGATGCGCGGCCCGCCGAAGTTCACGAGCAGGAGCGGGATGGCCGCGAGGCCGATGAGACCGAGGACGAAGGAGCGGTCGCCGACGATGTCGCCGAGCTCGCGGCGGGCGATAAGGGCCGCTTTCATCGGTGAGCCTCTTTGCGGATCGTCTCGAAGTAGGCCTCCTCGAGACTCCGTGTCTCGGCGCTGAGAGTGACGACGCGAAGCTGCGCATCGAGGAGCGATCGGAGCACGCGCGGGTTGTCCCGCGCTGCGTCGTCCGTCTCGTACCGCAAGCGGGCGAGGCCGTTCTCTGTCGTCGCGGCGGCTTCCACGCCGATGGCGCGTAACGCCGCGATAGCGGGTTCAGCGGCGCCGGCGACTTCGACGACGTAGGTCGGACGAGCTCCGGCCCGGAGCTCCGTCGTGCGGGCGACCTTGACCACGCGCCCCCGATCCAGAATGACCACGCGGTCAGCGATGCGCTGCGCTTCGTCCAGGTCGTGCGTGCATAACAGGATCGCTCGGTGCTGCGCGCGGAGCCCGACGATGAGCTCGCGCAGCGTCTTCGTCATTTCCGGGTCGAGCGCCGCTGTCGGCTCGTCGAGCAGGAGCACCGGAGGGTCCGGCAGGAGCGCCCGGGCGATCGCCGCCTTCTGCTTCATGCCGCGGGAGTACGTGCCGACGCGCCGATCGAGGACATCGGAGAGACCGAGGAATCGCGCGAGCTCTTCGATGCGCGGCCAGGGCTTGGGCACCTCGTAGAGGCCGGCGAAGAAGCCGAGGTACGAGCGCAGGGTCATTCGCTCGTAGAGGCCGGGCTGGTCTCCGACGAGGCCGCAACGGCCGCGAACGTCGTTCGGACGCAGGCGCACGGACACCCCGTCGACGAGGACATCGCCTTCACTCGGCGCGAGGATCGCGGCGATGATGCGTGTGGCCGTGGTCTTCCCCGCGCCGTTCGGGCCGAGTAGCGCGACGATCTCACCGCGTTGCACTTGGAAGGAGGCGTCCGACAGCGCGTTGATGCGACCGAAGGAGCGCGAGATCTCGCGGACGTCGATCACCCTCGAAAGCGTACCCTCCGAGCGTCTAGCCTTCCGGACGATGCGGCGTCTTCTTGCCTGCGCTGTGCTGGTGTTGGCTGCGTGCCAGCTGCCAAGTGGCGTCGTGCCAGGTCCGGCGTCCCAGAGCGCGGGCGCGCCCACCGGGGCGGCAAGCATCGCGCCGTCGACACCCGGCTGCGGTCAGGTCGTGACGAAGGATTTCCTCTTGGCGCAGGATCTGACGTGTAGCGGGGACGCCCTGGTGGTCGGCGCGGACGGCATCACCATCGACCTCGGCGGGCGCACCCTGACCGGACCGGGCAAAGGTCAGCGCAACTGGCCGAACCCGAACCTCGACAGCGTCGGCGTGAAACTGCAGGGCCGGTCGCATGTGACGCTGCGGAACGGCTCGATCTCCGCGTTCTCAACCGGCATCTTGCTCGACAAGTCGCAGCAGATCCTCGTCGACGGGATCACCTCGGCGCTGTCGTATTACGGCATCTACCTCAACGAGTCGACGACCTCGATCGTCAAGAACATGAAGATCCGACGCAACACCTATGGCTTGCACCTGCAGAAGTCCAGTGACAACCAGGTCCTGGATAGCGAGATGTCGCAACAGGAGTACGCGAGCCCGGGTGGGTACGGCGTGTACTTCTTCAATTCGCAGCGGAATCGTCTGGTCGGGAACACCATCGCCTCGAACTTGAACTGGGGGATCTGGTTCAGTGATTCGAAGGAGAACGTGATCTTCCACAACAACGTGTCCGGGAACAGCCCGCAGGTGAGCGACAACGTCGGTGGCAACACCTGGTACGACACCGGAAAGAAGGAAGGGAACTATTGGGCCGACTACACCGGCGCGGACTCCGATAACGACGGCATCGGCGACACGCCCTACGCGATCGGCGGCCCGGGCCAGGTCGTCGATCCGTATCCGTTCGTGAAGACCGACGGCTGGGGAACGAAACATTCCCAGCCGATCGACCACTACCGCGCCCCGGAGCCGAAGGGTCGCCGCGACGCCCGTCTCGTCGCCCTGGCCGGGTCGGGTGTGCTGACCGCGTCACCGACCAGCGACGCGGCGATCTCAGAAGGCGTTCCCGCTTCGGAGATCGCGATTGCCCCCGACGACCGGACCGTCTATGCGTTGTCGGGCGACATCCTCCGTGTGATGGACGCGATCACCGGCGCGGTCGGTTCGCGGCGTTACCAGATCGAGGTGCCGGGCGTGCTGGCAGCGAATCGCGACGGCCGTCACGCGATCGTGGTCGGGCCGCGCGGCGCGGT
>VBHP01000054.1 GCA_005881435.1 Chloroflexota bacterium | reverse complement strand
CTCATCACGCCGAGCGCCTCATCGTGCGCCACCAGCGGCACGCACAGCCACTGCCGCAGCGACAGCGAGCGCAGGAATTCGACGTGCTCGGGGGAGTGCCCCAGCCGTTCGATCTCGGACTCTCCGATGCCGTCGAAGAACGCCGACTTGCGCGTCTGGAACGCGACCGCCACCGGATGCTCGCCATTGCGGTCGAGTCGCGGCGGCACCCTGAGCTCTTGCCAGCGCCGGTCGACCTCCGGATCCGGCGAGGCGGCCACGACTCGAGTCAACATGATGCCGTCGTCGTCAACGAGGTGGATCATGCAGAGGTCCGCGAGCGCCGCGAGCGACAGCTGCGCCACGCGGGTCAAGGTGGTCTCGAGATCCAGCGATCCTGCCAGCACCGCTCCGGCGTCGGCCAGGAAGCGCAACCGAGTCTCCGCGCGTCGACGCTCGCCGATGTCACGTATGAGTGCACTGAAGACGTAGTGATCGGCGACCGGCACCGGCGTGATCGTCAGCTCGATCGGGATCTCGCGGCCGCTCCGATGCAGTCCTTCGATCTCGACCCGCTGGTTCAGGAAGGGCCCATCGCCGGTGCGAATGAATTTCGTCAGACCGCTTCGGTGCCTGTCGCGGTAGCGCTCGGGTACGATCGTCGACGCCAGCGATCGATTCAACACCTCCTGACGTGGCCAGCCGAACAGCGCCTCGGCCTGTCGGTTCCATTCGATCACGCGACCGTCGTGGTCGATGCTGATGACGGCGTCGGAGGCGCCCTCGACGATCGCGCGAAGGCGCGATTCGGATGCGGCGAGTCCCTCGCGCGCCCGAAGCCGTTCCACCGCCTGGCCGATCTGCGCGCCGATCGCGGCGAACAGCTGCAGCAGTCCTGGATCGGGTTCGAGGATCTCGGTATGGAAGAACTCGATCACGCCGATGACCCCTCCACGAACGATGACCGGCGCTGCGAAAGCGCCGTGCACCCCCGCCCGCGCGGCCCAGCGACCCCGCGGAAAGTTGGTGTCCTCGGCCACATCCCGCAGCCAGAGCGGCTCGCGGCGGGACCAGACGCGGCCGGGGAGACCGATCCCCGGCGGAAGGGTCAGCGTTGCGTTCACCGCCTGCAGGTCATCCGCAGCGACGCCGCTCCAGGTGGCGATGCAGCGCAGAGAGTCGGTTTCGACCAGCCATAGGCTCCCGGCGCGCCACCCCAGGACGCGTCCGATCTCGGCGAGGATCAGTCGCGCGGCATCGGCGAACGTCGTCGCGGTCGCCAGCGTGTCGGTGACCGCGTACTGGATCTCGAGGTCCCGCGCGGTGCGCTCCACCAGCGATCGATGCTAACGCGGTCGCAGCGCTTTAGACGACCAACCAACATTGGTTTTCTCGGCAAGCGGGCAAGCGCCGATAACAGACTGCGGCGTGCGCGGGCGGTACCGCGCCTCAGAACGGATTGATGTCGATGCCGCCGTCGGTGATCGTCTGTGTCGGCAGCGTTGTGCCACCGAGCACAAGCGTCAGGCCGCCGGAGGTCACCGTCGCGCTGAATGGCACCGACAGCGGTGGCGTTCCGTCGCCCATGTCCACGCTGCTGGCGCCGGCGAACGTCACACTGCCGTCCGCGTTCGCCGAACCGGACGTCACCACGCCCGTCACCGTGATGCTCTGCGGGCCGAGGACGCTGCTACCGTCCAAGACCGTGTAGAAGTTCCCGATACCAGATCCGTCGGCGTAGATCACCAGGCCCTTGCCGAACTGCGATCCGCTCAGCGTGACGCCGTTGTAAACCGATCCGGCAGGGAAGGCCGCGGTGCCCGCCCCGGTCACCTCAGTGTTACCAGCGCCACTCACCAGCAGAGACGATGCGGCCGCAGTGGCAAGGAAGAGCGCGACTACGAACAGGATGCTCAGTCTCTTCATCGTTCTTCGCTCCTCCCTAGTGCGCCTGTGTCGGGTGGATCTGGATGTTGCCACCGCTCAGCTGTTGTTCGCCATCTGCGCCGACCGCGCCGCTGAAAGTCGCATCACAGCCGGTGATCCCGAAGCGATCAGTCGTTCCTGGCTCGCCGTTGTCGGTGACCTTCACGGTGAAGGAGCAGCCGTTGTGCCGGTCGACGCCGCTGAAAGTCGCGGTCCCCGTCGTTGCTCCACCACCAGGTGGGCTGTTGAGGGTGAACTCCTCGATCGTGTCGACAGGTCCGTTGATGTGGATGCCGGTGCTGTGGTTGACATAGTTCAGGTTGCCCTTCGCGCCACCGGGCACGCCGACGGCACCCTGGGCCACGAATCCGAAGCTGGCGTACCGCGGCACATCGACCGAGACCGTTCCGCCGCCGGTTACCTTGGCTGTCTCGGTCGGGCTCTGTGGCGTCATTGTCGATGTCGAGAGCAGCGCGTCAGCGGCGGCTCCGGTCGGATTCAGAGCCAGCTGCGACGTCAGCGCCACCGCGCTGTCGCCGCCCTGGAAGGCAAGCGCAACCCGGCCGGCGAAGGGCAGGACCACGACTACCGCCAGGACTGGCAGCACGGTGACGCCGATGACGGCACCGCAGAGCCACTTCAGCACGGCCGGCGTCAGCTTCGGCGTCGAATTGTCCATCGCGACGACAGGCTACGACCGCCCCGGGTGCCCCAAGAAGCGGAATAAGCCGCATCCGCGTTACTGACTCTTCCCTACGGCGTCCTCCGCATGCGTGCCGAGCGGCCACACGTCACTGTGGCATCGCGCGAGCGCACCCGGAGAAGACCCAACTGCACGCAGGGCCGCCCCAGGCGTCGGACGAGGCGGACCACGGCTTCGACGCCTCTTGGCTGCGGCGGATGATCGTTGGCCTCGTTGCGCTGAAGGTCGCTGGCATCATCTTGATCTTCGACCCGACCGGAGTCGACGCCTTCCCGCTTGCCAAGTCACTCTTCAGCCGAGGGGTGGCGTGGGTGCTGGCCGGGCTACTTGCGCTCGCGATCTTCCGCTTCGGTCCGGCCATCATCCCGCGGACGAGGATCCATCTTCTGGTTCTGTGCTTCGCGGCGGCGAATGTCGTGTCCGCGCTCTTCGCCGACAACGCGTACCTCGCGCTGTTCGGCGAGCGCGAAAAGTATTTGGGCCTGACCTTCGTCGCGGACATGCTCGTGCTCTACGCCGCGGTTGCGATCTCGTTCCGGCGCGCCGCTGACTGGCTCGTGCTCGCGACGTCGATCGGGCTCGCCGGTTTGGTGTCGGTCTCGTACGCGGCGGTGCAGAGCATCGGAGCCGACCCGGTCCGCTGGAACATCGGTGCGGATCGACCCTTCGGCACGTTCGGAAACTCCGACGTCCTCGGGCACTTTCTGTCTTTGGTATTCGGCGGTGCGCTGGGAATCGCCGTCTTGGGCGCCGGTCGACGTGCGTTGCTGCCGCGAGTCGCAGCCGTTTGTGCGTTGGGCGTCGCGGGTGTCGCCACTGCCATCATCTCCGAGCGCGGTCCACTCCTCGGCTTCGTCGCCGCACTCATCGCCGCGCCGCTGGTCTCGGTGCGACTGGGCAATAGCGCTCGCGTCAACGCCTCGAGCGCCGTCGTCCGTGGACTGGTGGCCCTCACGCTCTTGACCGGCATCATTGCGGTCTCGCCGCTCGCGGAACGTGTTCGTGCCACGCTACAAGGGAGCCATGTTGGCGACCGCGCCCTGATCTACGAGACGGCGTTGCGCGCGCTCGTGGATCGGCCTCTCTTTGGCTACGGGCCAGACAACTTCGCAGTCGCGTACCCGCGCTATCGCCAGCCGGAGAGCGTTGTGGTGCTCGGTCTCGGCCCCGCCACTTCCGCCCACGGCTGGCCGTTCCAGATCGCAGCCACGCTTGGCATCTTTGGCATGGTCACGTTTCTGATCCTGCTGCTCGTGACCGCGCGAGCCTTGTGGAATGCAGGTCTAGCCCGCGCCCCCAACGTCGCCGGGCCGGTCCTGCTGGCGTCGATCGCCTACTGGGCGAACGGTCTCGTCGCCGTCGACTCGATCAGCGTGGACTGGTGGCCTTGGCTGGCATGTGGGACCGCCGCGGCACTCGACGCCGGTCCCGCAGTGATCGCGCACCCGGTGCGACGACTGCGTCCGGTGGCCGCGATCGCCGTCGTCGCGATGGCGGCACTGGTTTCGTCGACCGGGATCGGGGCTCTGCGTTCGAACCAGGATGCGCTCGCGGCGAAGTTCGCATGGCAGCAGGGCCGTGCCGTGGACGCGCTGGCGGCGGCGGTCGCCGCGGTACAAGAGGACCCAGGCCGAGCCGATCATTGGAACTGGCTCGGACTCGCGCTGGAGCTTGGCGGACGCTCGAGAGCGGCCGCCGATGCGTATACGCAGGCGGCTACGCGCGCGCCGAACGAAGCCGCGTACTGGTCGAACCTGGCTCGCAGTCGTGCGCGGCAGGCGCTCGCCGGCGACGATGTTGAAAACAATGGCGCCACCGCTCTGGCGATGGCCCAAAGGGCGGTGGCGGCCGATCCGAATGCGCCCGAGCCCAACGCGGTGCTCGGCGAGGTCGCGAATCTGCTGGGCGATTACGATGTCGCCCTCGACGCCGCATCGCGCGCGATCCGCCTCCATCGCGACGAGCCCAGCTACGACTCCATCGCGGCGCAGGCGGCGCTCGGCGTCGCGGATCGAGCCGCCGCCCGGCAGCGGGTCGAGGAGCTGCTCGCGTTCCGCGATTCTCCGACACTCCGTATCGCGGCGGCGTTGCTCGCGCTCACGCTCAACGACGCCGAGGGTGCGCGGCTGCACGCGCGACGTGCGCTGCAACTCGATCCGCAGAACCAGCCCGCCCGAGCCATCCTCACCCAGACCGGTGGTTGACGGCTAGCTGCTGATCGAAGATGACTGGGACAAGGGCGCCGGACTCGGCATCTTGCGACGGGTCGCGATGCGGGCGGCACGACGCTCGGAGAATGCGGGAGCAACAACTCCAGCGTAGACCCACAGGACCCGCCAATCGAGGGTGTCGATCGCGACACCGGCTAGAAGCGCCACGGTCAACGCAAGGCCCCAGTGCCAGGACGTTCCACCACGTCTCCAGGCGGCCCACGCCAGCAGCAACCAGTAGAAGCAGAGTGTGAGCAGCCCGGGCACCCCGGACTCGACCGCTAGACGCAGGTAGGTGCTCTGGGCTGCGGTCGCCTGGGCCGTGCCCCATTCCATCGACGACGACCAGGCTGGTGCCGCCGAGCCTTCGACCATGCGAATCGCGGAGAAGTACTGATCGCCCGGCGCACCATTGGACAGAAAGACTGTGACGGTCTTGGCTGTGGGCGGAGCCGCCTGCGCCAGCAACCGCGCTTCGGTCCAGGTCGTCGCGCTGACCGCGTCGCTGGCCGCTTGGCTGATCGTGATGTCGCTCGCGTCGCGCCAGTGGACAATGAGGAACGCCGGCGTGCCGTCGGTACGGATCTGCGCAGCGAAGGCATAGCTCTTCCCACCGGTAACGGGGACGCTCTGCGCCAGGTCTTGGTAGATGGCGGTCGTGTGCTTATGGGTCGCCTTCCCGGTCACGCTGGTCGGATCGCTCAGGGCTGTGACGGCGACGACATGGGGATCGTAGGTCCAGCCCAACAAGCCGTCCGCGGCTCCATTTCGCAGCAGGTTCGAGCTTTGTTCGGAATCAGCCGCAGGCCAACGGCTGCGGCCGGTGGCAAAGAGCTCGTTCGCGCGGGGTTCGAACGATCCCGCCCCGGTACCGAGTGGTGCATCCAAGAACAACTGCGCACCCACTCGCCAGGCCGCGATTTCACCGGCCCGCTCGTAGCTCTGTTCGAGCTGCCGCACGTACGGCGTGAACCCGCTGGCCACAATGCCGCCAGCGAGCAGGACCCCACCGGCGCCGACTGCGAGTGCCAGCCGCCGCTCACGAAGGATCGCGAGCGCGATGATGACAACCGCTACGGCGAGCGCCATGAGGAACAACGCCCAAGGTGAATACGAAGACATGACCCCTATGCCGAACACGGCCGTCGCCAGCGCCAGGAACGCGCCTCGTCCGGTGCGAAGTCGGATGCCGTACCCCACGGCGAGCGGAAAGCCGGAGGCCACGAACGCGCCGGCGACGTCGGCATTCTTGAAGATTCCACGTAAGCCGTCGGAGAAGACCTTCAGGATCGGCTGTTGGATGTGGTCGGCCGTCGCGCCGACGAACACGCTGAGCGCGGCGACGCAGCCGGCGACCACCACGGCGACTTCGATCGCCCGGATACTTTGCGGCCGGCGCCTCAGCGTTGAGGCCAGCGCTAACGTCAGCGCCACGAGGGCCGCGGCGATCAGGAAGCTGCGCGGCGAACCGTCCGCGAGGATCGTCGTCGAGGCCGTGATCGTTAGAAAAAGTAGCAGCAGCGGCTGGGGATTGGCGAGGTCGAAAGCCGGCGCGCCGCGCTCCCAGATGCAGGCTGACGCGACGACTCCGGCGGCGAAGAGCCAGTCCGCCGGCGACGCGGCTCGTTGCCAGAACAGCAGACCGCAGCCCACAACGAACGCGATCACACGGAATCTTTCGGCGACTAGCCCGATCATCCGCGGTCTCACCGCGAGGTTATGCGGACGTCGAAGACGAAGCTCACCGGGACGGCGCCCCAGGATTCGAAGCTGATTTGCGCGGGAAGATAGCCGGCCCGGCCGAAAACCAGATCCACCGGTCGCCTCGTGACAGGCAGATCGATCGTGAAGATGCCGGACGCGTCGGTTCGCGCTCGCAGGCGAGTGGATCCGCGCACGAACTCCAGGCACGCATCGTCGAGCGGAGCGCCCGTGGTGTCGTCCACGACGCGTCCGACGAGACGGGCGAAGCCACTGCGTAGGCCTCGCCTTCGATACGCATCGACGTTCGCTCGCGCGGCCATCGCATCCGAGATTGCCGAGCCGTAGTACTGCGGCGCCGGCGCCGTCATCGTCTCAGGCTTCGACGTCGAGTCCGACGCGTCCATCACCCGAGTGCAGATGAACGCGGTGAGGGCTGCCTCACGGGCATCTGGACTTTCTGCGAGCGTATCCCGTGCGGGCAGGACGAACAGCGTCGCGAGCACGAGGATGCCGCTGATCACCGCACGACGCACGCGATGCACGCGGACCGGCTGGTGCGGCTCGAATACGGCCGCGGCGTGGCTTGGCGTGGCGGAGTCCCGAACGCGCGCCACACGCAGTGCCCGACCGAGCCGCCGGCGCGCCTCGCCGGCAGCCGCGGCCTCGCCGGGGGCGAGCGTCAGGACGAGCAGCCGCGTGCGGGATGCCGCGCGGGCCGCGGTCGAGAGGTCTCCCGAGCGGAGTGCGGTGCGAAGCTGCGCCCGTCGTCCGTCGACTCGTGTCGCGACGTCGTCATCTATGAGACGCGGTCTGGTCATGGGAAGAGATAGAGCTCCAGGGTCAAAGTCGATCCGCCGTCAGCGACGGCAGCGGGATAGGACTTGACGAACGCGACTTCGAACGCGCGAGACCGCAGCGCGGCGGTACAGAGCCGTGTGAGCCGATCGCTTTCCGCTGGATCGCGGTAGGACGCGAACGCCAGCGCGACCGCGATCTGCCGCGTCCCCGCTCTGGCCTGCACGCGCGCGTCGACCTCGTCAGCGATGCGCCGCTGCTCACGGCCGATCGCGTCGGTGGTGCCGGAAAGCAGCGTTTGAGCGTCGATGGGTATCGTCAGCTCGATCGGACGCGGATCGACGACACGCGGTGTCGGGGTCGGTGCCGGCGTGCCACTCGGTTGCGGGATCGGTGTTCGCTGCGGCGTGGTGGACGGCGCCGCGTGGACCATTTCGGGCGCGGGCGCCGCTGCGGCGGCCAGGAAGATGACAAAGAGACCGAGCAGGAGGTCCGCCCACAGCCACCCCGCGAGATGCGGCGCTATTCCTCTTCTCGCGCCGAACACCTAGCGCCGGCCTTTTCCGAGCTGGGAAAGATGCGGCGGCTCCTCATTCTCACTTGACCCGTGCAGCTTCTCCGCGGCGCGCATGAGTTTGTCCGCCGCGCGATGCAGCTCACGGACCGTGCCCTCGAGGTCGAACAATTGCTGCTCCCGCTCCATCGCGCGTTCGTAGATACGACGCTCCTCGGCGACCATCTCGTCGAGAAGCCTTTCCGCATCAGGACCGGAGATGTCATTGGACGCCAGGCTGGTGGCGTGGCCGATGAGCCCGCGGATTTCGGATTCCTTCAACAGCGCGCGGGCCCGCGCAAGCGGATCGCGGAGCTCGCTGCGGAAGTGGATGGCCAGCGAAACTACGATGAGGAGGCCAATAAGACTGGCGTCGATCTCGGCGACCGTGCTGAATTTCAGGACGCCCCCTGCGCCGTCGAAACCTTCCTGCCACAGCAGCAGAAACGGTCGCGTGATCAGTTCCGGCCGCTGCTCCAGGAGCGTCGCATACGCGAGGCTCGCGGCCGAGAGCCCGTACCAGGTCACCGCGATCGGGGCGAACACGAGCACGTTCCGCGCGACCTCGAGGATCGCCCAGAACACCGATCGCCGATTGACCAGCATCTCTGAGAGCGCTCGGGGATCGACTGCCGCGGCGTACGCCCTTGTTTCCTCATGCTTGCCCAGGCGCACCGCATCGGCGAAGCGGCGGAGCAGGATCGCGATAGCGGAGTCGTGCGGCTCGAGCTCAGCCCCAAGCGACACGAGATCGCGCGCCGTGGCCTCACGCTCGTTCGAGGGAAGCTCCGCGTTGATCTCTCGCTCCTGTCTGATCGTCTACGACGCTACCGACGCCGTGCCTGGCCGGTCGAGGGGAACTCTCCCTAGGTGATTCGCTGTATGACGGGGTATCAGCATCTCCCGGGCCACGTGTGGCGAGGCGCCAGTCGGGTCAGGGCCGACCGACTACGATTTCTGGGAATCCCGAGAGAGTGCTTGGCGGCCGGTGCCGCTCGCGGTCTTCAAAACCGTTGACGGGGCGTTGCACGTTCCGAGGTGGGTTCGACTCCCATGCACTCTCGCAGTGAACCGGCAGGATCCGGCCGCGCTCGAGTCGCCGGCTACCGACATCGCGGCGCTCGTGGAGCCGGGCCGCACTTCCATGCTCGCCGCGCTCCGGTACCGCGACTTCCGACTGTTCTGGTTCGGGTTGTTGGTGTCGAACATCGGGACCTGGATGCAGCAGTTCGGCATGGGCTGGCTGGTCGTCCAGCTCGCGGTCCGCGACGGCACGCCGCACCTCGCGCCGCTCTATCTCGGGCTCACCGGCCTCGCCCGCGCTCTCCCGGGCCTGGGGCTCGGGCTCGTCGCCGGCGCCGTCGCGGATCGCGCCGAGCGCCGCCGGCTCCTTCTGATCACGCAGACAACAGCGGGTCTCATCGCCGCGCTGCTCGCGCTGCTGACGATCTCGAACACGATCACGATCTGGGCGATCCTGCTGATCGGCGCCGCGAGCTCGACGGTCTTCTCCTTTGACGCGCCGACGCGGCAATCGATGGTGCCGCGCCTCGTTCCGCCCCGCGACCTGATGAGCGCGATCGGTCTCAACTCCGCCGCGTTCAATGGTCCGCAGATCATCGGCCCGGCCATCGGCGGCATCCTCATCGTGCCGTTCGGACCAGGTGGGCTCTTCCTGGTGAACGCTCTCTCTTATCTCGCGGTCGTAGTGGCCCTCGTGCTGATGCGGCCCATCCCGCCGCTGGTGCGGGCGCCGGGCACCGACATGCTGAGCCGCGTCCGCAATGGCCTTCGCTACATCCGCAACGACCCGGTGCTGAAGTGGGTGATCATCCTCGTCGCGACGACCGCGTTCCTGAGCCGCCCGTACGTGTTCCTGATGCCGGCGGTCGCGACGAACGTGTTCGGCGTCGGCGCGACCGAGTTGTCCTGGCTGATCGCCGCCTCCGGCGTGGGCGCCTTCACCGGCTCGATCGTGGTCGCGAACCTCGGTGGCGTACGTGACCGTGGTCGGCTGTTCCTGCTGGCCGCCGGCCTGAGCGGTTTGGCACTCACCGCGTTCGCGCTCCAGCGCTCGCTCGGGACCGCGCTCATCGCCACGCTGGTGGCGAGCCTCTTCACCATGGCGTTCGTCGGTCTGGCCAACACGATCCTGCAGACGAACTCTCCCGATCACATGCTCGGCCGGGTCATGAGCGTCTACACCATGTTCTTCATGGGCGTGATGCCGTTGGGGCAGCTCGTCGAGGGCGCACTGGGGAGCGTCTTCGGGGTGGAAGAGGTCCTCTTCGTCGCCGGCATTCTGACCGCCGTGGCCGCGACCTACGTCTACATCCGCGTCCGCGCCGTCCGCGAGCTCACCGCCGACCGCCGTCCGCATCCGCATCCGCATGCGGTGCAAAGCCGCTCGCTCGCGGAATGAGTCGCGGGCTTACGGCGATCGGCGCATGACGCAACGGGTCGGCATCCGTCGCCTGCGCCTACTCGACGGCGCCGCCGCCGCCAACGGCGCGGCCGTGATCATCGACGTCCTGCGCGCCGCGACGACGGTCGCGTACGCCATCGCCGGCGGCGCGGCGCGAGTGGTGCTGGTCGAATCGGCGGACCGCGCGCGCGAGCTTCGGTCGAGTCGCTTTCCGAACGCGCTGCTGGCGGGTGAGGTCGACGGCGCCAAGATCCCGGACTTCGACTTCGACAACTCGCCGACGCAGATGGAGACGGCGACGTTGCGGGGCCGAGATCTGATCCTCCGCACCAGCTCGGGCACGCAGGGCGTAATGGCAGCGCGCAAGGCCGACGCCGTCTTCCTTGCCGGATTCGTCACCGCAGCCGCGACGGCGCGGGCACTCCGAGCCGGCCCTCACGTCGCGAGCCTCGTGGCGATGGGCGAGCGAGGCTTGCTGCCCGCAGAAGAGGATGAGGCCTGCGCCGCCTACATCGAGTCGCTTTTGCGCGGTCGCGCCCTGCCCGCCGCCGCGCTCGTTGCCGACGTGCGAAAGCGCCTCAGCCGCGATCACCCGGCGCCGACCTGGCTCCAGGACGTGGAGCGCTCGTTCGCTGTCGATCACTTCGATTTCGCGATCGCTGTGTCGCGGCAGGACGGCGCCGCGGTCGCGGGCCCAGACCGCGCCTAACATCAAGGCGGATGGGGGAGCTGGCGCGCCGGGTCGGCCTCGGTCTCGCGGCGCGAGGGGACGTCGACGACGTCATTTCGTGGGCCGAGCGAGCCCGCGATGCCGGCCTCGATGCGGTGTGGTTCCATGACTCTTACTTCGAGCGCGACGCCGTGACCTACGCCTCGGCCGTCGCGGCACGCGTCTCGGAGATCAAGATCGGACTCGGCGCGCTCAATCCCTTCACCCGGCATCCGGTCCTGATCGCCATGACCGTGAGCGCCCTCGACGAGATGGCGCCGGGCCGTATCGTGCTCGCGCTCGGCAGCGCGCTACCGCTCCGGCTGGCGCAGATGAATATCCCGTATTCGCCGGACGAGGGCGCGCATCGTGTGTCCGAGGCGATCGACACCGTGCGCCAGCTCTGGAAGGGCGAGCGCCTGCCGCCGGTGAAGCAGGGACTGCCTCCGCTGCAGCCGATGTTCCCGCCGGTACACCGCGTGCCGATCTTCGTCGCCGGCTACCGCACGCCGATGATGCAGCTCGCCGGCGAAAAGGCCGACGGCTACATCGCCCGACCCGCCGAGTCGATCCCCGGATTCAAGACGCTCGTGGGACGAATGCGCCGGGCCGCTCGCGCCGCCGGACGCGATCCGGACGCGATCGAGACGACCGGCTATCTCCTGTCGTACGTCGATGACACGCGCTCCGAGGCGCTGAACCGCGCCAAGCGCGAGCCCTTCGTGATCTACATGATGTCGATCCTGTCGGACATCACGCTGCAGCGGGCGGGTTTCGACAAGGAGCTGCGTGATCGCGTCGCCGCCGCATGGCGTGCGGAGGACTATCACACCGCCGCGCAGCTGATCCCGGACGAGCTCCTCGACGCCTTCATCCTGTGCGGGACGGCTGAAGACGTGGCGGCGCGCGCCGACGAATATCGCGCCGCCGGGATGCAGGTCCCGCTGTTGCAGCCGGTGGTGCAGGACGACACGCAGGTGGAGCGTCTGCTGCGTGCCGCGCTGATCTACGGCGAGGCGAAGGCGGGCCAGAAGTCGCCTGCCGCACTCGGCGACGAACGGATCGGCGCCGGCGAACGGATTCTCCGGCGCGCGGGCGCCTGGACCGAGATCGTGCGCCCCTTTGCCCTCACGGCCTCGTCGGTGCCGGTCGCGGTCGGGGGCGCGCTGGCGGCGCTGTCCGGAGCGTTTTCCTGGCCGCTGTTCTTGGCGTCGCTCATCGGCGGCGTCTCCCTGCAGGTCGGCACGAACGTCGCGAACGAGATCTTCGACGTGCGCAAGGGCGCGGACCAGATCACGTCCCCGCGTGCGAGCCACGCCATTCTCAAGGGGCGGATCAGCGAGCGCGAGGCATTCGTCCTCACCGCGACTGCATTCGCGCTGGCCACGCTGATGGGGCTGTACCTCATCGCGCAGCGCGGGTGGCCGATCATCCTGCTCGGTCTGCTCGGTCTCGCCGGCGGCTACTTCTACACGGCGCCGCCGTTCGAATACAAGTTCAAGGCGCTCGGCATCCCACTGGTGTTCCTGCTGATGGGGCCGCTGATGGTCGCGGGCTCGTATTACGCGATCACCGGCATGTTCGATCCGGCGACGGTCATCGTCAGCGTGCCCGTCGGGCTGCTCGTGACCGCGATCCTGCACGGCAATGAGTGGCGCGACATCAGCGAGGACGCGCGCGTCGGCGGACGGACGCTCGCGATCATCTTCGGGCGGCGCGCCGCGTATCTCGGATACGTCGGCCTCATCGTCGGGGCGTACCTGGCCCTCGCGTTCGCCGTCCTCGTCGGCGCGCTGCCGACGACGGCGCTGCTGGCGATGCTCTCGCTGCCGTTGCTCGTGCGCGCGATTCGCGCCTCGGAGCTCGGTGCGCAGGGTCAGCAACGCGCCATCGCGATGATCGACCTCGAGACCGCCCAGCTGCACGCGGCCTTCGGTTTCCTGCTCGTCGCCGGCCTGGTCGTCGCGGCGCTCGCGCGCTAACTGTGCGCCGCGGTCTCGTGCTCGTGCTCGCGCTGGCGGCCTGCGGGCCCGGCGCGCTCGCGGCGACCCCTGTTCCAGCGAACGCCAGCTACACGAATCTGGAGTTCGCACATGTCGGAGACGCGACGCTGCGGCTGGACATCGATCTGCCCGATGGCGAGGGGCCGTTCCCGACGCTGGTCTGGATCCACGGCGGCGCGTGGGTCGAGACCGACCGCACCGGCGGACCGGCCGGTTACCTCACGCGGATGGGCTACGCCGTCGTGCGCATCGACTACCGCACCAGCTACCAGGCGAAGTTCCCGGCCCAGTTACATGACGTGAAGGGGGCGATCCGCTGGCTGCGGGCGAATGCCTCGCGGTACCGGCTCGACGCCACGCGCATCGGCGCATGGGGCCAGTCCGCGGGCGCGTACCTCGCCGCCCTGCTCGGCACGACCGCCGAGGTCAAGGAGCTCGAGGGTGTCGAGGGCAACCTCGATCAGTCCAGCCGGGTCCGTACCGTCGTCGACTGGTTCGGGCCGACGGACTTCTCGCAGATGGACACGCACAACACGGTGGTGTGCCCTGGGGTGATCGGATTGGT
Source organism: Chloroflexota bacterium (assembly GCA_005881435.1). Classification (GTDB taxonomy): domain Bacteria; phylum Chloroflexota; class Limnocylindria; order P2-11E; family CF-107; genus CF-107. The sequence continues at coordinate 671 of VBHP01000054.1, read as the reverse complement.
GCACCACGACGAGGCCAACTCAGCCGAGTCGACGCTCATGGGCTGCGCGCTGCAGACGTGCCTCGATGCGGTGAAGCGCGCCAGCCCGATCACCTACGTGACCAAGGACGACGCCGCCTTCCTGGTGATGCACGGCACGAAGGACTGCATCGTGCCGCAGCACCAGAGCGAGATCTTCGTGACCGCCCTGCGCGCCGCGAGCATCGACGTCACCTACGTCAGCGTGCCGAACGCCGGCCACGGCACCGCCGAGTTCTTCGCGCCGGCCATCGACGCGCAGGTCAACGCGTTCCTGGAGCGCACGCTCAAGCGGTAGGCGTGGCGTTGGCATGCCGCGCGCTGTTCGTGGTGGAGACGACTCGTGGCAGTTAAAGACCTCATCGACGCGTTGCATCGGGTAAATGAGATCCGACTCACGGTGATCGGTCGGAAGTCGCGACGGCCGATCTCATTCTCGGTGTGGTTCGCGCTGGAAGACGAGACCCTGCATCTCCTGCCGGTGAACGGCTCGAGCACGCAGTGGTACCGCAACGTGTTGAAGCATCCGGCGATCGAGGTGCGTGTCGGTCGCCGCCGTGTGAAGGTCAGGGCGAAACCGATCACCGCTCGCGGCGGAGTGCGCAAGGTCGTCGAGATGTTCCGCAAGAAATATGGATCCCGGGACGTGAAGC
>VBHP01000087.1:63855-89819 GCA_005881435.1 Chloroflexota bacterium | reverse complement strand
GCTCGCCGGGCAGGCGAAAAACTGGGACGAGCTGCTGGAGCAGATGGCGCGATCGATGGCGGCGATGCGCTCGCTGATGCAGAGCATGTCTCCGGAGATGCGCCAGCAGCTCGAGCAGATGATCGACTCAGCCATGAACGATCCCTCGCTGCGGCAGGCGATGGATGAGCTCTCGGACACGCTGTCGCAGCTGTTCCCGATGGAGTCGCTCGGGCGTCAGATGCGCTTCACCGGCGACGATCCCCTGACCCTGGCGGAGGCGCTGGAGCTGATGGGCCGGATGAACGAGCTGTCCGGGATGGAGCGCCTGGTCCAGGGCGCGCGTTCGCCGGAGGACCTGGCGTCGCTCGATCCGGACCGCGTCGAGGAGCTCGCGGGCACCGAAGCGCGCGCCGCGCTCGAACGGCTCGGCAATCTGTCCAAGATCCTGGAGGAGGCCGGATACATCAAAAAGGAGCGCGGCCGCTACGAGCTGACGGCGCGCGGCATCCGGAAGATCGGGCAACGCTCGCTGGAGGAGATCTTCGCCACGCTCAAGCGCGACGCTTTCGGCAAACATCGCGCGCGCTTCCGCGGCCGCGGCGGCGATCCGACCGACGAGACGAAGGTCTACGAGTTCGGCGACGCGTTCCTGATGGATCTGCCGGGCACCGTGCGGACGGCGGTGATGCGCGCCGGCGTCGGCACGCCGGTGAAGCTCGCGGCCGAGGACTTCAGCGTCTACCGCACCGAGTACCTGACCCAGTCAGCCACGGTGCTGATGGTCGATGTGTCGCGCTCGATGCTGTTCCGCGGATGCTTCCTGGCCGCAAAGAAGGTCGCGCTGGCGCTGGATTCGCTGATCCGCGGCCAGTTCCCCAAAGACGATCTGTTCATCATCGGCTTCTCGGCGCAGGCGGAGCAACTGAAGCCCGAAGAGCTGCCGCGACTCACCTGGAACGAGTTCGTCTATGGCACGAACATGCAGCATGGGTTCTCGCTCGCGCGCCAGCTGCTTTCCAGATCCCGCGGTAGAAACAAGCAGATCATCCTCATCACCGACGGTGAGCCGACCGCGCACATCGAGGACGGCCGACCGCGCTTCAACTATCCCCCCACCCGCCGCACCTTCGAGGAAACCCTGCGCGAGGTGCTGCGCTGCACCCGCGAGAACATCGTCATCAACACCTTCATGCTCGCGCGAGGCCACTACCTGGTCGATTTCGTCAATCAGATGTCGAAGATCAATCACGGCCGTGCCTTCTTCGTCACGCCCGATCGGCTCGGCGAGTACGTCCTCGTCGACTACGTCTCCAACAAGCGCCGGCGCATCGCCTGATGCCGCCGGCGGTCGCTGCGATCGCCGGCATCGCCGCCGCGTTTCTGTTTGGGGTCGCTGCCGGCGCCGCGCGACGGCTCTGGCGCCGGCGCCGCGGCGTCTCGCTCGACCTCACGCCGTGGTACCGCTTCGGACCATCGATCACCTTCGTAGCCAGGCGTCCCAGCGAGAAGCCCGACCACCACTAGCGAGGACCGCGCAAGACCGCTCCGGTATATAGGGCGAGGTGTGGAAATCGCTCGTCCTCGGCGTCGCCATGCTCGCCCTTTCGGCCACCGCGGTGGAAGCCGCGCCGGCGCTCACCAAGCCGGCCTCGCCCTACGTCGTCGTGCTCGCTGACGGGACCGATACGAGCACCGCCGTGGGTGAGCTGGAGCGGCGCCACGGCTTCAGCGCGACCCATCGCTACGTCGCGGCGTTTTCCGGCTTCGCCGCAAGACTGACGGCGAAGCAGCGCGCCGCGGTCGGCAGAGAGCCCCTCGTGGCATCCGTTCATGAGGATCGACGCGTAAGCCTCGCCGACGGTACGGCCGTCACCAATCGAACGACGCTCGTCAGCGGCGTCGCCCGCGTCGGAGGCGGCAGTAAGGCCGCGACCGTGGCGGTCGCCGTCATCGACACGGGGGTAGACCTGCATCCGGACCTCAACGTCCGCGTCGGAACGAATTGCGTCGGTCCGGCCTCGCGCCGGTCGGACGCGACCACCGATGACAACGGTCACGGCACGCACGTCGCAGGGACGATCGGCGGAAACGCCGGCACGGGTGTCGCGCCTGGCACGACGCTGTACGCCGTGAAGGTGCTGGATGCGAATGGCGGCGGTTCGATCTCGAGCGTCATCTGCGGTATCGACTGGGTCACCGCGAACGCGGGTCGACTCGGCATCCGCGTCGGCAGCATGAGCCTCGGAATGGCCGGCGCGTCTGACATGGATTGCGGGCGCACGACCGCGGATCCGCTGCATCGCGCCATCTGCCGTTCCATCTCTGCGGGCGTCGTCTACGTCGTCGCCGCCGGGAACGACGGCGCCGACTTCGCCGGCTCGGTGCCGGCGGCGTACCCGGAGGTGCTGACCGTCAGCGCGATGACGGACACCGATGGCGTGCCAGGCGCGAGAGGGCCGACGTCCTCGTGTCCGGGGCCTCGCGATCGCGACGACACACCGGCATCGTTCTCGAATTACGCGCGACGTGCGACGGAGGCCGCGCATCTGGTCGCCGCGCCGGGCGAGTGCATCCGCTCGACATGGCCGCACGGCCGCTATGCCACCCTATCCGGCACGAGCATGGCGACGCCGCACGTGTCTGCGGTCGTCGCGCTCTGCATCTCGAGCGGCCGCTGTCACGGCGCGCCGGCCGAGATCGTGCGGCAGGTTCGCGCGGATGCGCTGGCGCACGCGACGGCGACGAACGGATTCGCCGGCGACCCGCGTCACGCCACTCGCGGGCGGATGTTCGGCGATCTGGTCTGGGCCGGCGGCTATTAGCTCGAGAGCGCCTCGTGCACGACCCGGTGGACGATCGCACGGAAGCGACCCCAGTCACGCCACGAGCCCTTGATGTGATCCTCGTACCGGTCCGGTAGCGCCTCGAGATTGCGGGCGATATCGGGCAGCTGATCCGGAGCGACCTCACGGAACTCTTGAGGCTCGTGCGGATCGTGACTGGCCAGCACGCCGCCACGCTCGTCGAGAAGGAAGGCGAAGGTGTCGAACACGCGCTCGGTGGCGCGGGGATAGGCGATCGCGGCCAGGAAACGTTCGACCGTCACCTCGAGTCCGGTCTCTTCGCGGGTCTCGCGGAGTACGGCCGGCAACACCGACTCCCCGGACTCGATGCCACCGGTCGGTAGACGGTATGCGCCGGGCGGGTAGAACGGCTTGATCGCGGTCAGCAGCGTTCCTGATGGCCGTCGAATGACGAGGCAAACCTCGGCGCGGTTCGGATAGTCCGGATGCACCGGATGGAAGGGTGCGCCGGAGAGCTCGGCCAGTCGCGTGAGCGGAACGCCGTAGCGCGTAGTAAGCGTGTCCAGCTCGCGCCGTCGTGACGGCGAGAAGAGATCGAACATCGGTCAATAGTGATCGCGGCGGCCGTGACATCATGCGGCGCGATGGCAGACGATCTGGTGGCCCGTGTGGGAAAGGCGATCGACGAGATGCGCCCATACCTCGAGCGCAGCGGAGCTGATGTCCGTCTGGTCGGTGTCGAGGACGGAATCGCGCACGTGATCGCGGAATATGGACGCGGGGGCTACCTGCTTTCGAACTTTTCCTTCGTCGCGGGAATCGAACGCGCCTTGATGGACAAGGTTCCGGGTCTCCGCGGCGTGGCCGCCGTCAACCTGCCGCCGTACAGCGGCGTGGGTTGGGACAACCCGTCGTTCTCCGGCCGGATTGTCGAGCTCGATCCAAAGAAGATGAACGGCGAGTCCTAGCTCGCAATGTCCAGGACGATCTTGCCGAACTGCTCGCCGCCTTCGAGGCGCGCGAATGCGTCTGGCCCCTTCACCAGCGGATACGTCGCATCCACGACCGGTCGGATGTGATAGCGGTCGACGTCGGCGAGCATCGCCTCGAACTCGCGCGAGGTGCCCATCGTGGACGTCACGAGGGAGAGGTGCCGGAAGAACAGCCGCGGGAGTGTGAGCTCGACCTTTGGTCCGCTGGTGCTGCCGACCGTCAGCAGGACGCCTTCACGCGCGAGCGCGCGAAAGGATTCGTCGAACGTCGAGGGTCCGATCGTGTCGACCACGGCGCGCGCGCCCGCGCCGCCGGTGGCGTCCCGGACTGACTTGGCGAAGCCGTCACTGGGGTATGCCCCGTCGGCACCAAGCGCCTTGGCACGTTCGAGCTTGGCCGGATCGCGCGAGGTGGCGAACACGCGAAGTCCATGCGCTTTGCCGAGAAGCAGAGCGGCGAGGGCCACGCCGCCACCGATGCCGACGATGACGAGCGTGTCGCCGCTTTCGAGCCGGCCGCGCGTAAAGAGCAGGCGCCACGCTGTGAGAAAAGACAGCGGCAGCGCCGCCGCGCCGTGCCAGTCGAGCTGTTGCGGTCGGGTGAAGGCGGCTCGCTCAGCCACGACCAGGCTCTCCTGGAACGTGCCATCGAGATGTTCGCCGAGGATGCCGAATTTCTCACAGTGGACCTCTTCCCGCCGCGCGCACCATTCGCACGCGCCGCAGGACACAACGGGATAGATCACGACCTCGTCGCCGCTGCGACGTCGCTGCACCGCGGGACCTACGGCATCGATCACGCCCGCGCCGTCCGCGCCGAGGATCGCTGGAAGTGGGCGCTTCGGCAGGCCCCGGGTCACGAAGACATCGAGGTGATTCAGCGCGCTTGCGCGTAAGCGAACGCGGACCTGGCCTGGGCCCGGGAGTGGCTCGGGACGATCGGCGATCCGCAGCGAGGCGGGTCCGTCAAAACCGACGAGCTCGAGAGCGCGCATGGCAGTCGCGAAGGGTACTCAATTGCGACGCTGCGGGACGATTCGGTGCGCGTACGCTGTGTTGATGGACAACGAGGTGGGAGCCCGACGTACCGGGTTACTCGCCGCGCTGATGGCGTCGCGGTTTGTTCCGCGGGGCTGGCGGTCCTGGTCTCTCGCCATCGGCGGACTCGCGTTGCTCCTCGGCGTGAATATCGTGTTCCTGCTGCTTCCGATCAATTACCACGCCCTGGGCATGCTCGCCTACCCGGGAGTTTTCTTGGTGTGCTTCATCGCGAACGCGACGACGTTCGTTCCGGTGCCCTACATCCCGGTAGTGATGCACGTGGCACGAACGACCGAAGCGATTCCGCTGGTCGTGGTGCTTGGTGCGCTCGGATCGGTTCTCGGCGAGTCCGTCGCATTCGTGGTCGGCCGCGCCGGCGAGCGGCTGGCAGAGGAGAACCGGTGGTGGCGAAGGTTCGAGCGCGTCATGGCGAAGCCATGGCTGGCAGGACTCTTCCTCTTTGTGTGTGCGGTGCCGCCGAACCCGTTGTTCGATGTCGCAGGCTTGGCCGCGGGCGCGCTCGGCGTGCGCTACGCCGTTTTCTTCGTCGCCGTGTTCGCGGCGCGCATCATCCGGATCGGCGCGGTGGCCTGGCTCGGTCTGAACCTGGCTTAGTCGAGCAGCCGCACGCGCGGCGGTTCCGACCAGTCGAACCGCGCCAGTTGTCCTGGACCCAGCTCGATCACGCGCTGGCGCGTGCGCGTGGCATCGCGAATGAGAGCCGCGACGTCGACGCGTTGACAGGTCGGCGCGAACGGACGAAGCCGCTCGATCCCCTCCTCCAGCAGGACGCTGGCGCCGTGGAAGTTCCCACGACGCAGGTGATGGAGTCCAACGCCGATCTGGAGAATGCCGTGGTAGAGATCGCGGATCGGTGTGCGGGTGCCGCGCCACAGCGTCTCCAGCGTCTCGTGCTGCTCGAAGTACTCGCCATGCTCGAACTCCTCGATCGCATGGAGCAGCTCCTGCGGCGGCGGTTCATCACAGCGAGCGCGGAGCGGTTCCTCGATGAGACCGCCGGGCACTCGTTTCGCCGGGCGTCGCCCCTTGCGCTCGCGGCTAGTGGGTTCCGGCACCGGCGACGTCGATGATGTTGCGGAAACGGAGCTCGTCCTCGACGAACTCACGGACGGTGTCTGGTTCGAAGCGCGCCGGCAACTCGTCGGCACGTTCCGCAAAAGCGATCTTTATGCCCTCTCTCAGGTCATGACCGATCGCCAGAAAGCCCTTCGCGATCCGGTAGATCCGTATGTACTGGAAGTGGTGCACCGGACCGGTCTGCCCGATCTGCTCCGCATCGAGCTGCATGGCTCGATTCTCCTCGCCGAGGATGCGCGTGTGTCGCGCGACGCCTTCACGCAGTTGACGACGCTCGTCGTCGGTCACGTCAGCGGGAAGAGGGAACGTGGCGGCCGCCATAAGACCCGAATTGTAGGTTGCGTCGCCCAAGGAAGCAGTCAAGAATGAGATGAGCCAACTGAAAGGACGGATTCCCGACCGTTTATGACCTATGTCATCACCGAACCCTGCATCGACGTAAAGGACGCGAGTTGCGTTGACGTCTGTCCCGTTGACTGTATTTATACATCTGATGCAGACAAGATGTACTTTATCCATCCCGACGAGTGCATCGACTGCGGCGCGTGCGAATCGGTGTGCCCGGTGACAGCGATCTTTCCCGAAGACGCCGTCCCCGAGAAGTGGAAGAACTACACCGAGATCAATCGCGTGTACTTCGAGAAGAAGGCTTAGGGCTAACCAGACCTTCTTGCCGCCGCGCGCGAGCTTGCTCCCGAGAACAAATCAGGCACTGCTTCGAGTCCCGACGTTGCTTTGCACCGGCCTTGCGCGGGCGATACGGGCGAACGCGCGCCGTCGCGTATTCGTGCCCATTGACGCAATGCGTTTTGTACGCGCCCCACGCGGGATTTCCCCGAGCGAGCGCCGGCTGACCGAAGACCGTTCCCAACGCCAGCCGGGCCTGATCCCTTTTGACTTTGCCTAGGCGCGGAAGAAGTAGATGGAGAACAGCGCTGACATTCTCCGCACCGAAGGTCTTCCAGCGATGGACCGGTTTGTGTCTGGGATCTCCGTGATAGGGACCATAGAAATGACCGCGCCCGGCCAATTCGGCAATGCGCCGAAGCACCTGAGGGATCTCGTCGCGACCCGATTGCGTGATTCCCAGTTCAACTGAGTAATAGCCCGGCCGCGAGCTGTATTCGAAGAGTCCGGTCCACCCTTCCCCATCGAATAATCCCGCCGCCCACGCGGTCCTCTCCCCCATCGGCGCCGACTCCCACGCGCTCGCCGCACCCTTGACCGCGAGGGTCGCCATCCCGCTGGGATCCGCTTGATTGATCTGCGCAAACAGCCCGCGACCGCTCGTCCCAGCCCAGCCTTCGCCGTCGAAGAAACCCGCCGCCCACGCACGCTCGAGCCGATCGCCGTCCATCTGTGATGGACATCGGCCGACGCTCTACAGCCGTTGACGAGCCGAGAAGCCGCCCTCCAACGAGTGCCACCACTCCACCTTCGATTCCCCCACCCGCCAGCACAGATACACCTCGTGTCCGTCGCGCACGGCGAGGAAATCGATGAGGCCCATTGAGAGGTCCTTCACCTCGACGCCGAGCTGCTGCAGCTCTTCGACGAGTCGGGCGATCGACTGACGCAGCTCGGCGAGAGCTTTGCGTTTCTCCTCCAGCTCCTTCGTCTGTCCCAGATGACCGTTGCCCTTGCGCTTTCCTTCGATGAGGTCGACGCCGACCTGCAGCTGCTGGAAGGCGAGCGTGCGACGCTGCACCTCTTCCATCAGCGGTCGGATCTGCGCGAGCAGGCGATCGGCGTCGTCGCGAGTAAAGTACCGAGGCAACGAGTCGATACTAGCGAGGGAGATAGCGACGCATGCCGCTTTACGTACTCCTGACAAAGGTCACGTCGCATGGCATCAAGACCATCCGCGACAACCCGCAGCGCATCAAAGAAGTAAACCGCGAAGTCGAGCAGCTCGGGGCCCGCGTGCTCACCCAGTACGCGACGCTGGGGCGCTATGACTTCATCAACATCGTCGAAGCCAGTGACCTCGAGACCATCGCCAAGATCTCGGTGAACCTTGGTGCGCGCGGCACCGTCCAGATCGAGACCCTCCCGGCGATCCCGATCGAGGACTTCGTCAAAGGGCTGCGCCCGCCGCGCAAGAAGTGACCGACTGGCTGCGACTCACCGGCATGCGGTTCTACGGACGCCACGGCGTGCACGCGGATGAGCGCGAGCTCGGCCAGACGTATCGCGTTGACGTCGCCCTCGCACATGACCTCTCGCGCGCCGGGCGCACCGACGAGCTCGAGGACACCATCGACTACGGAGCCGTGTTCGCCATGGTCCGCGAGGTCGTCGAGGGCGAGCCGCGTCAGCTGGTGGAGTCGGTTGCCGAGACCGTCGCGACGCGGCTGCTCGAGCGCACCCCGGCGGGCGCCGTCAGGGTGCGCGTGACGAAACCGCATCCGCCCATCGCCGGGGCCGATATCGACGAGGAGTCGGTCGAGGTCGAACGCGCGCGATGACCCAGCTGAAGCCGCCGGCTTATCCGCCGATCGTGAAGACTGACGACGACCGCAGTCGCTTCGATCGGCTGTACCACGACCTGGTGCAAACCATCGGCCTCACCCCGGCCGACGCGTTGCTGCAAGCGACTGCGCAATTCCAGCTCGGGTTCGATGCGCAGCTCTTCCGCCGAAAGCGCCGAAAGAAGGTCCACCTGGCCGGGAGCGGCGGAGAGCACGTCGTGTCGCCGGACGACGTCACGAATTAGCGCAGGCGCTGAAGGAGAAAGTCCGCGATCCGGCCGTACGCGTCGCGATGCGCGGCACGTGTGGTCCAGCCGTGACCGGTGTGGTCCTGCTCGATGTACGTGACGTCCTTCCCGAGCTCGCGTAGCCGCTTGACCATCTGATCGGATTCCCCCTTCGGCACCCGCGGGTCGTTCGCTCCCTGCAGCACGAGGAGCGGACAGCGCAGGTTCTCGGCGTACGTGAGCGGCGAGCGCGCGTGGAGCTTGTCGGCATCGCGCTCCGGGTCGCCGATCCAGCGGCGAGTAAAGCGCCGCCACGACGATGCGTCGCCTTCGATCATGGTCACCAGATCCGACGGCCCGAAAGCTTCGGCCGCGACGCGCCAGTACCGCGGCAGGCGCGTGGCCGCGGATAGCGCGGCGAACCCGCCGTAGCTTCCCCCGTATACGGCGACCCGCTCGGGATCCACCCAATCCTGGCGCAGCGCCCAACGGGCGAGCGCCTCCAGGTCTTCGAGGTCGATGCCGCCCCAATCGCGATGGATCGCGCGCTGGTACGACGAACCATACCCAGTCGAGCCGTGGATGTTCGGCACCAGCACCGCCACACCGTGTGCGGCGAGGTATTGCCGGAACGCCAGGTACATCCGGTGGTCCTGGTCTTCTGGACCGCCGTGGATCTGAAGCACCAGCGGGATCCGACCGGTCGCGCGCGGCCGAAGCAGCATCGCTGGGATCTCGGCACGCGGCGCTACGATCCGAATGATCTCGTCGCGCAGCAGCGGACCGCTGAACGCGATCGTCGTCGGATGCATATCGCGCCAGCCCGCGCCGCTCCCCCGGTCGTGAACGCGGATCGACCATGGCGCCGCCGCGGACGACCATTGCGCGGCGATCCGGCGTCCGTCGGCCGACACGATGAAGTCGTTGACCCATCCGGGCTCGAGCGACGGCAATGGCAGCGGCTCTCCGCTCCGAAGATCCATGCCCTGCAGACGCGAGCACCCATCCTCGTTGACGAGCCAGACCACGGTGTTCGCGTCTCGATCGAGCCGCGCGACCAAGATGTCCCACGCGCCACCGCGCGCCACGGTCGTCACCTCGCGTGTCCGGAGATCCATCTTTGCCAGCCACAGGAACTCCGAGCCCCGGTCGGTCAGGAAGTAGATCGACGTCCCCGTCGCATCGAAGCCGACCGGCAGATTCTTCTGGTCATCCTGGTGTGGCGTGAGATGCACCGCCTCGCAGGTGCGCACGTCGACGACGAATAGGTCTTGGTCGGTGTTGTCCTGCACGCGGCTCGCGAGCACGCGCCGACCGTCGGGCGACCAATCGCCGGCGACGTGCCAGGCGTCGCCGCCGAGCACCGTGCGCTCTTCGCCGCCGCGGAGATCGCGGGCCACGACCTCGACGTTGGCGCGGTCGCGGTGATTCGCGCTGTATGCGAGGAAGCGGCCGTCACGCGAAAGCGATCGCGCGCGCAGGTGATGCTGCACGCCGTCGCGGACGATCAGGTCGCTGATGCGCCCGTCGGGCGTAACGCGATAGAGCTGGTGATCCTCGTCGCCCCAGCGGTCGGCGGCGAGGATGACCGAGCCGGCGGGCTCGACGACAAACCACCGCGCCACGCGATCGCCCAGATCCGTCAGTCGCCGCTCGTCCAGCCAGAGGTCCTGCTGCCCGGCCGCGTTCGAGATGCGATAGAGCGAGCGGCCATCGGGCGTGAAGCCGAGGGTGGCCGGATTGCGATAGCGCGCCAGCGACCACGGCTGATTGAGCGGCGTGGAGCTGCAAACGAAGTCGTCGAACGGGACGTGCGGCATTACGCCGGGACGGCGTGGGCCAGGAGATCGCGCGCCGCGCGCACCGCGGCACGCTCGGGGATCTCATCATCGCGAGGCGGCGCGATCTGCGCGGTCACGAGATCGACGCCCAGCGCTTCCGCCAACCGCCCCGCGAGGACCGGTTTGACATCGTTGACGCTGGCATCGACGCCGAGACGGGCGAGCGAGGCGACCTGGTGCGGGAAGCCGCAGGGGATCATCCGCGAGAACCACGACAGGTCCGTGGTGACGTTCAGCGCCAGGCCGTGGCTCGTGGTCCCGCGCGAGACGCGCACGCCGACAGCGCACAGCTTCGCCGGCGGCCCCGCCGGAGGCGTCACCCACACTCCCGTGCGACCCTCCACTCTTCGCGCCGCGACATCGAGGTCGGCGGCGGCGCCGATGACCGCGTCCTCGAGCGCGCGGACGTACGCGACGACGTCGCCTCGGCGCCTCTCGAGGTCCACGATCGGGTACACCACCAGTTGGCCGGGACCGTGGTACGTGATGTCGCCGCCGCGATCCACCTGATAAACGCGAGCGCCGAGCCCCCGCAGCTCATCCAGGGGCGCGGTGATGTGCTCGATCGTCCCGCGCCGGCCGATCGTGTAGACGTGCGGGTGCTCGAGGAGGAGCAAAGATTCGTCGCCGCCGGCGCGCAGCCGCGACGCGAGCGCCTCCTGCAACCGCCAGGCCTCCAGGTACTCGATCCGCCCGAGGTCGTAGGCGTTCATCGCTGGAGGGCTCGCTCAGCGTGATACGAGGAGCGCACCAGCGGTCCGGATTCGACGTGCGCGTAGCCCATGCGCTCGCCCGCGACGCGCAGCTCCGCGAACTCCCCCGGCGACCAGTACCGCTCGATCGGCAGGTGCATCGGACTCGGCCGCAGATACTGCCCGACGGTCAGGATGTCGGTGCCCTGCGCGCGGATGTCGGCCATCGTCTGCACGACCTCGTCGAACGATTCGCCGAGGCCGAGCATGATCCCGCTCTTGGTCCGCGCGCCGAGCGCCTTGGCGTTGCGCAGAACTTCGAGCGACCGCTCGTAGACGGCCTGGGGCCGCACGCGCCGGTACAGGCGCGGCACCGTCTCGGTGTTGTGCGAGAACACCTCTGGTTTCGCGTCGAGCACGACCCGCAGCGCCTGGAGGTCGCCCTTGAAGTCCGGGGTCAGCACCTCGACCGCGGTGGCCGGACATCGGGCATGGATCGCGCGGATGGTCGCGGCGAAGATCGCGGCGCCGCCATCGGCGAGCTCGTCGCGGTTGACACTGGTCACGACCGCGTGCGCGATACCCATCGTGGCCACTGCGTCCGCGACACGAACGGGCTCGTCCAGATCGAGCGTCAGTGGTCGCCCGGTCTTCACGGCGCAGAATCCGCACGAGCGCGTGCAGGTGTCGCCGAGGATCATGAACGTCGCGGTCCCCGCACCCCAGCACTCGCCGATGTTCGGGCAGCGTGCCTCCTCACAGACGGTGTGCAGCGTTTTCGAGCGCATCAGCTGGCGCAGGTTTTCGTACGTCGGGCCGGTGGGAAAACGCACCTTCAACCACTCCGGCCGCCGCAGGTCGAGCGGCACGGCCTCGTTCGCGCGCGAGCGGCCGAACGATTTCGGACGCAGCGGCGCGTCAGGCTCGAATGAGATGGGGACGAACTCGCGTGCCTGCGCCACTCAATACACCGGCACGTTCGGGCCAATGGCCTGCAGCCAGTCGCGCATCAACTGCAAGAACTTCGCCGCGGTGGCGCCGTCGATGACGCGATGGTCGAAGCCGATCACCAGATTCATCATCCAGCGGATCCCGATGGCGTCGTTCTCCAGCACCACCACGCGCTTGGCGATGCGCTCGCTGGAGATGATCGCCGCCTGGCCGGGCGGCACGATGGGGCTAGAGACGAAAGTTCCGAGCGGGCCGGTGTTGTTCACCGTGAACGTCGCGCCCTCGAAGTCGGCGAACTGGAGCTTCTTGCCTTTGGCGCGGTCGACGATGTCGCGGATGCGTCGCATGATCCCGGCCATGGACAGCTCGTCGGCGTTCTTGATCACCGGCACCACGAGACCCTCGTCGCCGAGCGCGACGGCGTAGCCGACGTTGATGGCCTTCTTCAGCACGATGCCCTGATCGGTCCAGGCCGCATTCACCAGCGGCGCTTGCCGCAGTGCCTCGACCGCGGCCTTGACGATGAAGGTCGCCGGCGACAGGTCGAACCCCTCGCGTGCTTTGAATTCCGGCGCGACCTGCTCGCGGTAACGCATCAGGTTCGTCATGTCGACTTCCATCACCGCGTGGGCGTGCGGAGCGGTCCATGCCTGCGCCATGTTGCTGGCGATGGCGCGGCGCATCTGCGTGAGCGGCACGGGCGTGTCGCCCGCGAGCGGTTGCAGCGAAGGCGCCGCCGGCGTCGGACGCGAGCCCGCCGCCGGTGCGCGGCCACCAGCGATCGCGGCCTCGACGTCCTGGCGCGTGACCCGTCCATTGAGACCGGTCCCTTGGAGCGCGGCGAGGTCGATGCCATGCTCGGTGGCGAGGCGCCGCACCACCGGTGTCGCTCGCGACGACCCTCCGTTCTCATCGGCTGCGGCGATCGCGGTCGCCGCCGGACGGCTTGGCTGCGGCGCGGATTGCGGGGCGCGGGTGGGCGGTTGGGGCGGTTGGGGTGTCGGCGCAGGCCGCGCAGCCGGCGATTCAGCGGACGCGGGTGCGGACGGAGCCGCCGCCTTGGATGGAGCGGCCGGCGCGTCGGCGGTCGCGCCGCCGTCCCGTTGCGCATCGGCCGCGGCGGTATCGGAGACCTCGAGCGTCGCGATGACCGAGTTGTTCGGAACGGTCTCGCCCTCCTGGACCTTGATCTCCTTCAACGTCCCGGACACCGGCGACGGGATCTCGGTCGAGACCTTGTCGGTCTGGACCTCGACGAGCAGCTCGTACTTCTCGACCTTCTCGCCCGGCTTCTTGAGCCATTTGCCGAGCGTCCCTTCGGTCACGCTTTCTCCAAGCTTCGGGAGCCTCAGCTCGAACGCGGCCATGCCATCACCCTCCAGCGTCCTGTTGCAACGTCAAGGGTACGCGTAACCAGCACGCGTCCGGCGCGGAACTGACGGGCGCATTCAGACGCTTGGTGATCATGGGCAGTCCTTGGGGCTTCCTGGTCGCCTTGCCACTTGGGTTACTTCTCGCTCCGTTGGTGGTCGTCATCTCCATCCATTCGACCTGGTCGATCGTCACGTTGCTGGCGTTCGCCGCGGCGGTCGGTGCGATGGTCACAAGACGGCACCGCGCATCGCTGGTGGCGACCGCCTATGGAGCTGCCGGCGGCGTTGCTGTGGCGCTCGTTGCATTCGCCGCCGTCGGGATCTTCTTGTCGCGTTCCCTCTCCGGAATGCTTGGGCTGGTCGCCTTCGGTTGGTGGTGGCTGGCGCTAGCGGCGGTGGCTGGCGCCGGTGCCAGTCTGCTCCGGAGGACCCGGCCGTCACGACGCGCGGGACTGCTCGCCAGCGCCGCATTTGTTTTCGCCGGCGGATGGGTCGCCGCCTTGGCGCTTACACCCACCAGTGTGCTCACGGAAGATCCGTGTCGCCAAGGGGGCGGACGCGCGGCCTGCCAGCTCTACGTCATGTGCGCCGAGACCGCGGAACGGCGGCGAATCGGCACGATCGAACGCGTCACCGAATTCAACACGGCGCCGCCGCGCATCCGCTGCGAGTACTACACGTGGGGCGGAATTCTGATCGGCGCTGTCGAAGGCGACGGTCGGGGGTCGCGCTGGATCGGTCCCTAGTACCGCGCGAGCTGCCGCATCGCCGCGGCGATCGTCGTCGGATTCGGCATGAAGGCGTCTTCCAGCGCTTTCGCGAACGGCGTGGCCGGCGCCTCGGGACCGCCGATGCGCATCACCGGTGCATCCAGCGACTCGAAGGCCTGCTCCGCGATGATGGCGCAGATCTCGGCGCCGGCGCCGAAGAGTCGATTGTCCTCGTACACCACGAGGCACTTGCCGGTCTTCTTCGCGGCCTCGACGATGGCGTCGACGTCGAGGGGCCGTAGCGAGCGCACATCGATGACATGGACGCTCACGCCGTCGTCGGCCTGCAGCGTCTCGGCCGCTTTCAGGCACTGGTGCAGCATCCAGCCGTAGGCGTACACGGTGATGTCCGTACCTTCCCGCTTCACATCGGCGGGACCAAGCGGAATCGTGAAATCAGGATCGTCCGGCATGTCGCCCTTCACCGCGCGATACGTCGCTTTGTGCTCGAGGAAGATGACCGGATCCGGGTCGCGCATCGCCGAGCGCAGCATGCCGGCGATGTCGCGGGGTGTGGACGGGACCACGACTTTCAGACCCGGAACATGGGCGTAGAAGGCCTCCACCGACTGCGAGTGATAGAGCGCGCCGTGCACACCGGCGCCCCAGGGCATGCGGATGACGAGCGGTACGCCGAACGCGTTGTTCGACCGGTAGCGCATGCGCGCGGCCTCGTCGACGATCTGCTCGAAGGCTGGCGCGCTGAAGTCGGCGAACTGGATCTCGGCCACTGGACGGAGGCCGCCGACGGCCGCGCCGATGGCGACCCCGACGATCGCTGCCTCGGCCAGTGGCGTATCGATGACGCGCGACGCACCGAACTCCGCGAGGAAGCCTTCGGTCACGCGAAAGACACCGCCGCGCTTCGCCACGTCTTCGCCGAGAATGATGTAGCGCTCGTCACGCCGGAACTCGCTGCGCAGCGTCTCGCTGACGGCCTGCACGTTCGACATTTCGGCCACGGTTTTGGCAACGATAACGGCTATGCTCGATACGAATGGCGAAGGTCGTGAAGCGACCGGCGACCAAGACTTCGTTCCTGACGCCGGGGGGCCGCACGCTCCCTGCGGACGAGATCCTCGCCGACTACCGCCTCGCCGTCCGCAGTCGCGCCGCGAGCGTCATCGGGCGTCGTGAAGTTCTCACCGGCAAGGCCGGCTTCGGCATCTTCGGCGATGGCAAGGAGATCCCGCAGCTCGCGCTGGCGAAGTGCTTCAGGGACGGCGACTGGCGCGCCGGCTACTACCGCGACCAGACGCTGATGTTCGCGACCGGCATGTCGGATCTGTCGCAGTTCTTCGCCCAGCTCTACGCCGCGACCGATCCAAAGCTGGAGCCTGCCTCTCGCGGCCGCCAGATGCCGAGCCACTTTGCCACCCGCTTCCTCGATGACGACGGCAGCTGGTTGCCGCAGATCGCGATGAAGAATTCCTCGGCCGACGTTTCGTCAGTCGGAGGACAGATGGCGCGGCTGCTCGGCCTGTCGTATGCGTCGAAGCTCTACCGACTCAATGCCGAGCTCCGCGAGCGGATGAAGAGTTTTTCCATCCGCGGCGAAGAGGTCGCGTTCGGGACCATCGGAGACGCCGGGACGAGCGAGGGCATCTTCTGGGAAGCCATGAACGCCGCGGCCGTGCTGCAGGTGCCGATGGCCGTATCGGTATGGGATGACGGCTTCGGTATCTCGGTCCCCCGAGAGATCCAGACCGCCAAGAGCTCCATCTCGGCCGCGTTGTCGGGGATGGCCCGCGATGGTGGCCCGGGTTTCGAGATCCGCGTCGTCCGAGGCTGGGATTATCCGGCGCTCATCGATACCTACGCCGACGTCGTCGCGCTCGTCCGCAGCGACCACGTTCCCGCACTCATTCACGTGATCGAATGCACGCAGCCGCAGGGACATTCCACCAGCGGTAGCCACGAACGGTACAAGTCCAAGGAGCGCCTCCGCTGGGAGGAGGAGTTCGACGGCATCCGCCGGATGCGCGAGTGGCTGATCGGTGAAGGGCTCGCCACCGCGGAGCAGCTCGATCGCTTCGAACAGGAAGACAAGCGCGCGGTCGAGGCCGTGCGCGAGGAGGCGTGGGAGGGTTACCAGCGGCCGATCCGCGCCGAGCGCGACCACGTCGCCGGGCTGCTCGAGCGCGTCGCACAGGAACGGCCTGATGCCGGCGTCGACGCGCTCGTGTCCGAGCTTCGCTCCGCGACCGAGGCCACGCGCCGGCTGGTGGCGGCGAGCCTGTCGCGAGCGGTCGTACTGACGCGCGGCGTCGAGACCCCTTCGCGAAGCGAGCTCGCCGCCCTGTCCGGCGAGTACGAGCTGGCGAATCGCAAACGCTACGCGTTGCACCTCTACTGCGAGACCGAGCGAGCGGCGCTGCGTGTGGCGCCCGTCGGGGCCGAATATGCCGCGGCGTCAGAGAGCGTCGATGGCCGGGTGGTGCTGCAGCGCAACTTCGATGCGCTCTTCGCGCGGGATGGACGCGTCTTCGCCATCGGTGAAGATGTCGGCAAGCTCGGCGATGTGAATCTCGTCTACGAGGGCCTGCAGCGGAAATACGGCGAGCTCCGCGTCACGGACACCGGCATCCGTGAAGCCAGCATCCTGGGGCAAGGCATCGGTTCGGCACTGCGCGGACTGCGTCCGATCGTCGACATCCAGTACATCGACTACCTGCTGTTCGCGCTGGAGGTCCTGTCGGACGACCTCGCCACCCTCCGCTATCGCACCGCCGGAGGACAGGCGGCCCCGGTGATCGTGCGGACCAAAGGACATCGGCTGCAGGGCATCTGGCACACCGGATCGCCGATGGGGATGATCCTTGGCTCGTCGCGCGGCGTGTATCTGTGCGTGCCGCGCGACTGCACCCGCGCCGCCGGTTTCTACAACACCCTGCTGCGCGCGGACGACCCCGCGATCGTCGTCGAGGTGCTGAACGCGTACCGCTTGAAGGAGCGCCTGCCGGAGAACCTCGGCGAGTTCACGGTGCCACTCGGAGTCGCGGACAGCGTGCGGCTGGGCCGCGATGTGACGATCGTGACCTACGGCGCCTGCGTCCACATCGCGCTGGACGCCGCGGACGACCTCGCCGCGATCGGGATCGAAGCCGAGGTCCTCGACGTCCAGACGCTCGAGCCGTTCGACCTCGAGGGCGCAGCGGCGCGCTCGGTGCGCAAGACCAACGCGGTCGTGTTTCTCGACGAGGACTTTCCCGGTGGCGCCACCGCGTATATGGCGCGACACGTCCTCGAGCGCGACGGCGCCTGGGACGCCCTCGATGCCACACCGCGCACGATTACGGCGCTCGCGAACCGCTCCCCGTATGCGCAGGACGGCGACTACTTCGTCAAGCCGAACAGGGAACGCGTCGTCGAGGTCGTCTACGACCTGATGCGCGAGCGCTTCCCGGATCGCTATCCCGCACTCCGTTAACGACGTCGCGACGCAGCGACTCGATCTACTGTGGCTCTCGCCCCCGACATTGCGTGCGCTGGCGCAGGGGCGTGCGACCCTACGACGAAAGGCGATCTCCAAGGAATGGCGCGACCGCCAGCTCGGTCTGATCGAGATCCGGTTGCACCAGCTGCAGCGCTTTCCGGATCACGCGCCCTGGCTGATGCGCGCGATGATCGAGCGCGGCAGCGGCGCGCTCGTGGGACAGATCGGGTTTCATGGCGCTCCCGGCTACAACGGGCTGGGCGCGCAGGACGCCGTCGAGCTCGGGTATGCCGTCGACGAGCCGTTTCGCGGTCGCGGCTATGCCACCGAAGCGGCGCGCGGCATGATCGCTTGGGCCAGGACCCGCGGCATCCACCGCGTGCTTGCGTCCATCGCTCCAAGCAATGCGGCCTCGCTCGCCGTCGCGAGGAAGCTCGGTATGCACGAGGTCACGATCGTTGAGGATGAAGTCGATGGACCAGAGATCGTCTTCGAGGCGCGGGGCGCCTGATCCGGATCAGCCCGACCTGGGGGCGCGGCCTTTACGATCGCGCCCCCAGTTCACCATGTCGACCGCACGCGCTGGGGAACCAGCTGCCACTGCTCGCGTGTCGCCTCGCTCATCGCCGTTCCCGCGACGAGCTTTGAAATTGGCGGACGCAGGACGCGCGCGGTGCCGGATAAGAATTCTCAACGGCCCGAGGCGTGGAGCAACACGCCGACCGTCTTGAACGCGATAACGAGGTCAAGGAAGGGTGAGCGGTGCTTCACGTAATACAGGTCGTACTGCAGCTTCTCCAGGGCGTCTGCGGCTGAAGCGGTGTACGCGAAACGGACTTGCGCCCAACCGGTAATGCCGGGCCGAACGAGCAATCTCGCGCGATAGAACGGGATGGTCTGTCCGAGTTCCGCGACGAAGCAGGGACGCTCGGGTCGCGGCCCGATGAGACTCATTTCTCCAGTCAGCACGTTCCACAACTGCGGTAGCTCGTCGATCCGCATCGGGCGCAGGAACTTCCCAAGACGTGTTCGGCGTGGATCGCCTTGGATCGCCCAGCGCGGTCCATCTCGCTCGGCGTCGACCTGCATCGTGCGGAACTTCACCATGCTGAAGCAGCGGCCGCGGTAGCCCTCGCGATCCTGCCGGTAGAGAATCGGACCAGGGCTGTCAAGCCAAATGGCGCACGCGAGGGCAGCCAGGACCGGCGCGAGCAAGAGGAGCGCAGCGCCGGCCACGAGAACGTCGAGCACGCGTCGCGCTCGGTCGTACAAGCGGCCGCCACCGGGCCGCCGCGGAAGAACGGCGAACCAGTGGGGTCGAAGGTATTGCACCGGAATGCGACCGGTGACCTCTTCGAAGACATCGGACAGCGTTCGCACGATTACTCCTGACTCGTACGACCCGATGAGCGCATCCATGGTCGCCGGGTCCTCTCCGGCGTCGGCCACGATGACCTCGTCGATGACCTCGTCGCTGACGATCCGAGCGAGCTCCGCGTGGGACCCGAGGACCCTAAGCCCATCGGCCGACGCCGAGCCGGCGTTGTCCCGCAAGACCAGACCGACGACGTTGTACTCGCTCTCGATCGTCTTCAACAGACCGCTCGCGGCGCGCTCGCATTCCGGCGTTCCGACGAGTGCCACACGGCGCCTTTCGGCGGCCTGCGCGATGAGCCTGACGTACGCGATGCGAGCCACCGAGATGGCGACCAACGCGATCGCGAACCAGGCCGCTACCCCGGTCAGGTTGCGGCCAAGCGGGGGAATGAGCTCTGGGATCACCAGTTGGACGGTGAAGTAAACGAGCGAGGTCGCGAAGAGAGCCCGCGCCGCAGCGGGGAGGCTGTCACGCACGCGCGCCGCCACGCGCAGGTCATAGCAGTCGAAAACGGCGGCGCTTGTCAGCCAGGTCGCGACGAGGAGCCCGAACGAGAGCACCGGAACATGCGGCGCAAAGCCAGAACCCGCGAACCCGAAAGCAATGGCCGCGAAGAGCGAGATCGCCATCCCGAGGGCATCTCCAGCGGAGAGCAGGAGCCGGCGCTCAGAGCCAAGCAACCTTCGCCGTTCGAGGGCCGCCCCGAGAGGGGTGGCGCTGCGAGCACGCGACGAAGAGGGACCGAATACGCCGAGGCCCACCGAGCGGCGACGCTAAGGCCGACGTCTTTGTCGAACGTCGGGCGAACGACCTAGGAGGTGTCCGGAAAACGCTGTGCAAACTGGGGTATTGCCCGATTTTTGACCCGCCGGCCCCCTGCGCCGGCTCGTAGGAGCTTGCGCGTGATTGGCCCTAAGGTCGAATTCGAATTGACGGTTTGCTGCTACTGATCTGTCCTTCACCGGAAAGATCGGGCAGCATGCGTGTGGTTATCGCAGATGGGAATCGCGCGACCCGCTATGGCGTTCGATCCGCACTCCGAGGACGGGACGGAGTCGTGATTGTCGGTGAGGCCGAGGATGGCAGCGCTGCAATTCGGCTCGCCCACGAGCTGAAACCGGAGGTCCTCATCCTAAACCTCGTGCTGCCCGGAGTGA
Organism: Chloroflexota bacterium; assembly: GCA_005881435.1. Classification (GTDB taxonomy): domain Bacteria; phylum Chloroflexota; class Limnocylindria; order P2-11E; family CF-107; genus CF-107. The sequence continues at coordinate 69,606 of VBHP01000087.1, read as the reverse complement.
GCGGGCTCGAGGTCATACGCGCGCTGGCTCCTGTCATACCCGAAGTACAGATCGTAGCCTTCAGCAATGAACTGCGGCTGCGCGGCGACGCGTTCGCGGCCGGAGCCGCCGCATTCGTGACCAGGGACTCTCCCGATGAAGAGCTCGTGCGCGAGGTCTATCGCGTAGCTTCGGCTTCCCACGGGCTGGCTTCTCCGCTCCGCCTCGGCGAATACCTGCTCATGCGCGACCTCATCAGTCTCGCGCAGCTTGAGGCCGCCCTCGCTTGGCAGCACGAGCTCAAGCAACGCGGACGCACGATACGGTTGGGGGAATTGCTGAAGGATATCGGCGCTATCTCGGAAGATGCGTTAGAAAAAGCGTTGACCGGTCCCTCGTGAGGTCGCCGTAGGTCGTTAACCGACTGTTGATCTTGCCTAGGGAAAAGTCCGCATACGCTGGCATGACGACTGCTCATCTTTCGTACGGCACAGGTCGATAGCGACAACTTTGGTGGGACTGGCGGAGCAGTTGTGATGGGTGAATCGGGTCCGCGCGCGGGCGTTCTCTTGGTCGTCGAAGACCACGTTGGTGTTCGCTCCCTTGTTTCTCTGGTGCTGACCGCCGCGGGCTACGTCGTGCGGGAGGCCGCCTCGGGAGAGGAAGCAATCGAATTCGCGCGCAAGGAGCAGCCGCTGTTGGTGCTGCTCGATGTCCGCCTCCCGGGGATCTCGGGCTACGAGGTCTGCGGCTGGCTGCGCGACCGCTTCCACGACAGCGTCCCCGTCATTTTCCTCTCGGGCGAACGCACCGAGGCCTTCGATCGCGCCGCGGGGCTGATGCTCGGCGCGGATGACTATCTGGTGAAGCCGTTCTCGAACGAGGAACTCGTCGCGCGCGTCCGCGGTCTGCTGCGGCGGACGCTTCCCGCGCCCCGCGCGCGCGGTGTCGGGCTCACGGCGCGCGAGCTCGAGGTGCTGCGGCTTCTCGCGGGCGGTCTGATCCAGAACGACATCGCCGGCCATCTGCTCATCAGCACGAAGACGGTCGGCACGCACATCGAGCACATCCTGATGAAGCTCGGCGTGCAGAGCCGCGCCCAAGCAGTGGCTCTGGCCTATCGCGACAACCTGATCGAGCCGAACGCGCCCCTTCCGATCGCTCCGTCGGCATCCGGCCCCGCGACGCTCAGCAACGGTGCGCACGGCGACGCGTCGGTTTCGTTCCGGACCACAACCGCGCCCAAGCCCGCCCGCTGAGGGTTATTCAGTCAGCGCGGCCATCGTCGCAGCAGGCACTGCCACCGGCGCCTCCCGCCGCGTCAGCGCCTCAGCGACAGGCGAATCCGTGAACGCTGCCGCCGCCACGGCGGTGAACACCCACAGGAATCGCCAGTGCAGCGAATCGATCACCAGACCTGCGATGAGCACCAGCGTCAGCGCGACCGGCCATTGCCATGAGGCCCCGCGCCGTCTCCACGCGGACCAGGCCAGCACAACCCAGTACGCACCGAGGGTCAGGATGCCCGGGATCCCCGATTCGACCGCAAGACGCAGATACGTCTCGTGCGCGGAGATGCCTTCAACGGGTGGCTCGGTAGGTCTTCGCCACTGCATGTCTGGCGACCACGCTGGCGCTTTGTCGCCTTCGACCATGCGTACCGCCGTGAAGTACTGGTCTCCTGCCTCCCGATTGGAGAGGAACACGTAGGCAGTCGTCGCATCGTCAGGAGCGGTTACACCATCCACTTCGGCCTCCGTCCATAGTGTGGATGTGACCGCCGGCTCGTTTCCTGACTGGGCGACGGTAACTTCGTTCGCGTCGCGCCAGTGGATTATCAGTAACGCCGGCGCGCCGTCGCTTCGAATCTGCGCGGCGAACGAGTAGGTGTGTCCTCCCACAACAGGAATGCCCTCGACCAAGTCCTGATAGCTGCCCGTCGTGTGCTTGTGTATGGCAAAGCCGGTGACACTGGTCGGATCGCTGATTGGGGTCACCGAGAACGCATTCGGGTCATAGATCCAACCGTCTAGGCCGTCGCCAGCACCATTGCGCAGGAGGTTGTCGCTGTCGGTCGCGCTTCGTTCACCCGCGTACTGCTGCTCGTGCTCGGCCTGGAATTGCTCAGTCGAGCGACTCTCAAAAGAGCCGGCGCCTGTCCCGAGTGGGGTTTGAAGCAACATCGCCGCTCCAACGCGCCAGCCTTCGAATCGGCCGGTCTCGTCGTAGCTCTGAACGAACTGGTATCGGTACAGCGGGAACCGGTCCATCGCGACGGCGCCGGCCACTCCCGTTCCAGCGAGCAACGCGCACGCGCACAGCGCCAGGAGGGGCCGCCACCGGCGGGAAACCGCCAGCGCGACCATCGAGGCAACCACGCCGAGGACGAATAGGAACAGCGCCAAGCGCGAATACGTAAAGATCACCCCGACGGCGAAGAGCGCTGTTGCGACCGAGAGAAATAATGAACGCCATCTGCGGAGGCGCAGGCAGTACGCAGCCGCGACCGGATAGCTACACGCGATGAACGCTCCGGCGATGTTGGAGTCCTTAAACAGACCCTTTGCGCGTAAGGAGTCGTACGCGAAAACCTTGAGGATCGGCAGATCCACGTGCTCCGCGATCCCCCCGGCGAATACCGTGATCGCCGCGACGACGCCGGCAACGACTAGCGCGGCCTCGATCGTACGGATTCGTCTCACATCTCGCTTCAGCATTGACGCCAGCGCAAGAGAAGCGAACGCGAGGTAGACGGTGATGGCGAAGAAGCGTGGCATTCCACCCGCGAGCATCGTCGCCAAAGCGGTGATGCAGAGAAACACCAGCAGCAGCGCCTGGGGTCCGCCGAGGTCGAAAGCGGGTGCACCTTGTTTCCAGATCAACACCGACGCGACGATGCCAGCGACAAAGAGCCAGTCCACCGGGGCGGCATCTTGTTGCCAGAAGAGCAAGCCGCAGCCGAGGATAAAGGCGATGAATTGAAAGCGCTCGAGGACTTGCCCGACCGCAGCGAGCCGGAAGGGCCTCAGGGCCTGCCTCATGCGTACATGGCGGACGTGCGACTGGGATCGTCTCTGGCCACGAGTCGCTCGTAAGCGGCGCGGCCCGAGCATCCAGCTGTCCGACGGCGATCGTCCGACGACAGCACGTCATCAAGAAGACGGGCGAGTTCGCTTGGCTCTCTTGGCCGAGCCAGAGACACGTCTGCTCCCAGCACCTCGCGTACGGCGCCTACATCCGTCGCGACGATCGGCGCCCCAGTCGCCATTGCCTCCAGCAACGCGAGCGGCAGGCCCTCCTTCCGAGAGGGCAACACGAAGACGCCGGCGCTGGCGATTCGGCACGCGACCTCGTTGACCTGACCGCCGAGCTGCACCCGACCCCGAAGACCGAGTCGCTCGATCTGCGCTTCGAGGGACGCCTGCTCTGGCCCGTCTCCGTAGATCGTGAGACGTAACAGCGGGTAGCTTCGTGCCAGCTCAGCCACCGCCGGCAGGAGGACGTCGTATCCCTTGTTGGGGTACAGGTTGCCCACCGCGACGAGGTCCCAGCGCCACTCTTCGCGCAACGTCCATGCCGCAGGGGAAGTCCGAATGTGTTCCGGGACCAACGTCATCACGCGGAGCGCTCCAGGTCGCGTTCGCACCGAGCGCTGCAGGAGTGCGCGCTCCCACTCTGAGATGGCGAAGAGTCGGTGGGTGAGGATCGCGCCGATCTGCTCCGCCCCCAAGTACATCGCATGCCGCGCAGAGGACACCGCCTCGGCCAGGATCGTGCCGTGAGAGGTGTGTGCGATGAGCGGTACGTGTGCGATCGCTGCTGCGATTCGCCCCAACAAAGCGGCCTTATTGCAATGCGTGTGGACGACGTCGAATCTCTCGCGTCGTAGGAATCGCACGAGCCCGAACAGGGCTGACAGGTCTCTGGCTGGAGAAATTTCGCGAAGCAGATCGGGAATCCTGTGTATGCGTACGAAACAGCCCTCTTGGGAGCTCAACCAGCCCAGCCGGCCGGTCGCCAGTTCGACGTCGAACCCACACGCACGTTGCCTCCGCGCGAGCTCGGCGACGTAGCGCTGAGCACCGCCGAGCTCGGACCGCGTGATCAGCTGCAGAACGCGCAATCGACGACACTCCCATCAGTTCGCTTCGTATCCAGGCGTGAACGCAGCTGCCTCGCGTAGCTGCAAACGCCGCGATCTGGCCACCGCGAGGTTGACCGCGCCAGACGAGAACGACCAGTCGTACGGTACAAGCTGGCAAGAGCGAGGTGCTCCGGAAAACGCCCTACGCAGATCTACGGAGAAAGGCGAAAAGCGCCGTTACCGAGTCCAGTTCCCCGATCTGCTCCAGGCTGATCTCAGTTCCATAGCGTTCTGTAACCGCGAGGCAGATCCGGAGATGTCCCAACGAATCCCATTCGGCGAGGTCTGCGCTTCTTGTCTCCGGAGTGACGCGCTCTCTTCGGACCTCTAGAGCTCTGGCGATGAGCCCAAGGAGATCCTCGACCTCGACCTTCATCAGAGGTTCTTTCGGTAAACGCGCGAGCCGTCCTCTCGTGCGATGAGAAACTCGAAGCCATGCCGCTCGAACATGTCGGCGGCGACATCGTTTCGCGGGGTCGGAATGAACCACGCGCACATGTGACTACAGCCGCGCGCGGCAAGTAGCTCTTCGACCTTGCTGAGAAACTGCGTCTCCACGCCTCGCCCGATCACCCGGCAGCTCAGCAGAAAGGTGTCGAGCTCCGAAGCCTTGAGGTCCAAGATCGCAAGGCCCACGAGCCCTTCCTGCCCGAACCTGTCGGCGTACTCGAGCAACACGACATGATGATCCGGGCTCTCGACAAAGTGCGTGATATCCGCCGGTGAATAACGCTTCGTCGTCACATTGAATTGATTGGTTTTCTGCGACAGCTGGCTGGCCCGCTCTATCGTGGCAGCTGAGTCAACGTGGTATTTCAAGTCGATCTCGAGATTGCGAAGAAACGCGTCGAAATCGACAACCGCCCGTAGATCGCGCCGGGCTGTCTGAGCGCGATATTGCTCAGTTTTCGCAGAGTCTTCGCGCGTCAGTTGGTATTTCGGGAAGTGTCTGTAGACGACCTCCTTCAAGAACCAAGAACGAAGCAGCTCCGGCCTCGGTGGAAAGTCGGGAATGGTGACCTCGGGAAGCGTCTGTCGCATCCGTTCGCGCTCGACTGCGCTGTCGTCTATGGCCACAAAGGTGTCGAGGCCAAGATCCAACTCGAGAGACAGCTCGCGAAGATTCTCGGTCTTGTCCTGCCAGTTGATCCGGACGGCGGCGAAGTCGTCGAGTGCTAAGACCATCATTGGGTTCCGCGCAAAAGCGGCCTCAACGTCAGCCCGATTGTTCTTGGAGTTGATGGCGAGCAGGATGCCCAATCGCTTCTGGCTCTTCACCAGCTTCTGGAAGTCCCGGTAGCACTTTCCCACGCTCTCTTCGGATAGAGCGATGTTCTCCCAGCCCTCTTCGCCAAGGATGCCGCCCCACAGGGTGTCGTCGAGATCGAGAACGAGCACTTTCTTTGCCCGGTTGAGATATGCATCTAGAAGCTGCTCGGTCCGCTCCGCCAGCACGCGATACATGCGATTCGTGTACGGAATGCGTCCTGCGTACCACAGCGGTTCGGAGCGCAACGTTTCCCATCCATAGGCCCGATATAACGAATCGACATCAAGCAGGACGAGATTGCTATGCCGAGCAACGAGGGCGACGAGTTGTTCGTTCGCGCGTGTTGCAGCATCGCTCA
>VBHP01000087.1:41037-63822 GCA_005881435.1 Chloroflexota bacterium | reverse complement strand
AAGACCACCGAGGACTGGGTCAGCGTAGTTTGAGTAGCGAAACGGTCCTGGCGAGAGCGTTGTGGCGACTACCATCTTCCGCGGCTGATCCGCGCAGAAGGTGTTGAGAGCCGCGATGTACTCGGCTTGAGCCCCTGCCGGCGCCAGGCCGTACAAGAAGTCGCCAAATAGGGCATCGGTATCGATGTAACAGAGAACCAAATCAAATTCATCGCGATGGGCACGAGAACTCTGATTTTGAAGAGCAAGCAGAACATCGTTGAAGTCGGAGAACTCCACGCGCAAACGAGAAAAGAAAGACGCGATGGGCTGCATCGTGACGTTGCTTAACACGAGGCCCTTCAAGGCTGTCTTCGTCACGGGACATCGAAGTCAGCGGCACTCATGAAGAAACCTTGACGATCGAAGAGGCGCTGCGGCAGCCTGTCAGTAAGAGTGAGAACAGAGAGTGGCATCTCCCGAGGCATCACACTCATTGGGACCTTCACGAATGGTAGGCCAAGAGCTCTTGTCTCGGCCCGGCAGCTCGCGTTGACCAAAGCGACGATAAGCTCAGCCTCGCTCTCATGTGCCCGCCGAACGAGACGCTCCCGAAGAGCAAGTCGGTCTCGGGCGTCGACCGAATGGGCCACCAGAAGATCCATCAGAAACAAGACCTCATAGCCGAGGTAGCTCATCCGTCGCGTCACACTGTAGGCCGCAAGTGTCCCCGCCCGATAGACGAACTCGAGCTCGTACCTCGTATGGGGCGCATCGCTGAATCGCCAGCGAAGAAACTGTGGACTGCGGTCGCCGATAGTGCCGGATCGCGGCACGACATCGCTAACCAGCGACTTCAGTTCAGCGGTCGAAGGAATTCGTGCGTCGTACTCGAGTGACGACTCATGCGCGGTGAACCGTTGAAGCTCTAGTGCGCCGCTCCAGGCAGCGCTCAATGGAACCGCGACAAGCCCCGGGATTCGTCCGAGCCGTTTCTCGGCGACGGCTCTCAGGTCGATGATGCAGGCGAACGCGTCGAGTTGGAGCGGCTCGGGCCACCGGAGCAAGCTCCGATAGAGCGGAAGGCTCCGATGATTCGGTGTGCAATACAAGAAGTCAAAGCCTGGACTCGTGCGCAGCGGGCTCATCAGCGACAGGAACGATCTGATTCCGCGGTGATCCGGTGCGATCAGGAGGTCCACCACGTTGCCGCCCTGGAACGACTCGCCCTCGTGCCATACCGTGCGGCGTTGAATGGTGATCCGGCCGATCAGAGATTCGCCGCGAAAGACGCTCACCGCATAGGAAGGGCCCTGAGGATTCGCCAGTACCTTCCAGCGCAAATAACGGGAATCGCTATCTGGCGCATCGTTGCCGTATTCGGCTTTCGACAGTTCCGAATAGAGGTCCAAGAGCTTTTCGGAAGGCTCTCCTTGCCTGACCTCCAGAGTCATCTCACCGCCCTGCGCGCCGATATGCGCCCGTGTCCTCACCACCTTAATCAGCCATCGAGGATACGGCGCGGACGCGGTGTGTCAGTTACGCCGCTGGCGCTCTGACGGCCGGTCTGGCCCAGACGGAGGCCATGTCTCGACAATGTGCACGGAGCGACCGATCGCTAGATGAGTACAAACCGACCCCGGCGCTGCAGCAGAATCAACGACACACGTTCATGCCACCTTCCAGCCCCGCACGGTTTGAGGTCATCACGTCTGAGCAGTCCTTTGCGGCCTTGGACGGATCCTGGGACGAACTCGTCCGCACAATGATCCGGCCAAGCCCTTTTCTTCTGCACAGCTGGCTACTCGAGTGGTGGCGGCACTTCGGTCACGGGGCACAACTTGCGGTGCATGTCGCATATCGCGAGGGTCGGTTGGTGGGCGCGGTGCCGCTCTTCGTGCGACTTCGTCTGGGTCTTCAGATAGCCGAATTTCTCGGGTCGCGCGAATCCGCGCTGGCCGACGTGCTTCTTGCCGAAGGCGAGGAGCCTTCGATAGCCCTGCACCTCATGGACCGAATTCGAGGGTTGGTCGACCTGGTGGATCTCTTCGGATTACACGCTCAAAGCCGACTGACGGTCGCGCTGGGGGCGCGTGTCCAACACATTGAACGCGTGGAGGCTCCGGTGCTCGACCTGGCCGGTGGTTGGCAGACCGCGTACCGAAGACGAATGACCTCAAAATCACGAAGCCTCCACCGCCGTCGCAAGAGACAGCTGGCCGAGCTTGGAACTGTCGACCTCGCAATTGCGCGAACGGAGCTGGACCTACGGCGCGCGCTCGAGGAAGCCTTTCGTCTTCATTCGCTGCGGTGGCGGGGTCGGCCCGACCATTCCAGCTTCGGGACGCCAACGGGGCAGGCATTTCACCGCGCCGCTCTGAAGAGTCTGACTAAGGACAACATCGCGCGAATCGCGACCCTGAATCTCGATGGTCGCGCGATCGCGTTCCACTACTACTTCGTGTTTTGCGACAGAATGTATGTCCACCGGTTGGCCTTCGACCCAGCCTTCGCCCGCTATTCGCCGGGTCTTATCTGCACCCTGGCCGCAGTGGAGGCCGCGGCTGCGGAGGGCGTTCACCGAGTTGAGTTTCTCGGCGGCGGCGAACGGTACAAGCTCGAGTTGGCGGACCATCTCGAACCTCTTTATCAGTCTCTGGGGCTCGCGAGAACGCCGGTTGCGCGAGCGTTCGTGATGGCGAGCGTCGCGTCGATCAAGGCAAAGCTTCGACTCAAACGCTCGAGTACATTCTTCCGCTTTTACTACACTGGTCTTGCGGCCGCTCGAGGAGTCGCAACGTCACTGCTTAACAGAGACGAGTTATCAAGCGCCTCGACGTCCAGCGGCGGTGACGAGACGCGCTGACTCAGCAGCTCTCCACCACCGTCGATGACAGATGTCGCATGGTCGAGGACCAGGCCGACGTTGTCGATGAAAGTGGTGTTGTCGCCATGCCCAGTGTTCAAGCCAACGAACTCAAGATTGTGTGTGCCAGGTCTCGTGTTGAAGGACAGACCGAAATCCTCATAACGTCTGCCAGCTGGCTTGAACGTGCCGAGCGTGATGCCGTCGAGCCTTACGGCGAAGTCCTCTGCTCCGAGAATGTTCGACCGCTGGGCTGCGCTAAACGTCAGTGTGTATACGCCAGATACGAATCCACCGATCGACTGCCCCATTTCACCCGCCTGTTGGAGAAAAGCGACCTGGGCACCTTCGGGAGCTAACTGCGTTCCGGTGAAGTCACTGTGGTTGCTGGAGATCCCGGAAGATGGAGAAAACGTCCAAACCGATCCTGTCGTTTGATAGCTCCATTTGCCGTCACCCAAAACGGGCGTTTCAAAGCCGCACTGAGCGATGAGCGAACCAGGAATTTGCTCGCAGCTCGTCAGAGGGGATGGCGCGCTCGGGGTGGCTCTGCTCGAGCTGGGTCGCACTGGACTCGCACTGGACGGGGCGCGTCCCACGTCAGTAGCAAGCGGCTTCAAGAGCACCGCTAAGCTCAGGAGGACTGTGACGATTAGGAGGGCCCGAGTTAGGCTTGCTCGAATAGTCGTAAGTCTCGTACCTCGTTCCTCATAGGACTAGCTAAGCAGCAAGTTATCGTTCGATCTCTTCGCATGGTTGACCCGCTTGCCATTTCTCTGACGCATGTCGGACCATCTGCTCTGGTGGGAGAAGCGGGCGGCCTCAACGCGCAGCTCAGCGCCGGCGAGAACGTGTACGACTCGGCGCGGCGCGAACTGCCCTTGCGGCACGAGTTTCTAGAGGCCCTGAGGTACCGCGATCTAGTCTTGCAGCTCGTCGCTCGGGACGTGAGGACGCGATACAAGCGATCCGTCCTCGGTGTGGGATGGACGATGCTCAGCCCCCTACTGATGATGGTCGTTCTCAGCGTCGTGTTCTCGCATTTGTTCCGAGGAGACACACCCCACTATCCCGTATATGTGTTGTCAGCGCTGCTGCTTTGGAACTTCTTTGCTCAGAGCACCACGTCGGCAATGACCAACCTCGTCTGGGGCGGGCCCCTCCTCACTCGGATCTACGTGCCCAAGGCGGTGTTCGCTATTTCCGCCATCGGCACCGGGCTCGTGAATCTTGCTTTTGCACTGGTCCCTCTTGCCGCGATCATGATCGCGACCGGCGTCCCGCTCTCGCCGTCGCTCTTGTGGTTGCCAGTCCCTGTCGTCCTCACAGCTGGGTTCGCGCTCGGCGTGGGACTCCTGATTTCGACGCTTGCGGTCTCCTTTAGAGACATCATTGAGGTGTACCAGCTGATTCTCACCGCTCTCTACTTCCTGACCCCGGTGATGTATCCGGTCTCAGTCATCCCCGTTCAAGACCGCTGGTGGATGCAGCTGAACCCTGGCTACTACTTCATTGAGGCATTTCGCGAGCCCATTTGGGCTGGGCGAGGCCCCGCTCCAGAGACGATTGCTGCTGCCACTGTCATCTCGCTCGTGACGCTCGCGGTGGGCTGGATCGTCTTTTCGGGACGCGCGGACAATATGGCGGCCAGAATTTGATGCGCGAGGCAGTGCCGTACGCCCAGGAGACATCCTTCATTGGCGCTCCGTATCTCCCCGGCGAGACGGAGCGCGCAAGGGACATCGTTCTTCGGCTAGAACGTGTTTCGCTCCGTTACCGGCTGCCAAACGAGCGCCTCTCGTCGTTTAAGGAGTATGCAATTCGACGGTTACAGGGGCGCGTCCGGTGGGTGGACGTCTCGGCTCTTCGCGACATCGAACTGACCGTTCGCAGGGGCGACGTGCTGGGCATCATCGGACGCAACGGCTCGGGAAAGAGCAGTCTTCTACGCCTCGTCGCTGGCGTTCTCAGACCGACAAGTGGTCGCGTATGGCTAAAGGGATGGCCAGTCAGTCCACTACTCGAAATAGGCGCCGGCTTTCACACAGATCTGACGGGTCGAGAGAACGTCTACCTGAACGCGACGCTTCTTGGCCACCCAAAAAAGGTGATCGATAAGCGTTTCAACGAGATAGTCCGGTTCGCCGAGCTTGCGGAGGTCATCGATGCGCCACTCCGAACCTACTCGACCGGCATGATGATGCGTTTAGGTTTTGCCGTCGCGACGGCTTGGGATCCGACCATCCTCCTCGTCGACGAAGTGTTGGCTGTCGGCGACGAGGCATTCCAAGTCAAGTGCGGTGCCCGCATCAATAGCTTCCGTGAGCGAGGAGTGACCGTTCTCCTCGTGTCGCATGATCTCTCACTGGTCAGGACGCTTTGCTCCCGCGCGATCTGGCTCGATGCGGGCAGCATCCGCGCCGCCGGTTCGCCGGACGAAGTTGCCGATTTGTATCACACGGCTGTGACGGCAGGAGCCGTCGCCGACTCGCTTGATGCGGGGACAAGATGAACGCCGATAAGAGTGACTCGGCGAAACGTTATGACATCGAAATCGATCCGACAGCGGAGAACACGTCGCACGCGAAGGTGCTCGGGCTGGTCGGAAGCGCGCGAACCGTCCTGGATATCGGTTGCGCGTCAGGCTACTTGGCGAAGGTCCTTCAGATGCGTGGAGCGCGTGTGGTCGGGGTGGAGATCGATCCTTCGCTCGCGGCCGCGGCTCGAGCCTACTGCGAGAAGGTGATTGTTGGCGACCTCGAGGCTCTTGATCTCGCAAAGGAACTACAGGGCGAGCGATTCGATGCTGTGATCTGCGCGGACGTTCTGGAACATCTAGCGAACCCCTCGCGCACGTTGAGGCAGGTACGTTCACTACTCGGACCTGATGGTTTCCTTGTTGCCTCTATCCCGAATATCACACACATCTCTGTCACCTTGGAGCTACTCAAAGGCAACTTTGATTATCGCCCACTCGGACTTCTCGACGAGACGCATCGGCGCTTCTTCTCGAAGCGCGGAGTTATTCACCTTTTCGAGCAATCCGGCTATTGGGTGAGCGAGCTGGATCGAACATACGCAGCGCCTCACCGCATGGAGATTGCTCAACCGCTCAATCAATTCGGCCCAGAGCTCGCGCGATACGTCGAGTCACAAGATGAGGCTGTCACGTACCAGTTCGTGCTGAAGGCGCTTCCCTGTTCTGAGAGCTCCCAGCTAGAGCGTGTTCGGGCCGAGCTCGAGGATCTCCGATCGGCTCAGAGCTTGTTGGAGCCCGCGATCCTCCAGCGCGAGATGGAGGCGCTCGCCTCGCAGGCTCATGACGCCCGGGCCGAACTGGACGCGATTCGACACGAGCGCGACGCAGTCCGGCAGGAGCTCCAAAGCACGCAGACGACGCTCGCAGATGAAATGAGACGGGCACGAGATGACATTCGTCGGGTGCACGAAATGGTCGCTCCATTGAGACGCGTGTGGCACGCGGTAAGACCGATTACGGCATTTGTCGAGCTACTCCGCAGCTGGTTCGAGGGACTCACGCAGCGAACATATCGACCGCGACTCGTCCCCATCCAAGAGCTTCGACCAAGGGCGGTAGATGGATTCGATTGGGAGAGCACCGGCGATGACCCACAATTTCGACTCGAGCCGCCGCTGCCGAACGGTTGGGTCAGGCTCCACTTGAAAGGACGCGCCAAGCCGGCGGCTGTCGTGATGCTCTATGTCGACGATGGGAAACAAGCGGGTGAACTCACGGGACATCGCCTGGGTACGCTAAGCACCACTGGTAATTCGCTGGAGCTCTTCGTCGGCTTGAGCCACGCCTGCTTTGCCCGCCTCGATCCGTCGCTCGAACCATGCCAATTCGCGATCGAGGAGTTTTCCCTGCAGCGCATCGGCTCCTGGCGGATCGCATTACGGACCGCGGCGATCTATCTCGGGCTAAACAGAGAGCGTCATGTGTGGCATCTCGCGATGGGCGCAGTACGAGTCCTCCGCCGGTCGGGATTCACGGGACTCAGGAACTCGGTAGTTGGTCTGCTCCAGTATCAGCAAGGTTCGGCGCCTCAATACCCTCTGTGGGTCGAGCAGAACCGCCTCGACGAAGCAGCAACGGCACGCCTCCAGGCTACCGTGGAGGCGTGCTCCTATAAGCCGACGATCTCGGTCCTCATGCCCGTGTACAACCCGCCGGTCCGGCTGCTAAAACGCGCCATCGAGTCGGTCCGTAGCCAGTTGTATTCGCGATGGGAGCTCTGCATCGCGGACGACGCGTCGACCTCCAGCGGGATTCGGCCGCTGCTCGAACGGTATGCATCGATCGAACCGCGCATCAAGGTCGTGTTTCGCGACAGAAACGGACACATCGCGGCGGCGTCGAACAGCGCCCTTAGCCTAGCCACCGGCGATTTTGTTGCTCTCCTCGATCATGACGACGAACTATCGTCGGATGCACTACTTCAGAGCGTTCTCGTTCTCAACGAGCATCCGGATGCGGATCTTCTCTATAGCGATGAGGACAAGATCAATGAGTCGGGCTCGCGCAAGGATCCGCACTTCAAGCCCGACTGGTCACCCGAGACGCTGCTCGCAAATATGTACATAGGGCACCTATCTGTCTATCGAAGGTCGATCGTGCAAGAAGTCGGCGGCTTTCGCGTGGGGACCGAGGGTAGCCAGGATTATGACCTCGCCCTTCGTGTTACCGAGAAGACGTGCCGAATTCACCATATTCCACGCGTGCTGTATCACTGGCGGATCACCTCCGGATCCGCCGCGGCAGCGATGAATGCGAAGCCATACGCGTATCGCGCCGCAATCGATGCGCTCAGCGAGGCTCTCGCGCGCCGGGCGATAGCCGGAACCGTGGAGTCTCACCGTCACTTCCCGGACCGCTACGTCGTTCATCTCGCGGCCGACCCGTCGCAGAAAGTCTCGATCGTGATACCCACGCGAGATCAGGCGGCGCTTCTGGAGCGGTGCCTCCAATCGGTCTTCGATCTCACCACGCATCCCAATTTCGAAGTCTGCGTCGTGGACAATGGAAGCCGAGAGCAGGCTACCTTCGAGGTCTTCGAGCACTTCGGCCGCTTGAGGGAGGGGCGGTTCCGCGTCATCCGACGCGACCTGCCTTTCAACTTCTCCGCGCTCGTCAACGCAGGAGTCGTCGAGACGGACGGGCCGCTCGTCCTTCTACTCAATAACGACACTGAGGTCCTTGACGGCTCTTGGCTCGAGGAGATGGCTGGGTACGCGCGACAGCGAGAGATCGGGGCCGTTGGCTGCGTCCTCGTGTATCCGGACGGAGCTGTTCAGCATGGCGGCGTGATCCTCATGGAAGGCGCCGTGGCAGGACACAGTCATAGTCGAGAATCGTCCAAGCAACCGGGACACTTCGGGCGGCTGCTAGCACAGTCGAACTACGCGGCGGTCACCGCGGCATGCATGATGGTTCGGCGCGAGCTCCTGGCCGAAGTTGGTGGCTTCGATGAACGGCTGGGCGTCGCGTTCAACGACGTCGACTTCTGCTTGCGACTGCTCCAACGCGGCTACCGGAACGTATGCCTCGGTCAGGTGCGCCTACTGCACCACGAGTCCAAGAGTCGTGGATACGAAGACTCGCCCGAGAAGCGCGCTCGATTTGCGCGGGAGTCGGCCTTGATGAGGCAGCGCTGGGCGCCGATTCTCGACCACGACCCGTACTACAACCCAAACATGAGGAGCATTCCGCCCGATTTCGCGCCCCGGATCATGTAGAGAGGCCCCGCTTCGTGACCGTGGTGCGGCGTGGGGCATGAGACCCAAGTCCGTTGGCGATGCAGCAATCGTCGAGTATGTTGGCCGGTCTCCCTTCGATGACTCCCGCCGAGTCGGCAGTCAATGGAATTTCGTCGATCATGGCTTCGATCGACGCGCTGGTACGCTTCGGCTTTCATGTGGACAGAGTTGATGTGCCCATGCAGCGGCAATGACGCAAGGATCAGGTCGGCGCTGGGCGTGGAACACCACGACTCCGATGTAAGCAGTCGCTCAGACTACAAGGCGACTTGGGACAAGCTCGCTGCGAACTCTGACGATGCCAAGATCTATGTGGCCGGGTACTCGGATGAGGCTGAACTGGACCGCATGGGCGGTTACACCGCAGATCTCCTTGATCGTTTTGTCCGCATTCGTAAATCCGATGTCATTCTCGAAATCGGATGCGGAGTTGGGCGTGTCGGCAAGTTCGTCGCACGACGATGTCAGAAATGGATCGGCACCGATATCTCCGGAAACATGTTGAAGTACGCGCGCCGGCGCCTAGAGACGGTTCCGAACGTTCAGCTTATCGAGCTCGGAGAGGTCGGGCTCAGAGAGATCGAGTCTTCGTCAGTCGACGTCGTCTACTGCACGGTGGTCTTCATGCATCTCTTTGAATGGGACCGTTATCGGTATGTGCTGGAAGCATTTCGGGTCCTTCGGCGCGGCGGCCGGTGTTTTTTCGACAACGTCGACATCACCTCGACACACGGGTGGAAGGTATTCATGGATTCGTACGCCTTCGAGCCTGCTCGGCGACCCGCCCATCTGAGCATGGTTTCAAGCGGCGACGAGCTCTTGACATACGCACGCAAGGCGGGCTTCAAGGATGTCCGGCTGCATCGCTGGGATGACGCCTGGGTAGGAGTGACCGGAGTGAGACCCTAGCAGTGGCTCAGCTTATGCTGTTTCGACATTAGGTGCCCCAGATCGCAAAGATGACACGAGTCTGGTCCGGTCTTGGACCGGCGGTTGACCGAGTGCGGCGAAGGACTCAAGCGTTTTGGCATTTCCCTGATAAGACCGTCGACCTTCATCGGGACGAATCTGTCTACGAGACGCTCTACGAGGGCCACGCCAGAGCGATCGAAGGCGATGAGGTCATTGGCGGGGGACCCTTTGACCTGATCGGTCGCATGGAACTCTCGGTGCTTCTAATGGAAGGGCTCGCACCGACCGACACCTTGTTGGATTTTGGCTGTGGCACCGGTCGCCTGGCTCTACAAGCGATTCCCGCGCTCGTCGGGGGCCACTACATCGGTACAGACATCTCTAAGACGATTCTCCTCCGCGCGGAGCGGCACATCGCTCGTGCCTTCGCCAGCCCGCCTTGTCAGATTTCGTGGATCCATCAGCGAACTGAAGCCTTCCCGCTCGCGGACGACAGTGTCGACATGATGTGCGCCTTTTCTGTTTTCACACACATGGAGCATGAGGACAGCTTTCGCTATCTGACGCACGCAATCCGACTGGTTCGTCCCAGGGGACGGCTTGTACTCTCGTGCCTGCCGCTGGATCTTCAGGCGGCGCGCGAAGTCTTTCTCGCTCAGGCTAAAACAGACTTTCGCACCCGCTGGGCCCAAGTGCGGAATGTCACAACTTCGCGCGATTTCGTGACTGCGATCGCAACGCTTGCTGGCTGGACGCCACTCCACTGGTATCCCGGCGACCAGAGGAACATCCGACCGATCGACGGCGATGAGCCGTTGGCTTTCGGGCAGTCCATCCTCGTGCTTGAGAATCATTCGAGGCCTAGCTGATCTCGGACCCAGTTTACGGGCCGCCTTCTCGTGCCTTCTCATGGGCTCAAACCCGAGTGTCGGCATATCTTTTCGCAAGAAATCCAAGGTGATCGTTTGAGAGGCCGAGTGAGAGGCGTGTTCGGACCCGAGGTTGTTCATGGCCTTCGGCGAGCAACTCGGGCGCTCTTGGGCATGCAACGCCCGGTAGCAAGTGGCCCTTCGAACGAGTCCGTCTACGAGACGCTCTATGAACGCCTTGCCACACAGATTGCAGGTGACGAGGTCGTCGGCGATGGGCCGTTCGATCTCGTCGGGCGACGGGAGCTATCGGTTCTGGTGATGGAGGGGCTCACACCCACTGACACGCTGCTGGACTTCGGGTGTGGCACCGGTCGCCTAGCCCTGCATGCGATTCCTGCACTCGCGAGTGGCCACTACATTGGAACCGACATTTCAAAGTCAATTCTCGCGCGCGCGGAGCACCATATCGCGCTGGCGTTTCCCAACCCATCTTGTCGGATCTCATGGTTCCATCAGCGAACCGAACAATTCCCGGTCCCCGACGCCAGCGTCGACATGATGTGCGCCTTCTCTGTCTTCACGCATATGGAGCATGAGGACAGCTTTCGATACTTGGAAGACGCAATCCGTGTCCTTCGGCCTGGAGGCCGGCTCGTGCTCTCGTGTCTCTCGCTGGACTTTCCGCTGGCGCGCGAGGTCTTCCTCGCGCAGGCCGACGCAGACTTTCGCACTCGATGGAAGCAGGTGCGCAACGTCACGACCTCGCGCGATCTCATCAGCGCGGTCGCGAACCTTGCCGGTTGGACGTCACTTCGCTGGTATCCCGGCGACGAGAGGAACGTTCGTCCGGTCGATGGCGGCGAGGCCGTGGCATTCGGACAGTCGATCTTGGTACTTCAGAACGACTCGAAGAATTAACTATCCAGACTCTATGAATCGGCTGGCGAGGCGCCTGCGCAACCGATTGAGAAGACCAGTTCGCAGCGGACTCTTGCGAAACACTCCAACTGTGTCACCCCATAGCGCGCTGTCCTGGTCAGAGTGCGCTTCCCAGTCAGTGGTGACCTCAAGCACATCAAGATCGCCTGCATACTTCGCCAGAGCACGGTAGCCGGCCGGCAGGAATCGCCAGCAGTCGACTGGGTGGAGGTGCTCCGGGCCACGAGACGGGGCAATGAGAAAGATCAATCCGCCGGGTCGCAGGACCCGGACCATTTCGCTCCAACTCAGCCAGAAGAACTCGATATGTTCGAACGCTTGGCCGGAAATGATCAGGTCCGCAGAGTTGCTAGGCAGCGGGAACTTGTACGGAGAGCTGAGGACCACGTCAACGTTCGGGCCAGCCTCGAGGTCGACACCGCGGTAGCGCCAGCCCGGCTTGTCGAAGAGGTCGCGGTAACTTCCATTCACGTCGTAGCTGCCGATGTCAACGATGCGCAGGGAGACATTGGGTTGCAAGTACCGCGATACCAGATCATGCATATGCTGCATCGAACTCGCGTGCATCGCCACAGACTCCTCGACGTAACGCGCTCCGCACCGTCACCGTATCGCTGACTCAATAACCGGCAAATTGCGCCAAACGAGTTAACGATCGCTCTCTGTGAGGCTGGCGCTGTTGTTAGCTGCCAAGTATCGGCGTCCGAATCAAACGGCCTATCACTGCGCCAAGAGATCGCGCGAAAGACGACGCGCTACAGCGCCTTGCGAGTAGGCAGCATGCCGTATTGGTTTCGCATGCCTCGGCGAGTAGGCTGAGCGCATTCGAAGCGTGGTTGGTGGGGTCGGCGTGAGTTCGCGCCGTGCGAGATGAGCCGCAACGTCGCTACGGTCTTGCCTGCGCAGCAAACTGCACTTGTCCTTGACGGCGGGGGGGCGCAGGCGGTGGTCGTCGTCCGCGTGTTGGGTGCGCTTGGCTGGAATGTTGTTTGTGAGTCCGGCACGCGCTCCTCGCGCTCGCGCTGGACGACAGCTACAGTCGAGCTTCCGCCGCCCGCCGCTGATTCGGCCCGCTACATAGATCGACTACGAGAGACCTGCGTTGAATGGGATGTCAATCTGGTCATCCCGTCTAGCGATTTGACTCTCGCCTACTGCTGGCAGGCTGCAGGTGCAGACGCAACCGTCGTCGGGGCGCGCGTCCTTGCGGCAGACCGTCGTTCGGCGGAAGTATTCCTCGACAAGGCGACGGGCATCGAGGCATCGCGACGCCACGGCTTCGGTGTTCCCGAGACGATTGTCGCCGGCACGGCTGCCGAGATCGTCGATGCAGCGCAATCGCTGGGATTCCCATGCGTCATCAAGCCACGACGCACCTATCAACGGATTGGGGGCGTTATGCGTCAGCTACGGCATGTGAAGGTCAGCAGCCGCGACGAGGCGCTCGCTACGGTGACCAGACTGACCGGCGATGATGGGCTACTTCCGTTCGCGCAGGAATACGTAGACGGTCGCGCCCTTGCCGTTACGGCAGTCGTTCACGACGGCGCTGTCGTCGCCTGCTCCGCCAGAGAAACGTTCTCGTTCTTCCCGCTGGGAGGAGGCACGTCTGTTTGGAAGCGAACAATTCTGCCTGACGCGCCCGGAGTCCAAGAAGCGTTGGCTCTGTTGCGGGACTGCGGGCTCGAGGGCATCGCCGAGGTCGAGTACAAGTTTTCCTCGCGCGGACCACGGTTCATGGAACTTGGCCCGAGAATTCACGCCTGGATTCCGCTGGCGGAAGCGTCGTTGCCAGGACTGCTCGCTGCGGCGATCCACACGGCACTCGGAGATGAAGTCGAACCACTTCCGGTCCATCGAGCGAACGTCGAAATGCGATGGATCGGTGGAGAAATTCTACGCGTGCGGTCTGCTCTGCTGGGACGAACGTCGGCGGCCGCGCGTGCAGACGTGTTGCGAACGCTCTGGCCACCCTGGAAACCGTCCATGCTGTACGACGGCATCGACCTTTCCGATCCTGGACCGTGGGCCCCGCGAGCGCTGAACTACCGCAGGGCTGTGCGGAGGCCTGCGGTAACGCGCACTGCCGAGAATGAGGCGCCTCGGACGAACCGACAGAAAGGCCCAAACGTTCCTTCGGCCGGATAGCCGACGAACGCAAGGCGACGCTCCGACGATCGAAAAGCACGGTCGAGGACGGGCCAGCTGTCGCGAATCGCGATCCTCGACCTGATCGCCGGATCGAGGAACGCGAGTCTGTCGAGGGCGAATCGGTACCCAGTACCGAGGAGGAGCCGGTCAGCCCCAATTACGGATCCGTCCGACAGATGCAGTACCAGTTGGTCAGGGCGTGCCTCGACCGTTGAAACGGCGACGCCCTCGCGTATGTCGACCTTGTCCTTGACCATTCGCTCAAGCCAGGGTGAGGCTCCAGACCTCAGGCTCCGAGCGGTAAGCCGGTCGCGGCTCTGTCCGGGTAATGATGCGTAGAGATCGGGATGCGAGACGAGGCGATTGATCACCGGGGGGCCTACGCCTTGCTCCGGATACGCCAGCCGATAGAGCCACCGACGGATCCGCTGATGCTCCTTCGGCCTTCTGTTTACGAACCAATGCAGATCGCTGCGCGACAACAGCGTCACCTTGGCGCCTGCACGAGCTGCGTATGCAGCCGCCTCCACTGCTGCCTGCCCTCCTCCCACGACGATGACGGCGGCACTCGAAAGATCGTCGAATCGGTCGCGGTCAGTTGCGGGCGAGATTCGGTCGTCCTCCACTGTCACGAATGAGGGACGGACAGGGAAAGGCGTGATCCCCACCGCGACGACCAGAGCTCGTGCGGACCATACCCCCGTGGTTGTCGCGACACGAAACGCATCTCCGACTTTGGTAACGGAAACGACTTCTGCACCGTCATGACACGGAACGTAGTGCTCACGGAACCAGTCCACGTAGCTGAGGAAGTCTGGAGGAGTCATTGGCTCCTTCTTCGGTGTGCCCGTCTCTGCCATCCACTCGGCGAGAGTGCCGCGCCCGGCCGGCGCGTGCAGGGTCATGTGGTCCCAGATGGCGCGGAGTTGCATGTCCGGCTGCATCCGCCTCCACGTTGACATTGCTGGTCCGAAGACGATCGAACGGAGGCCGACGCAATGGGCCGCCGCCGCCAGCCCGTATGGGCCAGCGCCGACGATCGCGACGTCGACGACGTTCGTCGCCACGGCTACTTCGCGGAGTCGTTCGCGAGCACCACGTCCACCCACCGCCCGCCAGAACGTCCGATCGGCCAAGATCGGCAAACTCCGGCGGAGTTACCTTCGAGCACGCGCGTCATGAGCACCGAGCACGGCGAAAAACTCTGCGCATTATCAGGCCGCCGTCAGGCGTCGCGAAGCGCCGCGCGTGTCCGATCGCATCTTGACTAGTGGCTCGTCGGAGGAACAGCGATGCTGAACGTCAACGTGACAACCTGTTACGGACGCGCGAGAGCTGTTCGCGAGGGCAATTGATGGAAGGTCGCCACGTGGTCTGACGGCAGAGAACGCAAGCCGACCCATAGGCCAGGACGCGTGAGATCATCTCAAGCATCGGTTGCCGCTCGCTTGCCGGTAGCCCGCCGGCCCTTTCACACGAACGTGCAACTGCTAACAACCGCCGTAGTCCCATGCGTTCTCCGACCCGCTACAAATCCCGGTTACCCTAGACTTCCCGTATTCGCCCGCCCGTCGTTCAGTCACTCTCTAGCGACTCCCGCAGGTCAGCGCCATCAGTGAACAACGTCTGCCTCATCAGCCAACAGTTCCCGCCAGAGACTGCGTGGGGCGGCATTGCCACGTACGTACATCTACTTGCTGAAGGCCTCGGAGAAGCGGGATGCGCCGTGACGGTCGTAAGCCGGAGCCTCACGAACACCGCGATCCGCGAAGAACACGGCAACCTGCTGGTTTGGCGCGTGCCGAATGCAGCGAGACTTTCGCTCCTGCCGAACTTTATTGCGCGACCTCTTGCCGTCCGGCGTTTTCTCCAAGTTCTCAATCGTCAATTCGACGTGGTCGAGTATCCGAGCTGGGCAGGCGAAGGCGCGCTCGTTCCCGCCTCGGCAGCCACGGTCGTGGCCGTCCGTCTCGTGACGACGGTTCGCACAGTGCATGCGTACTGGAAATCGAGCGTCAAGGAACGCGCAGCGGCCGATCGGACGTTCTGGCGGGCGGTGGGTGGACGTGGTGCTCGCGAACGACTCCGCGAAGTAGCCGTGGCGACGAACGTCGTCGACGTCGCGATCGTGCCGTATGGCATCCGGATCCCGGCGAAAACGCCTCTCTCGGGTGCTCCCGTGGTCTTGATCGTCGGAAGGCTTGAACCGCGCAAAGGCACCGAGATCGCGTTGAGGGCCGCCGGCCTGGTGGCGGCCTCGATGCCTAAAGCTCGGTTCGTATTTGCAGGACAAATCGGCCGCGATCGGCAAGGCACGCCGTATCAGGACGTCGTTGCGCGAGATAGCAGATTAAGCCGTGCGGTCACGCTCATGGGACGGGTCGACCAGGCCTCTCTAGAGCGACTGCGCGAACAATCCAGCGTGATCATGGTTCCGTCTCTTGCCGAGTCTTTCGGCCTGACCTACCTGGAAGCCATGGCGGCCGGTAGAGCACTCATTGCGTTCGACATTCCGCCCGCCCGCGAACTGCTCGGAGGCGACGGAATACCACTGGTCCCGCCCAACTCGGAGGCATTGGCAGACGCCGTGCTTGAGCTCCTGTCAGACCACGATAAATGCGTACAAATCGCGGAAGCGGGTTGGAGGCTTCTTCTTGAGCGCTACACCGTGGAGCGCATGGTGGCAAATACGCTGGACGTTTACCGCAGGATCGGATGAGAGAGTTATCTGAGGCCGTCCCGAGCCACCGTTCGATCTTTTCTCCGTGGACATACCTAACGGAGTTCCAACGCAGTCTCCTTGCTTCAGGCGTCGCGACGCTTATGTCATCCGCCCTTCCGGTATCCATCACGCTAATCGGCTCTCACACGCTGAAGCCCGATGAACTTGGTCAAGTCAGCCTCGTGCTCTGGTGCATCTCGATCGGCGCGCTGCTGGGTAACAGCTGGTCGGCGTGGCTTCTTCCGCAGGTCGCGCAGCGACCCTCGCCCGCCTCCGCGGATGGAGTGATGGAGGGACTCGGGCTGTCCTCGGCAGGCGGCGGCGTGGCCGCCGCCTTAACGCTAGTGAGCGGGCTCCGTGCCGAGCTCGCCGTTCCGTCCGCTCTGGGCGCGGCAGCACTCGGCGCGATTCGGGTTCTCGCAGCCGTCCTACAAGGGCGTGGAACCTACCTCCGGCTGGCGTTGTCCAGCGCTGCGGGCCTGATCGTCGCACTTATTTCGTTGGCGATCGTTCTTGCGGTATCGGTGTCGGGCGGAGCCCTCGTGGCCTCATATGTCGTTGGCCTCGTGTCCGCCGCCGTCGTGGCGTACGCCATATCCGGCGCGGTACAAGCACGCCCGCTATCAGCGACTCTCCGCTCCACTGGTCTGAACAAGTGGACACTGATACTTGTCCTCGGTGTAATTGACTCGTTCCTGTGGCAGCGCGGCGAGCTTTTGTTCCTGCACTACTTCCGAAGCGACCAGGAGGTTGGCCAGTACGGCGCAGCCTACGCGGTCGTCGCGACCATTGGGCTTCCCGCCGCGGCGACCGCGGCGGTGTTCCTACCTCGTCTGGCGAGGGCGGCCGGCGACAGTCACGACGCAAGAGTGACCTACAGTCGAATGTGGATCGCTGTCTCGATTGCTTTCCCTGTTTTGCTGTGGCTGGCCACGTTGTCCGCGACGCTGCTCGTTGGTCGTGCGGGCTCCGAGCTGTCGCCGTCGCCGTCGGTGCTGGCGGCCATTCTGGCTATCGGTATGGGACCGGCCGCATGCGGCGTTGTCTCCGCCTCAGCTTTCTACGCAACAGGACGCATCGGCCGAATGGTTAGTCTCGGCGGCGCCGGTGCCATTACAAGTCTCGCCTTGGACTTTCTGCTCATACCGGGCTACGGGATGCTCGGCGCCGCGGCTGCAAGCGCAAGCATTCGACTGAGTGTTACCTGCCTCGGCTTCTTGATCGCTGGACGCATGTTCCATGTGCGTGCGAAGGCTGTGGTGCTGGCGGGTGTGGCACTCGGCGCAGGAGCCCTCGGCGACTTGGGACTTCTCCTAATCTATGCAGGCGCGGTCGAGACGGGGCTTCTGACTCTTGCCGCCGCTACACTCATCGTTCTGGTGGTGGGCATTCGGTTCTTACACGATGTGAGGCACAGCCAGTTATGACGGTTGCAGTCGTTATCCCCTCTTTCAATCGGCGGCATTGGTTGGTTCAAACATTGCCGACATATCGATCTGTGCGTGGCATCAGTGAAATCATCATCGTCGATGACGGTAGTCAGGATGGGACCCACGAGCTGGTGCAAGATTCGTCTAGGGAAGACCCTCGCATCAAACTCGTGCGCCACACTCGCAACAAAGGGCTGCCGGCCGCGCGAAACTCGGGCGCCGACGCGGCGGAATCTGAGTTCGTCTGCTATGGCGAGGACGAGGTGGTTTTCGAGCCCGATTACGTCGAGACGCTCGTACGTCACTTAGAGGAGCAGCGGGCCGACATTATCGCCGGGCCCCGTGCTCCGATCGAAAGCTATGAGTCGCGGGGCGAGGCTCTTCAGCGCTACGTACAAGCCACGAGTACACACATTCCGTGGCATCTGGACTACCGCTTCGCGCTACCAACGGACGTTGACGTCGAGTGGCCGTTCCTCAGCGCATGTGCGCTCATTCGGAGAAACGTCGCCACGCGGCTGCGGTATGACGAGGGCCTCATCGGAAATTTCTACCGCGAGGAGGGAGACTTTTATCTCCGTGCACTCGCCGCGGGGCATCGACTCGTGTATTGCCCCCACACAGCCTGCTACCACTACGTCGTCGATCGGTCCATGGACCGCGGCGGCTGTCATAGCCGATCGAAGTTCCGCACGGGATTGTTTTCCGTCGCCAACAACTGGCGGTACGTTCGGCGGAACCAGCAAGCACTGGCGCGTTACTCGTTCCCTAATCCTGTATTGCTGCAGGCAGCTTTCGTTGCCGAGAACGGGCGGAAAGCCGCGTTTGCTCTCGCCCGGCGGTTCGGTTTGGCATCTCAGCGTGTTCACTGACACTCAATCCTTGAGAGCGGCGTGATTCCAGGCGAGCAACGTCCCGCTGTCACAGTTTCAGTGGTCGACCACAAGTCGGGCCCGATGATCGTCGACTGCCTCGGGTCGCTCTTCCGATCGACCTCGCTTCCGCTAGAGGTATTCGTTGTCCAGAACCTTCCCGGAGACACAGTGAGCCTAACGGCCACATTCCCCCAGGTAACGACGATCCGCAACTCAGTGCCTCTGGGTTTCTCGGCGAATCACAACCAGGCGATCGCATTGGGTGTTGCTCCGTACCACCTGGTCCTCAACGACGACACGATCATCCCGGAGGGCGTCCTGGATGGTTTGGTGGCTTTCGCCGACGCGCACCCTCGGGCTGGAATTATCGCGCCCGAACTCGTCGACCTGGCTGGGGAGGTTGTTCCCTGCGAGCGGCCAGCTCGATTTCCGACCCTGCTGAGCGAAGTCTCCAGATCCATACCTCCACGGTGGCTGCCAGACGGGTTTCGCGGCTACTACCCCGCCTCCGTCCGCAGCCAGCCGTTCCAGCCTGACTGGGTTAGTGGAGCGTGTCTGCTGCTCCGTCGAACAGCGCTCCGAGATAGTGGGCCGCTAGACGCTGGGTACTTCCTGTACTACGAAGAGCCGGACCTGTGCCACCGAATGCGCCGCGCCGGATGGGAGGTGTGGTACGTACCTGACGTCCAGGTGGTGCACCTCTCGGGGCAGACGGTCAAGAGGCACATGCCTCGCGAGTGGAATCAGACCCAGTTCTACTTCAGTCGCGTGCGCTACTTCAGACAGCACCACGGCCTTGTGACAGCGACGTTGATGCGCGCGGGCGTCCTATTCGTTGATGCCTGGAGATGGATGAAATGGCTTGTCATGTGGCGCTTCTCCAGATCAGACGAGAGTTACGTTCGCTTGCGTCTCGCCACCGCAGCTCTGCGAAGAGCAATAGACATGAGGACCTAGTCGCCCAAACTCATTTGACATTAACGAGAACGTTGTAAAGGTCGTTAGCGCTGGTATTCCAGTTATGGCTCCGCCGCGCATATTCGCGCCCTTTCGCTCCGAGATCCTCTCTTCGCGCTGCATCCGAGGTGAGGGCGCGACAGGCGTCAATGAATCCATCGCGGTCGTCGGCGACGACCGCCGGGTGACCGTCGGAGAGTCCCCGTGAAACCGGCGACGTGCATACGACCGGTAGCCCCGCCGCCATTGCCTCAATGACCTTGTTCTGGACTCCGCTCGCACTTTGCAGCGGCGCAATAGCGACCTCGCTCTCCTGATAATGCGGGAGCATGTCCGGCGCATTCGCGAATATCTCGACCGCTGGTGGTCGTTCTCTGATCCGGTCCGCGCCATAGCCGACCACGCGGAGCGAGAGGCCACTTCGATCTGCCTGAAGCACCGGCCAGCAATGCTCGAGAAACCAAGTCAGGGCCTCGCGATTCGGTTGGAAATTGAAATTGCCGACGAAGAGCAGGACGCCTCGTGACGGATGGCGTGCGGCCTCGAAGAGCTGCGGATCGACACCATTTGGGATGGCGACCAAGCGTCTCTCGTCACCTCCGTGTCGAATGAGCCATTTGCGGTCATCTTCGCACGCGAGGATGACCACGAACCTTCGCGACATTTCGAGCTCGGCCGATAGCACGGTGTCCTTCGTCAAGCGGTCTCCGGACGGAGTTCGCACTCTACTGCTTACGTCGATCAGGTCCAGGACGGCGGGAAACGGGAGATCGGGTATTGCCGAAGCGCTTGGTCCAAGAAGCAGGACAGGAGAACCACTGGATGCCGCCGAGAAGACGCCCGATCGCCAGCCGGGTGTGGCGAGCCTGCCAAAGACAGAAGGTCGTCCCGCGAGCTCCAACGCGAGACCAGCCGACACAAACTGCAAGACGTTCGCGGGGACTATCTTCACTGAGCAAAAAAGGCGTTCGAAAGCAGCGCTTCTGACGTCGCGACCGGGCGCAAAGCCGAAGATTGCCT
This sequence comes from Chloroflexota bacterium, assembly GCA_005881435.1. Lineage (GTDB taxonomy): Bacteria > Chloroflexota > Limnocylindria > P2-11E > CF-107 > CF-107. The sequence goes on along the minus strand of VBHP01000087.1, from coordinate 43,321 downwards.
CGAGCTTCGCGAGCGTGGCGAGACTAGTGAGCAGAGCGTGCCACCGAAGCTTGTCTCCACGATTCGTGGGGTTCGGATACATCGGAGACGCGACCAAGAGTCCCATCGGCGTGCTCGGACTCTAACGCAGCGTGACGCACCCTCTAGGCGGAACGGATCACCGCGCGAGGGGTCGCGAGCACATGTAATTGAGACCGTGGGTTGAAATTCGCACTCTGGCGACGCTACAACTGCCTTTCAACCTGGCCGTCGGTCGCGTGCCGAGCCGCAGGATTCCCAATCTTCGGCGTGGCCTAGGGCATTTAACAGAGGTTCGCCCGATTAACCGCCGGGTACCGTACGCGTGTGAACGTCGCTAGCACGCCGCGCCGTGACCTCGAGGAATCGGCGCCGCCGCTCGCCATCCAGCACCTCGCCAGCGGCGCCGTGACGAACGTGTTGAGCATCGATGTCGAGGAGTGGTTCCAGGCCGAGGTATATGCGCGAGCGATCCAGAGGGAGCGATGGCCCACCATTCCGTCGCGGGTGGCGGCAAGTACGGAGCGGCTCTTGGAGACGCTCGACCATGCAAGAGTTCGCGCGACATTCTTCGTCCTCGGAATCGTCGCGGAACGCCTACCAAATCTGGTGCGTGAGATCGCAGCTGCGGGCCACGAGATTGGAAGTCACGGCTGGGGACACAGGCCGATTTGGAGCCTCAACAGAGACGCTTTCTTTGAAGATGTGTCGAGGGCGCGCCGAATCCTGCAGGAGCTCTCCGGGCAACCGGTACTCGGGTACCGCGCGCCAACGTTCTCGATAACATCTCGCACCCTCTGGGCCACCAACGAATTGAGACGAGCAGGCTACGCGTACGACTCGTCGATCTTCCCGACGCTGCATGACCGCTACGGGATTCCAGACGCGCCGAAGGCGATCCATCAGCTGGAGGGCGGACTGTGGGAGATCCCGCCGTCGGTCTTGCAGCTCGGACCACTCCATGTGCCGGTGGCGGGAGGTGGCTATTTCAGGCTGTACCCGCTCCTATTGACGCGTGCCGCGATTCGGTTCCTCAACCAGAGACTGGCGCGTCCCGCGGTGGTGTACGTGCATCCATGGGAGTTCGACGAGGATCAGCCAAGGCCGCGCATTTCCCGCTTGAGTCAGCTGCGGCACACGGTGGGCATCGGTGTTAATGAACACAAACTCCAGCAGCTGCTAATGGAGTTTCGATTTGCATCATGCGAGGAGGCGCTGACGTATGCAGGTGCGGCTCTATCTGCGTGAGGCCGCAGAAGCAATCCAGATGGGGAGAAGACGTAGTATCAGCGTGCGAGTGACCGGCAAGCCATGAATGCGATCCTGAACAAGACGAGCGCGCGGCATTCCGGTCTCGTGCCGCAGCCGCCATTGATGCCTCGAGCCAGAGCAGCCATAACGCGCCTCCGTTCCCTGTACTGGCGCGTTCGCCATCGCCAGCCTGGGCCACTCGGACTGCGCATCCTCTTTTACCATCGCATCTCGAACGATCACGACGATCTTGCGGTCACCCCCGAGCGTTTTCGAGATCAGATGGAATTCCTCGCGTCCGCGGGATACCGCGTACTTGACGTCGTGCAGGCTGACGATCTTCTGGTGCGGGAACGGCTCCCCGAGCCGCTCATCGCCTTGAGCTTCGACGACGGCTACCTCGACGTCGCTCAGCACGCACTGCCGATCCTTGAGAAATACGGGTTTCGGGCCACGGTGTTCGTGGTAACGGGTGCGATGGATGGCACTGCGGCGTTTCACTGGTACAAGCGCCAGCCCGCAGTGATGAGTTGGACGGACATCACCAAGCTCGATCACGACTCGCCGTTTCGCTTCGAGCCGCACTCTGTGACCCATCCGAACCTGCTCACGCAGGGGGAAGATGATGTGCGAAACGAGATCTTCAACTCCAAGGCAGCTCTCGAACAGAGGCTCGGTCGGTCTGTCTCCGCATTCTGCTACCCGGGGGGCCTCTTTGGCCACCGCGAGCGCGCTCTCGTCGTGGCGGCCGGGTACAGGATGGCGGTCTCGTGCGAGCCCGGCATCAATGTGCCGGCCGGCGATCGATTCGCGCTTCGCCGCATACAGGTTCATCCGCACGATGAGCTTTTCGACTTTCGCGCGAAGATCGGCGGCGGCCACGACTCGTCCCCACCTCTACGCCGCGTCTATCGGCGCGTACGCTATGGCTCGAAGGTCAGTGGCCCTGGATGACGTCAGTGCAAGCGCGAAACGACCCGACTCTTCGAGTGTCGTAAGCGTCGCGCACGCGATT
>VBHP01000087.1:40467-41020 GCA_005881435.1 Chloroflexota bacterium | reverse complement strand
CGAATGGGACGCGCTGGCGGACAGGGTCGATGCGTCGCCGTTCCTTCGACCCGGTTGGATCTCCGCCTGGTGGACGGCCTACGGCCGGGGCCGGCTCGAGATTCTCAACATACGCCGCGCCGACGGTCGCCTCGCCGGCGTGCTTCCGCTGCATCGCTCTGGTCTTGGCCTGATCTCAACGACGAACGCGCACACACCTGAGTTTGGCGTACTCGCTGAGGACTCATCGGTTGGCGGCAGCCTCTGTCAGGCACTGATGGAGCGCCCAGAAGTGCGAATCTCGGTCGACGGGCTCGATCCGAATTCGACCGGTGCTCTTGCGCTAAGTTCGGCGGCATTGGCCGCGAGGCGCGCGACGCTCCTCGTGCACCGTCAGAACTCACCATACCTGTCTCTGCGAGAGCCCGACGCTCCCGTGGGTCCTCTCGGCCGGAAATTCGCGTCCGATCTACGGAGACGCCAACGCCGTCTGGCCGAGAAAGGAAAGTTGACGTTCGATATCGAGGATGGGCGCGCGCGTCTGGATTCGCTCCTCGAAGAAGGCCTGCGCATC
>VBHP01000087.1:0-40417 GCA_005881435.1 Chloroflexota bacterium | reverse complement strand
TCACTACACAGATATCGCACGGTGGGCGGCGCTGCGCGGGTCGCTCAGACTCGCGTTTCTGCGTCTTGACGGCCGCGCCGTTGCATTCCAGTTCGCGCTGGAGGACCGTCGCAGCTACTACTTCTTGAAGGGCGGGTACGCGACTGAGTACGCGCGCTTCGCCCCAGGAAAGTTGCTGGTCGACTTCACGATGGGATACGCGCGTTCGACGGGGTTGGAGAGTTTCGAGTTCCTCGGGGCCGCTGAGCCATGGAAGCTCGAATGGACGACCAGCGTGCGCGAACGCATCCTCGTCGAGTCCTTTGCAACGTCACCTGCCGGGCTCCTCAACTTAGTTGGACGGAAACTGTTCTTCGCTGGCAGGATGGCGGCAAAACGCGTTCTGGTCGGCGTTCGGTGAACGCGATCGTCACCGCGATGGCACCGCTGCCGCTATCGATCTGGATACGCGATGCGTCCCGCCCCTTGCCATTTCCGCTCCGAGAACCCGGGTGCCGCTTGTTCGCACGGGCGCGTCACGGTCTGTGGCACGGTCTGATGGCTGCGAGTTTAAAGCCAGGCGATGAGGTACTTGTGCCGGCGTACCACCACGGATCCGAGATCGAAGCGCTTGTTCGCGCCGGGGCGCGGTGCCGCTTCTACGAAGCGAACGAAACGTTGGAGCCCGATGAAGCCGAGCTCGGACGCCTGCTTGAGCGGCGCACTCGGGCGCTCCACCTGACGCATTTTCTCGGTTTCCCCCAAGATGCGGCGCGCTGGCGCGCCTGGTGCGACGAGCGAGGACTGCTCCTTATCGAAGACGCGGCGCAAGCTTGGCTCGCGGAGCGCGACGGTCGGCCGGTCGGCTCGGACGGGGACCTCGCGATCTACTGTCTTTACAAGACATTCGGTCTGCCGGACGGGGCAGCGCTCTTATCGCGTCTGCCGCTGACCACACGCGGGGCGCGCCGCCGTCTGGCGGCTGGGTCGCTCGGGCTCGAACACGCCGCGTGGCTTTTGGCGCGCTCCTCGCTCTTGAGCCAGATCGCGAAGCGAGTACCTCGCGAACAGCGGTACTCGGCGGCGCGCGACTTCGCACTCGGCGAGCCCGCGAGCACCCCGTCCACCGCGACCCTGCTTGCGCTGCCGCGCGTGGCGTGCGCCGAAGCCGCGGCACAACGCCGATACAACTACGGACAGCTGCTTCGTGTCATGAGCGCCCTGGTCCCGTCGGCCTTTCGGCGAATCCCCGCCGGGGCCTCGCCGTTCGTCCTGCCCATCGCAACTATCGAGAAGCCAGAGATGCTGCGGCGTCTTCGCGCTCGCGGAATCCGGCCACTCGACTTCTGGTCGATCCCCCACCCGGCGTTGCCGGTTGACGAATTCCCGGGCGCCGCGGCACTACGAGCCTCGATCATCGGCCTTCCGGTGCATCAGGAGCTGCGCAGTAGCGACCTGCAGCTGATCGTCGCGATCTTTCGGGACGAGTACCGCGCGGCGGTCTAGTTTGGATAGTGATCGAGGGAGACCGGCACTGCGCCGGCAGCGATCCCGCTGTAGTCGAGGTCGTAGTACGCGTTATTGACGCCTCTGTAGTTGCCGATCGCGGCCCAACTCTGTCCGATAAACTTGACCCGACGTACGGTCGTCCGGATGGTGCCGTCATCCATGTTCACTCCGGCAACACGGCTCTGGATCACGCTGTCCTGGATGATGTTGTCGACTGATCCCGGCGTCCCGGTCCCATAGTCCCACTCGCAATTGACCCCGGCGGTGACGTTCGGACCGATGCGCATCCGCTGGAAAATAGACCCAGTGGTGAAATGCTCGATTTCGACGCCGACCCCCGCGTCATCGATGTCGAGGTCCTCGTGAATCGAGCCGGCGTCCGCCGTGATCGCATTGAGTCCAGTTGGACAAGAGCGGATGAGCGCACGCCGCAGGACGCCGGTATTCCCCAGCCACACACATTGCTCGGCGGTCCCGTACGAAGGCTGCCCGGGCGGGCGATTCACGTTCGCGACGTCGAGGTCCTCAAGTAACACGGGCTTCGTCAGCGTTAACCCGCGAACGTTCGCATCGACGAGCACGCCGTAGTCCGTGAAGTCGCGCAACTTCACCCGCTGTACCACAGCGCCCTCCGGTTGGCGTACGACGATCCCCGCGGGAATGAGCTTGTGGCCGTAGAAAGTCGAGTCCAAGACCGACGTCCCGACGGTGCCCGCGCCCCACGTGTAGACGATTCCACCGCCAAAAGTCTTCGCGGGATCTGTCAAGTCGAAAGTGACGCCCTGAACTAGGCCATGACCGGGTCCCCAGTTGGCCCCCATCACGATTCCGGCGTGGAGGACAGCGCCACCAAGCGTCGCCGAGTAGATACGGTGGCCGTTCGAGTTCTGGAATGGCCCCGCGTTGTCATAGCTACCAGATGCCAGAACGATGTCCTGGGGCGCCGTGGCCTGTAGCGCCGCTATCAATCCCTCCGAATCGAAAACGTTGACCGCGCTGGCTGGAGTCGTGTATGCGGACGGCGCTTGGGGCGGAGCGACATGTACGTCGGGGATCGGTGGGCCGCTGATTATTTGCATCACGATCTTCGTCGCACCGGTGGCGCTGGAGTGCATCGCCGCATATAGCGTGTGCGATCCCGGACTCAATGTGCCTGGGTTCCAGGTGAAGGTCCAGCCGGAGTCGTTGAAGTTGGGATCGCCGAAGTACGTCCCCACGTCGGGGCGAGAGAGGCCATACGCCGCACTGCCCAGAAGTGTTCCCAGTCCGGGACCACCGTCGAGGTATATCGTGACTGCGTCGACGCCGGTCCCTTCGGTCGCATTGCGATCGATGGACCAACCCTGCAGTCGCACCGTCCCGGAGACACTCGCTTTCGCGGCGGGCACATCGATGAAGCCGATCGGCTCGCTGGAGTCCGTAGCGGGGGCCGCTGCGATCGGTAACAGCGTGCCCGCGGTCAGCAAGATCGTGAAAAACGCCGACGCGATTCCGGCGCCCACTCGCGCCCGGGTTCGCACTACGTTGACCCACGTGCCGCTTCAGCTTTGAATCGCATTTCCCCAAATCCAGCAGGACCCTGACCAGGCTATCGATGCCGTCCGCGTCGAAGCCATACGGCAATCACCCGAAAAACGTGGCTCGGTCCCGGTGGCGTAAGTCGTGGCTCATGGACTGCGAAGACGCCAGTGCGTGTGTGCAGCGATCAGTCATTGAGCGCCGTTGATGCGGGCGATTGCATGAACGGCGTGCGAGCAGACACGGCTTTCACGGCAGGCATCACTGCTGGTAAAACTCCCAGCGCCTAGTCGGCTGTCCAGCTGAGAGTGAGGGATCACCAAATAGGCTCAGCTGGGGGGAAGGGGAAGAGCCATGACTTCGTGGGGGAAAGTCCTACTTGTCCTGCTTGCGACCCTGTCACTCGTAATCACAAGCGTGATCCTCGTTTCAGGCGCCGGTCCGCGAGCCCCGCTCTTAGCACCATTGGATAACAACACCGACATCAGCTATTCGAATCTGGCAGCGACATGCCGCGCGTTCGACACCCGAGGCGGGACCTCGCCGGGAAAGATCCAGCCGGGAACGACGAGGAATTTCTCCCTCAAGAACGCTGCTCTGGTTCCGGGTCAGGGCGGCGATGCCGGCTGCGTGGTGCCCGCAGACGCGACCGCTGTGTTCATCAACCTCGTCGCCGTCGATGCGAACGGATTCGGCGACCTGCGTGCCTGGGCCACTGACAGATCGCAGCCAACGACCGCTGCGATGAACTACTTCATGATCCCGGGCCAGATCGCAAACGTGGCCAACGGCATCGTTATCCCGATCTGCGTCGGAAACACAGTGACATGTCCAACCGATATAACTATCCTGGCCGAGGGTAATGCCGTGCATGTCATCGGCGACCTCCAAGGCTACTACCACAAGTTTCCCAAGGACCTAGTGAAGAGCTTCGTTGTGACAAGAGACGGATCCTTCGTCTTCGCACCGATCGGCACGAGCTGTGGAAACTACGGCGCCATTTCCCTCTCGGTCACCGCTCCTGTCGCCGGAAAAGTTGTCGTCGAAGCTACTGGCGACGTGCGCATCAACCACTCCAACGCGACCACCAGCGAGGTCGACCTCTTTATCGGGACGTCAACCAGCGATTGCCCAGGCAACTACGGTCATGACTCGTTCATGATTCTCGCTAGCACCCTACCCAGCGGCGCAAGCTTCTTCAGCATTCCGGTCCGCCGCGTCGCCAGCGTCCTGGCAGGAAGCACCACGACCTTCTATTTGAATTCGCAGACCTTCGGCGGTGCCGGTCACCTGCTCGCGCATGGCGGCATCGACATAACCTTCACGCCAGACCCGAACCCCTGATCTGACCGCCGCGTCGCTCACTCCCCGCGCGAGCGAACACGCTCGCGCGGGGAGCACTCTAAAACGGGGATCCATCAGTCTCTGCGGTCACATTCGGGCGTGTCGCACGGACGAGGGCCTAGTTCGGCAGGTGGTTGAGCGACACAGGCACCGCGCCAGGGAGGATCCCGCTGTAGTCGTTGTCGTAGTAGGCGTTGTTGACGCCATGGTAGTTACCGATTGCAGCCCAGTTCTGTCCGATGAACTTGACCCTGCGCACGGTCGTTCGGGTCGTGCCGTCATCCATGTTCACTCCGGCCACTCGGCTCTGGATCGTGCTGTCCTGGATGACGTTATCGACCGACGCCGGTTGGCCGATTCCATAGTCCCACTCGCAATTGACGCCGATGTTCACGTTCGGACCGATCCGCATCCGTTGGAACGTCGACCCCGTGGTGAAGTGCTCGATGTAGACGCCGACCTCCGTGTCATCTATGTCGAGGTCTTCGTGGATCGAGCCGTTATCCGCGGTGATCGCATTCAGGCCGCTGGGGCACGTACGGATGAGGGCTCGGCGCAGGATGCCGGTGTTGCCCATCCAGACGCACTGTTCAGCGGTTCCGGCGGAGTTCTGCCCCGCCGGACGAATCACGTGCGCGACGTCGAGGTCCTCCAGCAGGACCGGCGTCGTCAGGACTAGCCCTTGAACGTTCGCGTCGACGAGCACGCCGTAGTCGGTGAAATCCCGCACCTTAACCCGCTGCACCACAGCTCCCTCGGGCTGGCGCATCATGACCCCGGTGCCGATGACGCTGTGGCCATAGAAGGTCGAGTCCAGGACGCGCGCTCCGACTCCACCGGGACCCCACGTGTACACGATCCCGCCTCCGAAGATCTTCGAGGGATCGGTCAGATCGAAGGTGATGCCTTGAACCAGGGGATGACCCGGTGGCCAGTTGCCGCCCATGACGATCCCCGTGTGAAACACCGCGCCGCCAAGGGTGGCCGAGTAAAGCCGGTGCCCGTTGTTGTCTTGGAACGGAGCGGGGTTGTCATACACACCGGCCGCGAGCACGATGTCCTGCGGGCTCCCTGCGGCAAGGGCCGCGATCAGCCCTGCGCTATTCGAGACGGACACTGCGCCCGCCGGGATCGCATAGGCCGACGGCGCTCGCGGCGGCGCGGCCACACCGCCGGTCGCCGGGGCCGTCGTTGCCGCGGGCGTTGGTGTCGCCACACCTGCAACGTTGACCGTCTGGGCCATGCTGGTGGTGGCGCCGGTGATCGTCGAGTGCGCCAGCGCGTAAATCGTGTGAGCGCCGGCGCTCAGCGACCCGACCGTCCAGTTCACGCTCCATCCGGAGTTGGTCCAGCGGTTGTTTCCGAGGTTGGCTGCGACATCGGGCCGGGAAAGACCATAAGTCGCGGCCCCAAGGAGCGCTCCCGTGCCCGGCAGGCCGTCGCGGTAGACCGTGACGCTGTCGACGCCGGTGCCGCTCCCCGCGGCGTTGCGGTCGGCGGCCCACCCCACGATCTGCAAGGCCCCGGAAACGTTCGCGTTGCCCGCCGGGGTATCGATGAAGCCGACGGGATCCGCGGGGAACAGGATCACGACGGGTGTCGCCGTCGCCGTTGACGGCGGGTTCGTGGTCGCCGGTGGGTTCGTGGTCGCCGGTGGCTGGGTCGCTGTCGCACCGGGCTGCGTCGGTGTCGGTGGTGCGGTCGGCGCCGACGTTGGTTGCGTCGGCTGGGGGGTGGATGGGCTCGGCGGTGCGACCACTGGTTGAACTGACGCCGACGGTGACGGCGCGGGTCGCTGCCCCGTCGGTGCCTTACTGGTCAGTGGCGCCGAAGTCGCACCCGAATTCGTGGCAGAGACGCTGAAGACGATCGTCGCGAGCGCGGTCTTCGACGAAGCGTTGCCGCCTCCCATCGGGGCGGCGCTGATCACGTGGTAGCCCGTGCCGCCGCTCGAGGGGACCGTCAGCGAGACGTTGAACGTGCCGTTCGCGTTTGCCACGGCGGTGGGCATGTCACGCTTGTCGCCGTCCCAGAGGAACTGGATCTTCTGATTCGGGAAATTCAGCGCCGTGATCCGGACGACGGCGCCCGGCAGGCCCGTCGTCGGCGTGATCACGAGCCGCGGCGCGCCGGCAATCGACGTGGTCGGTCCGGAGTTGGCGCTCAGCAGCGACACGCTTTGCTCTGCGCTGGCGGCAGGTTTACCGATCGAGGCGGTGGTGGTGCGAACGAAGGTGACCGCACTGCGTACCGCGGGCGCGACCATCGCATCGACGGGGCTGACCACGTCGACGCTGATCAGCACCGCGCCAACCAGGGCGAGCGTCGTGGTGAACCTCAGGAGGGAGTGCGGGCGTGCGAGCGGCGCGTTGAACTCGGATAGGTCGCGCGCGTAATGCAAGGACATTCGCTTCCCTTCCCTCAGAACCCCGCTCTCGCCGAGAATTGGTGGTGCGAGAGCTTGGTTCAGCTTCGCGGGACGACCTCCCGCCTCGCTGTACAACGTTGCTCCCATGGCGCTCGGAGCGCGATGACGAAAACGGCACCGTCAACCGAGAGAGAGAAGTCCTATGACCGAGCGGTAAGCGAACAGGAAATCGCGTCACCTCGGTATCGATGGCGACCGCGACCACGGCGAGTCGAGCCTTTCGTACCTGGCGACCTACCGACGCATCGCTGCGGCGTTCGTGCGTAGCATTCTGGGATGCACCGGGTGGTCGTCTGTTTGCCGGCTCCATGGCCGCCATGGCAACTGCCAGCTTCGACCTTCTACGAGCGTGCGTGGATCCCCGGAGGTTGCCGCACCATGCACGAGCTGGCCTTCGCCGCCACTGCCGCGGGCCATCGCGTCGAGCTGAGGGGCCTCGTGCATGGCCCCACGTTTCGTTCGTTCGTGGACGCCACGAGCGTTGCACCGGAGGTGGCGGCAGAGCCGCGCGACCCCGAGCCCGACGACGTCGTAATCCTTCCCGAGGGCATCGTCGAGTCCCACGCATATGCCAGCGTCGCGCTGTCGGGCGCGCGGCCAATCTTGTTGATGCTCGCTCCGCCTGGCCTGTTCGGTTGGCCGTTCACGGCTGCCTGGGAGCTGCCTGATCCGTCGACCGTGCCGCTTGAATCGCTGGCTCGGCCGGAGCATTTCCAAGCCGCCCGCGCCCTGGGCTTCGAGCTCTGGACGCACTCGCGTCCTCTCGCGGCGGCAGCTCACGCCGCCGGGGTTCCCTGCGAGTGGCTCGGCACGGGGCGGCCTGGCGCCGTCCCGGTCGCCAACGGACGAATGCATGACATCGCCGTCGTTCTGAGCAACCGCTGGGCGCCCATCGCGCGGGAGATCGCGGCGCGTACTCGCGCGTCCGTCCTGTTCATCGAAGACGTCGACAACGACGCGATGCTCGCAATGCTTAGTACTGCACGTGTCCTCGTTTGGCCGTCACGGGTCGAGGGCCACTCGCGCGTCCAGTGCGAAGCCCGACTCGTCGGCGCCGTTCCGGTGGCGCTAGCGTCGAACCCCTACGCCGAGGGATTGGACACGGACGGTGGCGCGGTGGTCGTCGAGACGGTCGACGAGATGCCGTTTGCGATCGAGCGGCTCCTCGCCGACCCAGGTCGGCTGGCGACGCTCTCGCAGAACGCGATGCGATCGTCACGCGATCAGACCGATTGGGGCGCATACGTGAGGCGCGTATCAATGGTCCTGGCCGACACGGGAGTGGATCCGGCGCGCGGCGCGCGCGGCGCGATTGGCCGCGACGCGGCGCGTCTCTATCGCGCGCGCCTCGAGGAGACGGCGCGCGCTATCCAAGACCTCGGTGAAGCACGGAACGAGCTCGGCGCGGAGCGGTCACGCGCCGACGCGGCCGAGGCGCGTGAAGCCGAGCTTCGGCGGCGGCTACAGGGACGATCAGTACGACTGGCGCTTCGTGCCTCGGCGGTGCTGCGCGCGGTCCTCCGAACATTCCGGCGCTAGCAGCGAAAGGACGGTCATATGAAGATCGGCATCGTCGGCCTGGGAGCGGTCGGCTCCGCTCTACGCGATCTCTTTCCGGCGGCCGCGGTCTACGACGAGCCGCTCGGCATCGGCCGCCGTGAAGACGTGCGTGGTGTCGCCGTCGCGTTCGTCTGCGTGCCCACCCCGTTGGGCGTCGGCGGCGCCGCGGATGTTTCGGCGGTGGAGTCGGTCGTGCGCTGGCTCGACGCCGGAGTGATCGTCGTTCGTTCCACAGTCAGCGTCGGCACTACCCGACGTCTGGCCGAGACCTATCACAAGGCGATCGTGTTCCAACCTGAATTCGGTCCCGGCGAGTCCGTAGAGCATCCCTACTCCGATCTGCGCCAGATCCGCTGGCTGATCCTTGGGGGCGAGCGTGCGGCGTGCCTTCTGGCCGCGCGTGCGTGGCAGCTCGTGTACAGCAGCGATGTGACGATCGCCTACACGACGTGGGAGCTTGCCGAGTTCACCAAGTACGTCGAGAACGCGTACCTCGCGGTGAAGGTCACCTTCTGCAACGAGGTCTACGAGATCGCCCGCGCCGTTGGTCTCGCGTACGAGGAAGTGCGCGAACTGTGGCTCTTGGATCCGCGCGTCGGGCGGAGCCACACGTTCGTGTATCCCGACGACAGAGGCTTCGGCGGCAGATGTCTGCCTAAGGACCTGCAGGCCTTCGTGGCTCTGAGCAAAGCCGCAGGGTTCGATCCCTCGCTCTTGACGACGACGCTGTCAGCGAACGAGCGCTACCGGAAGCTCAGCTCGACCGAGAAGTAGGCGCGCTATTGCAGGACGAGGTGCACGGGGTTGCCGCGGATGTTCACTTCCCAGGTCGTCGTGTCGTTCCCCGCCGCGGTGATCTGATATTCGATCTTCCACCACCCGGGCTCTGTCTCGCCGGGAGGCGTGAGCCCGCCCTGACCGTAGTTCGTCGGCAGCGGGATGCTGATCGTGACCCAGGCGTTGTTATATAACGTGCTGCCGCCGCTGGCCGTCTGCAGCAGCGTCACGTTGCTGCCGCTTTGCGGTCCCGTGCCACCGTTCGCGGCGAAGCTAAACGTCGCGTAGACGTACCCCGTCGGCGTCGGCCGTTTGATCCGTAGCGTCGCATCTCCGCCGACGTCGCCGGGATCGAACAGCCGGATCTCGAGCGTCTTGCCGGCGTGCACCGGGTCGACCTGGGCGAGATAGAACACCGACGAGCCGCTGGCGACGTTCGCGTAGGCGACCATGCGGCTTTGCCCGTAGACGCGTTCGTTGCCGCTGCCGGTGACCTCGAGGCCGAACATGTTTTCCGCGCTGGTGTTGCTGTTGCTCGGGTCGCTCGTCGTCACCTGGATCCGATAGGTGCCTTCGCCGAGACCGCTCGCGAGCCGGTACCACCTGTTGTGGTAGGGATCGCTCTGGCAGTCGGCGGAAGTGCCACCACCGTACCCGGCGCCGTCGGCGTAGTTCCCATCACCACGGAAGCGCGAGCCCTTATCGACCTGATTCAAGTTGAAGAACGTCGAACCCGAGTCCGTGACCAGAACGTCGTCGGCCGTGGTGTAGGGGGTAGCCAGCGTGTCCCAGAGGCGGTACTGCAGCGTCACCGGCTGGCCACCCGGGCCGATCCAGTGGTCGCCCGTGCCGAGGTACGTCCCGGTGGAGCCGTGCCCGACCGCGCAAAAAGTCGCGTCGAAGATCCAGACGGCCCCGTTGGTGACGCCTCTGGGGATCTCCACGTCGTAGCTGTAGCCGTTCGCGTCGTACTCCGTGTTCTGGGTGCTGCCGCCGTTGAAGAACGGCGAGTACGCATCTCCGTTCGAGTGCTGTCCGCCTCTGGTGATCACGCCACCCCAGAAGCCCTGCGACGCGAGCGAGTCCTCGGACTCGCGGGCGTCCCGCACCGAGCTGCACGAACCGGTGGAATCGCACAGCTTGTAGATGCCGTAGTAGTCCTGGGGACTGCCCATTGGCACCGGGAGAATGAACTCGGCGTGCGCGTCGCGCGATCCATTGAAGATCGAGATCCCCAGGAGCCGAGCGAAGAACGTGCGCACAGGTCCGCTCACGGTGACGTCGAGGATCTTGTTGTTTATCGCACCGGCGGCGGCGGTGACGACCACGCCGCCCGTGCCGTTGGTGTATCCATTCTTGGCCGCCTCATTTAGGGCGGCGGTCCGAGCGCCACTCGCATTGGCCGGCAGATAGACCACTCCTGCGAGCGCGGCGGCGTCAGCCGCGCGCTGCATCCGGTCGACGTTCACCTGGTACCACGCGACGTCGATAGCCAGGCCGACCACCGCCATCAGCAGCGACAGAAATAGGCCGACCATGACGACGGCCTGCGCGCTTTCGTCAATGACGACGCGGCTAACGGATCGCATTCAGCGACATCACTGTTCGGTCCGAGATGGCCAGCGCGATGAAGGTCTGTACGAGGTAGCGGAGGGGCGTGGTGCCGCGGTAGGTGTAACGGATGCTGACTCCGGCCGAATCCGCGGGCGTGACGTTGCTTCGGCCGCACGCCGGCCAGCCGCTGCTCTGCTGCACGAAGTCCAGCCGATCACCATCGACCGTCGGCCCGCCGTTCCACTGGTAGGTCCACTGATCCACCGCGCCCGAGACCTCGGCGCCGGTGGAAGTGGCCTTGTAGATGCGGATCTCGGCGATGTCAGAGAGCGTGATGGACGTGCCGGACGCGGTCAGGACGCGTTCCACCGCCGCGACCACCTGTGGATCGACCGACGCGGCGTTCGGCGATTGACCTCCGCCGCAACCCAGCGTGCCGCCACCGTTCACCAGCGCACCCGCCACACGCGCGCCTTCGCGGGTGGCCGCCCCGATCGTGAGCGACTCGCTGTAGGCCTGCGTCACTTCGACGACGCCGAACACCAGCAACAGGAGCACCGGCAGCACCAGAGCGAACTCGACCACAGCTTGTCCGCGCTCGTGCCGAGCGATTTGCAATAGCGGCCTCACAGCTGCGGCTCCATCCGGATGGCTGTGCTCTTCCGGAAGATGACGGTCGGGGCGATGTATCGGCCGAAGGAGGTCGCCCACTGATGCTGGTACGTGATCCGCACGCCGACGGTGTCGACGCTCGGATGCGACACGTCACAACCCGCCAGCACGTCACACCGGTCGGGCTCGAGATAGCCGGGCGTGGTCAGTGTGTACGGAACGGTGACACTGGAGCCATCGGCGTAGTTGCAGGTCGTCGAGCCGACACGGTCATACACGTTCACCGCCGCGCCACGCTGGGCGCCGTTCAGATCGGACCAGTAGATCTCAACGCGCTGGACGCGAGGTGGCACGGCCGGCGCGACGAGGTCTCGCTCGATCACCTGGAGCACGACGCAATCCGTGCCGGGGTTCGCTCCGCCCTCGGCCGCGATCATCGCGCCGTCCCGACTGGCGTAGTTCACGCTGCTCGAGGTGTTCATTACGAACGAGAACTCGAACAAACCGAAAATGACGAGCACCAGGATGGGGAGGATGAGGGCGAACTCCACGAGCGCCTGCCCGCTCTCCCCGTGGTCCCGGTGTGGTGGTCCACCGGACATGCTTGGTATTAAACCGTGGTCGAAGAGTGCGGAATGCAGTACCTAAGTCCCAAGCGGGACTGAGAACGTCGGCCCATCGGGAGGGCATCCAATGATGCGTTGACCGGACAGCGTGCGGTCCGCTACCGATCCCGTGTTGATCCATTGCGTCCGCGTGCAATCGACGTCCGGTTTGAAGCTACGCGCGAGCGGGATCGAACAGCTGGGCCTCCGGCGAGGCTTCGCCACACACCAGGGCCGCAACGAGCTCGCTGGTGGCGAGGGCGAATCCCATGCCGTGCCCGGTGAAGCCCGCGTTCACGAAGACGCCGGCGCGAAGACGTCCGACGTAGGGCAAGCCATCGTGCGAGAAGCCCATGATCCCCGCCCACCGCTGCGTCACCGGCGCGGTGATCCCCGACTCGTGCAGGAACCCGTCGAGGAAACCCTGCACGCGTTCGTTCAGGCGTTCCTCTTCGCCGACTTCTTCGTCGGCCGCGACGTCGCGCCAGCCGCCAACGAGGATCCGTAGGTCCGGCGTCTGACGCCAGTACCGCATCCCACGATGGGCGTAGACCGGCCGCGCCAGGATCCGCTGTGACAGCGGCGCGGTCGCCAGCATCTGGCCGCGCACCGGTCGGATGCGCGCCTCGACGAGGTGCGAGGCGTATGCGTTGTTGCAAATGACGACGGACTTCGCCGTCACCCTCGCTGTCGCCAGCCGCACGGCGTCGGGGGCGACCTGCACGACGTCCGCACCCTCGTAGATGCGTGCGCCTGCGGCTTCCGCGGCCGCCGCCAGACCGCGCAGCAGACGGATCGGGTGCAGTGCGCCGTCGCTCGGGACGAAGACGCACTGCGAAGACTCGTCGATCTCCAGCTTGTAGCCGCGCCGCAGGAGCGCCACCGCCGACGCCAGCAGCTCCGTCCACTCCTCATCGTCGCCGGCAATCTGCAACGAGCCGTTCCATTCGATATCGCACGCGATCGCGTGACGCGCCACAACCTCGCGGACCAGATCCTGGTTCCGTCGCGTGACCCGCCACACTCGCTCGGCAGCGGGCTCGCCGTAACGACGGGAGGCCGCGACGAAATTTTCCGCGACCCCGGCCAGCAGAAACCCGGCATTGCGGCCGGTGGCGCCGCTGCCGAGGGACGCGCGCTCCAGGACCACGACGCTCGCACCTCGTCGCGCCAGAAAATAGGCCGTCGCCACGCCGGCGATGCCGCCGCCGATGACGGCGACGTCCGCGCCGGTATCACCGGGCAGGGCCGGCCTCGCGGGCGCGGGATCAGCGAGCCAGAGCGTGGACATCGTGTGGCAGATAAGAGCGGTCGCCGACCCAGAGCGCCGGCGGGACCGCCCAGTGCTTGGCGAGCTCGTTGAGGCCGCCGGCATATTGCGCTCGGGTCGTGCTGAAATCGCGCCAGGATTCGTCCGCGCCCTTCAGCCGATAGCCGGCGGAGGCCAGCCGCGCGCGCGCCTCATCGAACTCGGCGCGTTCGACGCCGCAGTCGTGCTGGTATGGCAGACGGAAGAACCGCGTCAGGTCCTCGACCAGATGGTTCCCCGCGCCGACGAGCATCCGCGCCGGGCCGTACGGACCGTCCTCGATCGCGGTCACCACGAGCGTCGCGGCATCGAGCACCGCGCCGATCGCGCTGACCCAGGACTCGTTGTCGTGCGTCGAGCGGAAGTACGCCAGGATCGGATACGACACGTGACTGTCGAGCACCTCCGCCGCCCAGCGCTCCCATTCCGCGAACATCGGGCCGAGACCATCGCGCATCCGTTTGAACGCCATGGTTTCGAGCAGCTGGACCCCGGACGGCGGTGCGCCCGCGCGTTGATCGAGGGTCACGACGAGCGCCTCGCGCCGCTGGAAGGACGCGAAAAGCGAGAACAGAAAGGAGATCGCCAGCGCCACAACGCCGAGGCCGGTCGCGCCCGAGAGGACGGCGATGATCCGCGCCGGCGCTTCCATGGCCACGATGTCGCCGAAGCCGATCGTCAGTAGTGATGTCGCCGCGAAATAGATTGCCGAGAGCACGTCGGCGGGCTCGGGGCGGAGCTCGCTGTGTAACGCGCCGAGCACGAGACCGTACCCGACCATCAAGCCGAGGATCCACACCGCCAGAATCGTCATCAGCAGCAGCGAGGCGTACTGACCGAGGAATCGTTCGCGCGCGTCGCCGGCGCGCGCCAGGCCGATCGCGCGCCAACCCGGCCAGGTCAGCCGAGTGAGGATCGTGGTCGGGCGGATGCCCGGTGTGGGACGCGGTACGACGACCGACTGGAAGACGTCGTTCAGGATCCACACCACCAGAAGAAGCCCGAGCGCGAGCTCCATCGCATCGATCACGGCGCCAGCGGGACCTCGACGAACAGCAGCTCAGCACCGCGCGGCCCGGCTCTCACGATGAATTCCGGCTCGTCCTGCAGGACTGCCGCACTTCCCTCCTCCATCTCCCCGGCGCGCGACAGCGTGGCGCCGCCGTGCACCACGAAGAGATAACCGCCGAAACGGTCGCGCAGCCGCTGTGTCACCGAGACGGCCGGATCGAGAAGGCCGGCGTAGAGCGACGCGTCCTGATGCACGCGGACCGCGTCGTCCGCCGCCGGCGCGCCAGGACCGGCATACCCCTCGGCCGGTACCAGCACTGGACGGAGTCGGTTCTGCCGCTCTTCGGCGGGGAACTCTCTCTGCTCGACGTCAGGCTCGAGGCCGCGCCTGGCCGGGATGATCCACAGCTGGACGAACCGCATCGGTTCGGCCTTGGAGTGATTACGCTCGGAATGCTCCGCGCCCCGACCAAGGGTCATGCGCTGCACGCCACCGGGATGCAGCACGCCGTCGTTCCCAACCGAGTCGGCATGCTCGAACTCACCCTCCGCGACATACGTGATGCCCTCGACGTCGCGGTGCGGATGCATCGGCCAGACGCCACCCGGCACGAGCCGATCGTCGTTGAACACACGCAGCGCGCCCAGACCCATCCAGTCCGGGTCGTGGTACTGATCGAAGCTGAAGTGCCAGTTCGCGCTGAACCAGCCTCCCTGGGCGTGGAACAGGGAGCGGAGCGGACGCAGCCGGATCACCGCGCCATCATCCCAGCGCGAGCGCGATGACGCCGACAACCATGGCGGCGGCGCCAGCGAGCCGTCGCGCCATGTCGGGTTCGCCCAAAAGACGCGTCCCCATGATCGCGCCGACGAGGATGCCGATTTCGCGTGCCGGCGCGACGTAGCTCACCGGGCTCATCGTCAGCGCGGTCAGCACGAGGATGTACGCGAGCGGACCGAGCAGGGCGATCCCGAGCACCTCCAGGCGGTGTTCGCTCCATTGACGTGCAATGTCCGCGCGGCGCGGCGCCGCCAGGGGCGAGATGAGCAGCACCTGCCCGAAATTCCGGCCCCAGTCGTACACCACTGGTGGGATCGCGAACGTCGAGACCGCTTGCTTGTCCCAGAGCGTGTAGGCCGCGATGACGACGCCGGTCGCGATGGCGAAGAGCGCCGCCCGTCCCGCGCCTCGGGCCCGCAGCGCGCGGGGATCGCCGGTGAGGATGAGCGCGCCGCCGACGATCGCGATCGCACCGGCCAGCGCGAGCGCGGTGGGACGTTCACCGAAGATCGAGACTGCCGCGATGGTCGCCAGCAGCGGGCCGGTCGCGCGCGCCAGCGGATAGACCAGCGACAGATCGCCGGCGCGGTAGCCCGCGGTGAGCAGGACGAAGTACAGCGTGTTCAGCACCGCAGTCCCGGCGATGAGCGCGATGGTCGTGAGACTCACTACCGGCCGGGTCAGCAGCAGCACGACCGCCGCGACGGGCGCCCAGAGCACCGTGGTCAGGATGAAGAGCAGCCACAGGAATCCGACGCCGCCTTGGGCGCGCTTGGCCAACAGGTTCCAGGTCGCGTGCGCCAGCGCGGAGGCGAGGACCAGGCCGAGCGCGACCGGGGTCACCCGCCGAGCTCGAGAAGGCGCGACACCGTGTTGTCGCGGTCGACGGCGCGAACCGTGTCGACGACCGCGCCGCGCCGGTCGAGCAGCACGAACGTCGGCGTGAATTCGACGCCGAAACGTCTCGCCAGGGCGGTCCCGGCTTCCGTCAGGAGGTCGACACGCAGGACCGTGGCCCGCCCGGCCAGGTCCTGTTCGATCCCGTCCACGACGGGTTTTGCTTGCATGCACGCGAGTCAGTAGTTGGAGTAGAACTCGACAAGCGCGGGCTTGCCGTCACCAAGCGCGCGATCGAACTCGGCGACGCTCGCGAGCGACGACGCTCCGGGACGGAAGATGAGATCCGCGCCAACGATGAGCGCCGCGGCGGCGATGAACAGCGCCAGCGCGCGGACGGTGCGCCGCGAAGCGGCCCACCAGCCGACCGCGATCAGCGCGAGTGCGCCGGCGATCGCGTAGCTGTAGTGGTTGACGAGCTGCGGCACGTATTCAGAAATGCGACGAGCGCGTCGTTGAATTCCGTCGCGCGTTCGATCTGCACCAGATGCCCAGCCCGATCGAAGAGGACGACCTGCGCGTGGGGTATCCGCGCCCGCACGTCGTCGAGCTGCGCCAGGGCCACGATCGCGTCCTGCTTGCCCCACACCACCAGCGCCGGCAGGCGGATGCCGCGGATGGCGCCTTCCCAGTTGTCGCGCAGCCGCGGACGCAGCCCGCGGAGCGTGACGCCGTAGTGCATGACGCGGGTGAACTCAGCCGCGCCCCCGGCCCGAGCGTACCGGTACGCGTGTTCGTAGAACCAGTCCGGCACGAGGGTCGGATCGAAGAAGCAGGCCTGCACGCTCGTGCGCACCAGGGCCGTCGGCGCCAGACGAGCGAACAGCGTCGCGAGCCGAAGCGACGACAGCCGGAACGAGAGCGGCACCGACGTCCCGAACGCTCCCGGTGCCACGAGCGACAGGGATGCGAACCGCTCCGGCATGACGCCGGCCGCGACCGCGGCGATGGCTCCGCCCATGGAGTGCCCGACCAGATGCACGCGCTGCAGCTCGAGCGCATCGAGGACGTCGCGTACGAAACGCACGTAGTACGCGTCGGGCGCGTCGAAGTACCGCGCCCCGCGCGCCCGGGCGCTCTTGCCGAAACCGGGAAGGTCGACCGCGATCGCGCGATATCCCGCGCTCGCGAGCGCGGGCATCGCCAGCGCCCAGTTCTCGGCCCACGCCGCGACGCCGTGAACGAGCAGGACCGGTTCGCCGTCGCCTTCCTCGAGAAGGCGCGTGCGCACGTCGCCGGCCGTGACGAACCGTTCCGTCGGCACGACATGATGATGCTCCTTACTATCGCGTCGTGCTGTTTTATTACCTCTGCACGGTCGGGGAGAAGCTCCAGAACGAGAAATATCCGAACGGGGCGCAGAGCAAAGAGGCCGACGTCTACAAGTGGGTGACGATGTACTCAGGCTCGCCCGCGATCTGTCAGCAGCCGCATGCGGATGCCCACCGCTGGCGTCCCGATGAGGGTGGCGCGGAGGAGCGGGTGTGCCGCTATTTCGCGGTGCTGCAGTGGGACGCGCACGGCTTCCCGCTGGACGAACGAAAGCCTGACATCGGCGAGCGGTGGGATTCGCCGTGGGGCCCGTCGCTGGTGCTGGAGCGCGACGACGATCCGGAGGTGGGCACATACCTGCTGCTCCGTGTGTATGCCCACCGCTACGAGGGCAAGCCCGGCGAGATCGGCACCGCGCGACCGGACGTGCCGAAGGAGCTGCACGGCGCGGTCTAAGATCCGCGGCGGTCTCGATCGCGAACGGCGCGCCGGACATCTCGAAGGAGCTGCGAGAGTTTGCGGCGCGCCGTCGATGCGAATTACTTCAGCTGGATCTCCCGCATCAATCGACCGCCGAGGCTCTCGCGGATCTCTTCGCGCATGCGGAAGCTCTCCTGGGCGGCCCCGAGCGACCCGTGGACCTTCTTGATGACTGCGTCCATCTTGTCCTGCTGATCGAGGGCCGCGTAGTTGGGCGACTCCACCATGAGGATCACGTTGAAGTCGTCGCGGCTCGACGGATAGCCGGAGAGGATCTTGTAGGACAGGACGGTCCCCTCCTTCTTCTCCTCGTCGAGGATCTTCTTCCAGGTGTTCGACAGCACCTTCCAGTACTCGAGGTCGTGTCCGGGCTTCACGCGGATGAACTCCACGATCCAGACAGAACCTCTGGTGAACGGCCGCTCTTCGGCGAGAACGGATGTGTCGGTCTTGCGCTCCGGCGCGATGGCTGTGGCCATAGGCACCCTCCCCTTTTGCCGCCGCTCCCCTAGCGACCCTGGCAGCCTACTCCGGAAGTCAAGGGCCGCTTGCCTCGCCCAGGAGTCGCTCCACGATGACGACGTCGCGCCAGACGCCGTCGAGCTTGGCGTGACGCCGGTACACGCCGACCTCGCGGAACCCGCAGCCGCGCAGCAGCACCAGGCTCGGTTCGTTTTCGACGAACACCCGCGACACGAGCTTCCAGAGGCCCCGCGCCTCGCACGCCACGACGAGCGCCTCCATCGCGGCACGTCCCACGCCGTGCCGCCGCGCCTCGCGGTCGACATAGACGGAGAACTCCGCGATGCCGGCGTAGCAGTCGCGGGCGCGGTACTCGCTGGCGCCCGCCCAGCCCACCAGGTGGCCGTCGAGCTCCACCACCACGGTCGGAAAGCGATCCGCTTTCTGACGCAGCGCATCCGCGATCTCAGCCGTCGTGCGCGGCCGCGTCTCGAAGGTCGCGATCCGTTCGCCGATCCCCTGGTTGTAGATGCGCGCGATGCCGGAGGCGTCCTCCACGCGGGCCGGCCGCGCACGAAGCGTCATGACGCGCCGTGCGCGTGCGCGGCATGCTGCTCGATGCTTTCCGCCTTTTTCGGCGGGTAGAACAGCCCGGCGACGTAGAAGCGTGTCGCCGCCTGCGCGAACGTCGACAGCAGGACGTGCACGTCGAAGCGATCGAAGAACGACCCGCCCCACATCGCTTCGGCCTTAGCGCGCCAGCGCAGTGGTTCGCGCTCGTGAAGCGCACGGGTCGTCTCGCGTATCTCCCAATCCAGTATTGGCAGCGCATGTTCTTCGCGGCAGCCGTCGGAGAGGCAACGCATCCGCAGCGTCATCGAATCGAGAGCGATCGACGCGCCAGGCGCCGGACGAACGAATCCCGCGGTGGCGACGCCACCGCGCGCAAGCTCCGTCAGGAGCTCGATCGATTCGCGCAGATGCGGCCGGACGAATGGCCAGCGCAGCTTCCAACCGTCTTTGGCCTCGACGTAACCGACCTCGTGGACCTCACCCTCCGGCCGGACCGACTCCGGTCGCGGGTCGCTCGCTTGCCGGTCGCCGGCGAGTTGGAGCCACGACCACTTGCGCACCGGGGGCTCGCTGTCGCGCTCGCCGAACGGGAACGGGACCACCCGCACCCAGCGCCCGCTGGCGCGATCGACGCCGCCGAGGCCGGTCTGCTCGATCGGGAATCGCGTCGTCGCGACTGTCTTCGCGATGACCAGAAGGTCCAGCGTGTCACTCACCGGTTCGACGATATCTCTCGCCGCGCCGGCTAATGGGATCGCGCACCGCGCACAATGGCGTCGTGGCGCGTATCTCGTATGCCGGCGAAGGTGATGCCTTCCGACGCATCCTGAATCACTCACCGGAGGTTTCGGCGGCGTACTGGGCGCTACGCAAGGCGCTGAACGATGGCGTCGTCCCGGCCCGGATCCGCATGCTCGCGTTCCTCGGCAGCGATCTGACCAACGGGTGCCGCTACTGAATCCGCTCGCACACCGCCGCCGGCCGTGAGCTCGGCATCACCGGCGAGATGGTCGCGACGATCCCGCGAGCGGATACCTCCGACCTCTTCAGCGAGGCGGAAAAGGCGGCGATCGCGCTGGCAATCGAGCTCACCAAAACGGCGACGCTGTCGCGCGCGACGTTCGAGCGGGCCGCAGCGCACTTCGATGAGCGACAGCTGGTCGAGCTCGTGGTCAACGTGGGCGTCGCGAACGTCAACAACCGCGTCAGCGAGTCGTTCTGGGCAGAGCACGAGACGTGATCCCCGACGACGCCCTCATCGCGCTCGCGCGTGAGCATCCACGCGGCACGGAGCGGCGCACTTTGCTGCCGGTTCGCGGCGCCCTGCAGAACCCGGCGGGTTACGCGGCGCTGCCCGAGCCGCAACGCGACGCGATCGTGCGCTGGGCCGAGGCCCGGCGGCGGATCCATCGCGACGACGCCGTCGACGCGGACCGCGCCAACCTCGCCGACCCGCTGATCCCCGAGGCGCGACTGCGCGCCCTAGTGGTCGAGGGCGAGATCGCGGCCACTGGTATCGCCGTAGATGGCGCCGCCCTGGTCGAGCGCGCCTACAGCGAGGGCCTGCCCGCGATCGTCCGCGAGATCAGACGCGCGCCGCGCTGACCTCGACCATTGCCGTCACGGCGGCGTCGATCTCGTCCGCGGTGTTGAAGAAGTGCGGTGAAAATCGCACCACGCCCGGACGCGAGTCGACGATGACACCGCGCGCGCGCAGGGCGTCCACGGCGCGATGCGGATCGGGATGCACGATGGTGACGATCGAAGTGCGCCGCTCCGCATCGGTGGGGCAACGCACGCGCAGACCATGCGACAGCGCACCGTCGACCAGACCCTGCGACAGACGCTTGTGGCTGGCGCGGACCCGGTCGATGCCGACTTCGCGCAGCAGCGACAGGCCGGCGCGAGCCGCGTACGCGGTCGGCACCGACGGCGTCCCGTACTCGAAGCGTCGCGCGGTATCCGGCAGAGCGAGGTGCTGGACGTCGAAGCTGAATGGATCGGTCTGCGACCACCAGCCCAGCGCGGTCGGCCGCAGCCGCGGCGACAGCTCGCGGCGGACGTAGAGGAACGCCATGCCCGGGCCGCCCATCAGCCACTTGAGCGTCCCGCCGGCGAGGAAGTCGACCCCTGAGGCGTGCACGTCGAAGGGAAAGGCGCCGATCGACTGGTACGCGTCGACGAGGAGGAGTGCTCCCTTCGCATGCGCGATCCTGGCCAGGGCGGCGACGTCCTGCAGCGCGCCGCTGGCGTAGTACACGTGGCCGGTGCAGACCAGGGCGGTGCGCTCGTCGATGGCCTCGGCGAACGCTTCGAGCGGGACGCTCACGCCATCCGGACTGTGGACGAAGCGGACCTTGAGCCCCTGATGCTCGCGCGCAAGGAACACGTGGCCGTCGGTCGGGAAATCGATGTCCGCCACTACGACGGTGTCGCGTTCGGAGTAGTCGATCGCGGACGCCACCGCCACGAGCGCCGTCGACACGCCGGGCTGCAGCGCGATCTCGTCCGTGTCGGCCCCCAGCACCGTCGCGAAATCGGCCCGCAGCGCCTCGAGCTCGTTCATCCAATGGCTGTACCAGGCGCGCCCGCCCCACTCGCTCCAGAGCCGCGCGTACTCGTCGAGCGCGGCCTGCGCGCGCCGCGGCATCGGCGTCAAGGAGCAGTTATTGAGGTAGTTCAGCCGTTCGGTGATCGGGAATTCGTCACGAAAAATGCCGCCGTCGCTCACGGGCGAATGGTACGGCCCGCTACTGGGCTCCGTTCCGCTACCAGCCCACCGCCAGCGATTCCCGCCGCGGATCTGCGCCGCCCGCGAGCGTGCCCCTGCTGTCGACGGTGATGGCGCAGACGCCGGACGCGGCCGGGGTGAATTCGGGGTAGTCGTGCACGTCGTGGCCGCGTGCACGCAGCTCCTCGCGAACGTCCTTCGGCACGCGCGACTCGACGCCGAGGAAACCGGGCCGGTACTCGTGCGGCCAGAACGACCGCGGGAAGGACCAGCTGATCGCGCGCGGCGCCTCGATGGCCTCCTGGACGTTCATGCCGAAGTCGACCACGTTGGACAACACCTGCACCATCCCCTGCGGCTGCGCGTCCTCGCCCGGACAGCCGAAGGTCATGTAGACCTTGCCGTCCTTGAGCGCCATCGCCGGATTCGGCGTGAGGCGCGGACGCTTGCGCGGCGCGATGACCGAGGGATGGTCCGCATCGAGCCAGAATTGCGCACCGCGTGTCGAGGCGATGATGCCGAGACCCGGGACCAGCGGCGCGCCGAGCGCGGGATCCGACGGCGTCGCGGAGAACGCGTTCCCGTCGTGATCTATCGCGCAGACGTACGACGTGTCGTCCGACGATCCGCCGGCGACCGGCTGGGGCGCACGCGGAACGCGGCCGCTCCGCCCCTCGAAGCGCCAGGGATCACCCGCGACCGGCAGACCTTGGGCTGCGCGTGAGAGATCGATCCGCCCGCGCCGTTCCAGTGCGTACTCCTTGCTGAGCATGCCGCGAAGCGGAACGTCGACCTGCTCGGGATCTCCGACGTAGGCCTCGCGGTCGGCGAAGGCGAGCTTCAACGCCTCGGCGATGACGTGCAGGTGGTCGGCGCTCGAATGACGCAGGGAGACGAGATCGAAGCCCTCGAGGAGGTTCAGCGCCATCGGCACGACCGGTCCTTGCGACCACGCGCCGGTGGCGAACACGTCGTAGCCCCGATAGGTCGTTCGCGCCGGCTCTTCGAAGGAGACGCGGTACGAAGCGATGTCGTCGTAGCTCAGGAGACCGCCGGCGCGACCGACGAACTCGGCCAGCTCGCGCGCGATCTCGCCGCGATAGAACGCCTCACGCGGCGCCAGGATCGCGGCCTCACGGCCGCGCGAGGCATGCGCGTGCTCGATCGCGACCAGCCGCCGCAACAAAGCGGAGAGATCGCGCTGCACCAATAGCTCGCCCGGGTCCGGCGGCCGGCCGCGCGCGAGGAACGTCGCGGCGCTCGACGGCCAGTCGCGAAGGCGCTCGGTCGCGCGCGCGATCGCCAGCGAGAGACGCGGATGCACGGGAAAGCCGTCGGCGAGCTCGATCGCGGGGGTGAGCACCTCGGCGAGAGTCAGGCGGCCGAATCGCGCCAGAGCCGTTAGCCAGGCGTCGAGCGCGGCGGGTACCACGACGCGCGGCACCCAGCCGTCCATGTCGCCGCCGAAACGCCCCAGCTGCGTCGCAAGTGTCGCGGCGGCAGGCGCTCGGCCGACACCATCGATGGTCACCGGGCGCGGCATGCCGGGAGTGAAGACCATGATCGGTGCGACGCCGCCGAGGCTGGTGAGGTTCGGCTCGACGACGTTCAGCGCGATCCCCGCCGCGACGCCGGCGTCGATGGCGTTGCCGCCACGCGGGAACATGCGCAGCCCGGCGAGCGAGGCGAGGTAATGACAAGACGAGACCATGTGCCGCTTGCCGAGGACCGCCGGTCGCCCCTGCGTGATCGCGACCGGTGGCGCCGAATCCGACTGCCGCTGCACGGTCTATACGCTAGCGAAGGTGCGCCTGTTCGCGTATCGCGTTCCGCCGATCGACAACGCCGTGTACGTCGTCGCCGACGCGCGCGGTGATGCCCTCGTGATCGATCCGTCGTTCGGCGAGCAGGAGGTGCTGCGGACCCTTCGCGCGAACGGCCTGCGCGTCCTGGAGATCCTGAATACCCACGGACACATCGATCACACCTATGCCGACGCTGCGGTCAAAGCCGCGACGCAGGCGCCGTTGGCGATCCATCATCTCGACGCCTATCGCTTGAGCGAGAACGCCAGCGCGGGGTCGCCGTTCTTTCCGACACGGCAACCGCGGGTGGAGGCGGAGCGCACCCTCGACGAGGGCGATGAGATGCGACTTGCCGACCTGCGTCTGGTGGTGCTGCACACGCCCGGTCACACCCAGGGCTCGGTCTGCTTTCACGTGCCGGAGGAGAGCGCGCTCTTCAGCGGCGACACGCTCTTCAGCTCGGGTCTCGGCCGTACCGATCTGCCGGGCGGCGATCCGCACGCGATCGTCGCCAGCCTGCACCGCTTGCTGACGCTACCCGACGCGACCGTGGTCTATCCCGGTCACGGACCGCGGACCACGATCGGGGCCGAGCGTTCGTGGGTCGAGCCGCTCACCGCGGAGGGGTTGATCGCGTGAGCGGCTACTCGCCGGCCTGCTGCTCCGCGGGGCTGTACATCTGAGCGCCCATAGCGTGGAAACCGCCGTCGACGTGAATGATCTCGCCGGTGATGCCGCGCGACCAGTCGGAGAACAGGAACAGGACAGCCTGCGCGACCGGCGTGGCGTCGGTCGGGTCCCAGCCGAGCGGCGCGCGTGTGGAGAACAGCTCGCCGAAGATCTTGGAGCCTGGTATCCCTTTCGCCGCCATCGTGCGCACGAAACCTGCGCTGACCGCGTTGACGCGCACGCGCTTCGGACCGAGATCTCGCGCCAGGTAACGCGTGACCGATTCGAGCGCGGCCTTCGCCACGCCCATCCAGTCATAGGCCGGCCACGCGACGTGGCTGTTGTCGAAATCGAGGGTGACGGCGGAGCCGTCGTGGCCCTCGAGGAGCGGCAGCAGTCCGACCACGATTGACTTGAAGGAATAGGCCGAGGTCTGGAACGCGGTGGCCGCCGATTCGTACGGCGTCGCCAAGAAGTTGCCGCCCAGCGCGTCCGGTGGCGCGTACGCGATCGCGTGGAGGACGCCATCGACCCGTCCCCACCGCTGCGCGAGCCGCTCGCGGACGTTGTCGATGTCCTCGGGCTTGTTCACGTCGAGCTCGAGCACCTCGACCGGCTTCGGCAGCCGCTTCGCGGTCTTCTCCGTGATCGACCGCACGCGGCCGAAGCTGGTGAGCAAGATCTCCGCGCCGTTCGCCTGTGCTTCGCGCGCGACCGCGAACGCAATGGAGTCGGGATTCAGAACGCCGGTGATGAGCAATTTCTTGCCTTCGATCAGCATGTGGCGAATGGTAGTCGACTCCCTACGCATGGTTGACTGCACGCCGTGTGCAGCGATGTCGGGCTCGCTACGCTATCGGTGATGACCGCGCATGGGGACGACGCCGCGGCACTCGAGCGACTGCCGCGCATCAGCGCGCGTGAAACGTGGGAGCGGATGCAGCGCGGCGAGCCGCTGCTCATCGTCGACGTTCGCCGGGCGGTCGCGCATCGGCGCGTGCACATCGCAAACGACATCCTGTATCCGAGGCGCGAGTACCCGGAACGGAAGGGCGAGCTGCCGCGCGATAAGCTGCTGGTCCTCTACTGAACCTGAGTCGCCGATGAGAGCGCCGCCGGTCTGGCGGCACAGCTGATCGCCGACGGCTACGACGCCGCGAAGATCCGCGTCCTGAAGAACGGACTCGCGGGGTGGGAGCGCGAAGGCCTACCGGTGGATCGCGAGGACCCGCAGACTCAGTAGCCGGAACTCGGGCTGGCGCCACCGCCCGGCGCCGCGGAAGATCCCGGCGAGGGCGAGCCCGCGGAACCACAACTCGTGGCGATCAGACAGGCCAAGAGCACTGCGACAAGCTTTCGCACGCGGTGAGGGGTAGCACGTCGCGTGCCTTTCAGGTCCCGACTGAAAAGCGCATGGTCGCGGGGTCCCGCGACCTACCACGCCGTCCAGCCGCCATCGACGACGAGCGAGTGGCCGGTCACGAACGAGGATTCGTCGCCGGCGAGATACAACGCGGCATACGCGACGTCGCGCGGCGTGCCCAGCCGCGGCAGAAGCGTCCGGGAGCGATATTCGCGGAGGAGCTCCGGCGTCTCGCGGAACGGCTTGGACATCGCGGTCTCGATCGTCCCCGGCGCGATGGCGTTGCAGCGGATCCCAAATCTCCCGTTATCGACGGCGACCTGTCGCGTCAGATTCTCGACGGCGCCCTTCGTCGCGGCGTAGGTCGCAGCCGAGCGCGTGCCGACGCGCCCGTGGATCGACGAGATGTTGACGATCGACCCGTGGCCGGCACTTCGCATCAATGGCACGGCGAGGCGGATGGTGTGGAAGTAGCCCGATAGGTTCACCGCGAGCACGCGGTCCCACTCGGCCTCGGACACGTCCTCGACCCGGTTGCGGAGGAACACGCCGGCGGAGTTGACCAGGACGTCGATGGGGCCCACGGTCTCTGCGCACACGGCGAACGCCTCCGCGACGTCGGCGGAACGCGCGACGTCGCCGCGGACGAATTCGGCCCGCCGCCCCGTCGCGGCCACGAGCTCGAGCGTCGTCGGGATCTCGTCCTCCAGCCGAGATGTCGGCTGCAGGTCGAGGAGGAGCAAGTCGGAGCCTTCTTCAGCGAACAGGACCGCGATCGCCCGGCCGATGCCCGAGCTGCTCCCGGTGATCAGAGCGACGCGACCGGCGAGACGCGTGCCCACGGCGCTCTAGTGATTCGGATCGAGGCCGACATGGATCACGCCGTCGCGTCGGCCCATGAACAGCTCGAAGGCCTGCGGCGTCGCCGACAGCGGAAAGACGTGCGTGACCATCTCCTCGATGGGGTAGCGCCGGCTGTTGACGATGTCCGCGGCGAGCTCGGTGTCGTGCGCCTGGCCGAGCCCGCCCAGCAGGTCAAGCTCCTTGAACACGATGCCGTCGATGTCCATCGCTGCCGGCAGACCCCCGCGGGTGCCGGCGAGGACCAACCGTCCCGCGGGTCCGAGGAGTCGGATCCCGAGCGCGAGCATCGTTTCGGCGCCGGTGCATTCCACCGCCAGGTCGAGGTCCCGGCCGCCCAGCGCGCCCTGCACCACGTCCATCACGTCGTCGTGCTCCACATCGATCACGACATCCGCGCCGTAGCGTCGGGCGAGGTCGAGCTTGCGCGGGTTGGTGCCGCGGGCGATGACGACCACTGGCGCAAGCCCTGAATCCTTAGACACGAGAACGGTCGCGAGCGCCTGCACGCCGGCCCCGAGGACGACGACGGCCTCGCCCACCCGTCCGCGTCCGCGGGTGCGGATCCACCGCACGGCGTTCCCGACGACCGAGGTGAGACACGCCGCGGCGGCAGGGACCTCATCGCGGATGCGGTGGACGCGCGCCCCCGGCGGACCATAGAGGTACTCCCCGTACGCTCCCCACAAGTGCGGCGGCCGATCGGACGAGACCGTGACGCCGTAGACCAGGCCCTCGCGGCAAAAGTGGTAGGCGCCGGCGAGGCAACGGTCGCACGCGCGGCAGGCGATGTACGGCTCGACGATGACCCGCGACCCCACCTGTACGCCGTGGCGAACGGCGGCGGCCGCACCGATGTCCGCGATCCGGCCGACGACCTCGTGGCCCAGCACCAGTGGGTAATGCGTCTTCCGATTCCGGCCTTCGTACTCGATCGGGTCGCCGCCGCAGATCGTGACCAGCTCCACGCGAAGCAGGAACTCGTCCGCGCCGATCCGCGGCAGCGGGAACGTGCGCTCGACGAAGCGGCCGGGCCGTTCGAGTACGACGGCGCGGCTCGTCGCGTCGCTCACGGCCGCACCCTCGCCGCCGACGGCTGCAATCGTGCCGTGGGACTGGTGCCACGCGCGATGAACCGGCCACGTCCCGTCTTGGCGCGGCACTCGTTCGCTTCGACGATGACTTCGCCGCGCGAAATGGTGGCGACCGGCCATCCCCGCATCCGCCGGCCCGCGAACACTGAGTAGGCCTTCGGGTCGTGCAGCGCCTCGTCTGACATCACGCGCTCGTCGTCCAGATCGAGCAGCACGAGGTCGGCATCCTTGCCCACCTCGACGGTGCCCTTCGCCGGTAGCTTGTAGATCCGAGCCGGGTTGGCGCAGAGGAGTGCGACCGCACGCTCCAGCGTGATCGCGCCGGCAGCGACGCCGTCGGACAGGACATACGGCAGCAACATCTCGCTTCCGGCCAGGCCCGGAGGCACGTCGAGGAAACCGGTGGCGCGGTCCTTTTGAGCCCGGGTGAAGCTGTTGTGATCGGAAGCCACTACCTCGATCCGGCCGTCGCCGACCCCCCGCCACAGCGCCTGGCGGTTGCCATCGGCGCGGAGTGGTGGCGTCATCGTGAAATAACGGCCGGTGGGCTGGCGGTAGACATCATGGGTGAACGCAAGATAGTGCGGACAGGTCTCCGCGATGATCGTCGCGCCGTTCGCGCGGCCGTCCTCGATCGCGCGCAAACCTCGGGCGGTCGAGAGATGGACGATGTAAAGCGTCGCGCCGGTCTCTCTGGCAAGGCTTGCGGCGCTGCGGATCGCGACCTCCTCGGCGAGCTCTGGGCGGCTCAGCGAATGACTCAGCATGTCCGCGGCGGCGGTGCGCGCGTAGTGCGCGCGCCAGAACTCAAGGATCTCGTCGTCCTCGGCGTGGACCGCGACGACGCCATCCCGAGCCCCGATACGCTGCATCGCGCCGTGCAGAAATCCATTGTCGACGTAAAAGCCCCACTTCGCGTACGCCATGAAGAACTTGAACGACGCGATCCCGCGGTCCATCAGTGGCTCGATCTCGTCCAGCACCTCGGGTCGCGGGTCGGTCAGGCTGGCGTGGAAGGCGAAGTCGATGATCGATCCGGCCGCGGCTTCGGCGATTCGCGCCTCGACCATTTCGCGGGCCGTTCGTCCGCGCTCCTGGATCGCGAAATCGATGAACGTGGTCACACCGCCGAACGCGGCGGCACGCGGGCCGATGACGTAGTCGTCGCTGCTCACCACCGCTTCTGGGCCGTGCCCCTGGGCGATGCGGTAATGACAGTGCACGTCGACCACCCCGGGGATCACAGCCCTGCCGCCAGCGTCGATCTCTCGGTCGCCGCGCAGCTCCTGGCGCGTGACCGCGGCGATGACCTCGTCGCGGACGCCGATGCTGCCGCGCATGCGACCCCACGGGTTCACCACGAGCCCGTCGTTGATGACCAGGTCGTAGCCGCTCCCCGCCAAAGGCCTACTCCAGCCGCACGATCTGACTGTCGAAGATCTGCCGGAAGTTGACGAGCTTTCGCTGCTCGTCGTCGAATCCGAGCATGGTGAGTTCCTTCGAGACGGCGAAGTAATAGCCGAACAGCTCACCGGCGACGCAGTACAGCAGGGGCGAGAGGGTTTCTGCTGGACCTCCGTACACCGGAAGCGACACCGCCGCGAGCGCAGCGGTGATGTCGTCGTCGGCGTCGCAGACCGCGATTCCGACGGCGCCGATATCACGCAGGGCGCGGAGCTGCTCCCGCGCGCGGTCCAGACCCGCTCCCGGCGGGGCCAACACGAACACGAAGGAGCTCGGATCGGTGACGAAATACTGCTCGTGCGCCCACTCCTCGAGCTCCTGCCCAACCGCGTTGTGGCGAGCGGCCTCGATGACCTTCGCCATGCTGAAAAACGCCGTCCCGTAGTTCGGACCGGCGCCGAGGAACATCACCTTGTCGCCGAGCTGGACGCGCGCTCCGAGCTCTTCCAGCAGCGGCTTCTGTGCGTCGATGCTGCGCCGCATCGCGTCCGACAGTGCGGCCATCTCCGTCAGCTTCGCCCGCACCTCCGTCGGCCCGAGCCGGCCACCGAGCTCCGCCAGTCGGAGCGCCAGGCAATAGAGCAGCACCAGCGAGGCGAGATACGAGCTCGTTCCCGGCGCGAATCGTCGCTCGGCGTAGGCGAGGTCCAGCACTACGTCGGCGGCGCGGCCGATCGGGCTGAGTCGATCGCCGGTCCCCGCGAGCGTCGCGAGGCCACGCTGCTTCGCGCGCTGGATGGCTTCGATCGTCCGCGACACACGACCGGAGTTGGAAATGCCCACGACGAGCGCGTCGCCCGGCGCATGGCGCACCAGATAGCGCGAGAACTCCATGGCCTGTGGCGCCTCGGTGGCGAGGCCGGCCCACTCCTCGAACGCAAAGCGTGATGAGAGGCCGCAGTACCAGGAGTCGCCGCAGCCGGTGAGGTAGACGCGCGACGGCACTCGCAGAGGGAGCTGCTGGAGCTGTTCGTATAGGGTTCCCGGCGCATCCTTGAGAAAAGGGACCTGGCCCTCGATGCCCGCGGCCATGCTCGCCCATGCCAGCTCCAGCTCGTCCATGTTCATGTGGTGATCCCTCCGGCGATCGCTCTTCGTCAGTGCTGCTGGACCGAGACCGTGGCGCGGAGCGCGGCGAGGCGGGAGCGTGATGCCTCGGCCGGTGCGATCGCGACGCCGAGCGCACCGCGGCTCTCGACGGTGTAGGAGGCCGACACCGTTCCGTACAGCGCCGCCTCGACCGGATCGCCCGTGAGCAGCATGCCAGCCAGGAAGCCGCCGCAATACGCATCGCCCGCACCCGTGACATCGGTGACGGCCACGTCGATCGCCGGAACGTAGACCAGGCGCGCCGCGCCACGGTCGTACACCAGCGAGCCTTCATCGGCGAGCTTGATCGCGACCGCTCGCGGGCCCGCCGCAGCAAAGCTCCGGGCCGCCTCCTCGGGACGGTCGGCGCCGTACGCGAGCCGTGCTTCCTCGCGACTTGGAAGGAAGCAGTCGACGATACGGAGAATGCCCTCGAGAGCGGCATCTCCTCGATGCAGGTAGTCGACATGCGGGTCGAGCGAGACGAGATTGTCCGGCCGTTTCAGGGCGCGCACCAGATCGAGTTGAATGTCGGTCGGCATCGATGCGAGGTGATACGCCTCCGCGCGGCGATGGCTCTCATCGATCTCCTCCTGGCGGATGGACATGTCGTGATGCCCGCCGGAATCGATGTGGTTGACGAAGCGGCTGGCGCCTGCCTCGTACAGGGCCCAGGTGTGGATGTTCGGTCTGTCGACACGGCGCAGCCCGAGGACGAACCCGCTATCGGCGAGCGTGCGCAGGTGCGCGTCGGGATAATCGCGGCCCAGCCGCGCGAGGAGGCCGACTTCGGACAGCCAGGTCCTGGCGCCTGCCGCCGAATACAGAACGTTCCCGCCCGGAACGTCCCACCACGCGCTCGAGCCGTGGTAGATGACGTCGTCGATCGTGAAGTTGCCGAGCACGTAGAGCCGAGGCACCGGTTACAGGTATCCCTGCACGATCACGCCGATCCCGAGCAAGCGGAGCACCACGCTGGCCACGATGGCCATGCCGCAGGCGGCGAGGATGATGCGGTCGAGTCGCGTGAGCTCGATCTGTACCAGACTCGTCCGCTCCGCTCGCGCGCCAAACCCGCGCGCATCCATGGCGATGGCGATCGCCTGCGCGAGGTCGATCGCGCTCAGGAGGAGCGGTCCGAGGACGGAAACGGATTTCCGCGCCCGCGCCAGCGGGTTCCCGGTGTCAAGGCGTAGTCCGCGCGCCCGTTGGGCCTCGACTATGGTCGCCCGCTTCGCGTTCAGCAGCGGCACGAGGCGAATGGCCGTGGACATCGCGATGCCGGCCTTCTGCGGGAGTCCCATGCGCACCAGGCCGAGGGTCATTTTCTGCGGTGAGGTGGTCATCATCCACACTCCGGCCGCCGCGACCATCAACGAAACGCGAAGCCCCATGGCGAGGCCGAACAGCAGACCGGTGATCGTGATGGCGCTGCCAAAGATAAAGAAGAGCGGCGGACCGACCTGGATGTAGAACGGCCAGACCAGGATGCCCAGCACCAGGAACCAACCCGCCGCGAGCAGGATCGGCAGGAAGCGCCGGAAGTCGAGCCTCGACCACCACGCCGCGCCGATCACCGTCGCCGTCAGGAGTCCGAGGACCGCGGGATGGTTGTACGCGAGGGCGAGGACGAAACTGGTGACGAGCAGCGCGAATTTCGTTCGCGGGTCGATGCGCTGGTGCAGGACGGAATCGCGCTCCTGATAGATGCTGTAACCGACCGGCATCAGCCCTGACCTCTGCTCGCCGGTCGGGCCGCGGCGCGCGTCGTCGTGTTCGCGGCGCGCGAACGGTACGCGGTCAGGAACTCATCGACGGTGAGAATGCCGGCGGGAAAGCCGCAGCGTTCGTGGAGCCGAAGCGCGACCCGGGTGATCTGCGGCGGCCGCAGGAAGGCCTCTCGTAGTGCAGCTTCGTTCGTCAGCACGTCGCGCGTCGAACCGTCGCGGATGACGCGGCCCTTACTGATGACGACGGTCCGCGGCGCATATTCCGCGACGACGTTCATGTCGTGCGTGATGATGATCACGGTGCGGCCGGACTCATTGAGCTGACGCAGCAGCCGCATGATGCTGCGAGTCCCGCCAAGATCGAGACCCGTCGTTGGCTCATCGATCACCAGGACCGGTGGACCGAGCGCCAGGATCGAAGCGACCGCGAGCTTCTGTCGCTCGCCTCTTCCGAGCAGGAACGGATACCGGTCCGCCTGATGCTCGAGCCCGACCAGTCGCAGCGCCTCGGTGACGCTCTCGGCCGCGGCAGCGGCCGGGACGCCGTGGTGCTTGAGCCCGAAGGCGACTTCCTCTCGCACGGTGTTGGAGAAGATCTGGTGATCGGGATTCTGGTAGCAGTAGCCGACGATCTTCGACAGGAAGTCGATGCCGACTTTGTGCGTCGAGCTCCCGTCGACGACGACGTCACCGGTCGTCGGCGTGAGCAGGCCGTTGAAGAGTTTCGCGAGGGTCGTCTTGCCGGCGCCGTTCTGACCCACGAACGCCAGGAACTCGCCGCGGGCGATCGCGAGATCGACCGACTCGAGAGCGTTCGCGTCACTCCCGGCGTAGCGGAACGACACGCCATGCGCCGCGACGATCGGATCGCGGTCAGTAGCCATGTCGTCCCTCGAGACCGGCGGCGAGCACCCTTACGGCCTCATCTTCGAGCGGCGTGAACTGATCGGGCTGCAGCAGACCGTCGCGCTCCAGGGCGAAGAGGACCTCGGCGACCTGCGGCACCCGCTCGCCGTCGAGGTGGTGGAACAGCTCGACGTTCCGAAACAGAGCGCGCGGCGGATCCTCCGCGACGATGTGGCCCTTGTCCATGACGATGATCCGGTCGGCGAACTGCGCCAGCTGCTCCACGGCGTGCTCGACCATGACGATGGTGATGTCTCGCTCCTCTTTCAGCCGGCGGATCGTGGCGAAGACCTCTTCCTTGCCGATCGGGTCGAGCTCCGAGGTCGGTTCGTCGAGGATGAGGACCTGCGGCAGCATCATCAGCGCGGCGGCGATCGCGACACGTTGCTTCTGGCCGCCGGAAAGACTGTAGGTCTCACGCGTTTCCAAACCCTCGAGCCGCACCATCGCGAGCACCTCGCGGATACGCTCGCGGATCCGGTCTCTCGGCCAGGCGTAGTTCTCCGGACCGAACGCGAGGTCCTCCTCGACGCTCAGGCCGATGATCTGCGCCTCCGGGTCCTGGAATACGAGTCCGACGCTCTCGCCGAGCTGTGCCGGCGAAACCTCCGTCGTGCGGCGGCCGGCGACGGTCACGGCTCCTTTCATCTGCCCGCCGAGCGAATGCGGTATCAGCCCTCGCAGACACAGACAGAGGGTCGATTTTCCGGCTCCGGAGGAGCCGGTGATGCCGAGGAACTCACCGTTTCGCACACGGAGATCGATCCCCGCGAGCACATCCTCTTTTCCGACGGGGTAGCGAAAGGTCAGCCCCTCTACGGCGATGACATCTCCCGCCGACGGTTCACTGGCCATGTGCTGAGCTCCAGCAGGTCCGACAGCGGCGACGGGGACCGCGTCGTCGCGGTCCCCGTCCCGACGAATTCCGGATCACCATCCGTCCGCGTTACGCGGCGTGCCGACCGGGCTGATACCGGTCCTTCCAGTAGAGGCCACGCGCCTTTACCAAGGGGTACAGGATCGAGATCAGGATCGGCGCGACCACGACCGCGGTGAGGCCGTGGTTGATGAGGATCGCGGGCGTCACGGCACCCCAGGCGACAGCAGGTGGCAAGACGTGCGTGAAGTCGAGCCATCCCGGGATGACGATGGAGTGGATGATCGGCCCGATGATGATGCCCCACAGGAAATAGCTGGCGATGGCTGCCGGAACCTTGAAGTTCGGCTCACGAACCATCTTGTATGGCAGCCAGGTCACGTAAGTGTGGGACAGGAAGCCAGCCACCGATCCGAGAGTCAGAGCACCAGAGATCGCGTCGCCGATCGGCATCGAGAACGTCACGCCGATCGCGCCAGGTAGTCCGAACAGCACGGCAAAGATCGGGGCCAGAGACAACGTCGGATTGAAGCCACCGATCCCGGGGATGAACTGGAGCTGAATTGGACGGCCGGCGATGTACACGGCCGCCGCGACCGCCAGGAGCGCGACGCTCGTCGCGTTCCACGGCACGTTGTTGGGAACGATGCCTTCCCTACTGATGGTGCGACCGGAGAATTCGAGGATCCATATGCCGACGGCGAGGACCATGCCCAGCAGGGCGAGCCCGATGAGGACCGGATGTAGTGGTCCCTCGCCGAACAGCGTCGCTAGAAAATCGATCTGCATTTGTTTGACCGCCGCCTTCCCGGCCTCCCGCCGGCTATGGATTGAGCGCACGAAGTCCTACGCGCGCCACCGTCGGTTGCTCAGCCCCGGCAAGCGCGCCGCGGATGCCGTTTTTCCGCTTTCCTCACCCCCGATCCATTGGCTCCATTTTTTTCGAGCGATGACGTCCCGGTCATGCCCGGCGGACGACGTGAAGCTCGATCCGCTCACTGTTGTGGAAGTTCTCGCAGTAGAGGACTCGCCGGCCCTCTTTGGTGTGGTGCAGTTGCTTCAGCAGCAGCAGTGGATGACCGGGCGCTACGCCAAGGCGCTCGGCGAGCTCCGGCGAAGCGACGACCGACGCGACCTTGCACAGCGCGGTGCTGATGCGAATGCCATCTCGTCGCAGCTCGTCGTAGAGCGACCAGTCGCCGGCACGCTTCCGCAGCGCGCCGCCGGTGACACCGAGCACGTCCTCCGGCACGAACTCCTCGCAGTGGATCACCGGCCTGCCGTTCGCCAGCCGCGTACGCGAGACGTGTACGAAACGAGCCTCGGGCTCGAGATCGAAGATCTCCGCGACCCGAGCGTCGACGACGCCGGTCGCGACCCGGCAGCCCGCGCTGCCGGGCCGGTATCCGTGCTGGCGGATAAGGTCTGTGGTGCTCGTGAGCTTGGTCAAACTCGCGCCGAGCAATCCGCTCGTCACCCCGGAGACGAAGGTCCCGATCCCCCGTCGTCGCGTGACCAGACCTTCGACGGTGAGGATGCGGATCGCGTCTCTCACCGTGGCGCGGCTCACTCGAAGTCTCGCGCCGAGATCGGGCTCGGAAGGCAGTTGCTCGTTCGGCGCTAGCCCCCCGGTTTCGATGGCCTGGCGGAGCGAATCCGCTACCGCTTGCGGAAGCGGCTCCCCATGCGCCAGCTGCGCCACCACCGACGCAACATGTCCGATGTCAGACATCTCCCCCTCGCGTTGGCGGGGAAGTTAGCAGACGGGCGGCGCCAGGGTCAAAGGCCTAGGAACCTTGCTTCCGGCTCAACCGCTTCCGCCGCGCCCAGAGCAGGAAGAAACCGACACCGCCGTAGGCCGGGAGGAACACGAAGAGCAGGCCGACGATGAGGTCGGCGGTCGTCGGGTACGCGTCATTGAAGAACGCTTCCAACCGGGCCAGACCGAACAGCGAGGCGCCCAGAGCGCCACCGAGAAGCAGCGCCAGCGCGTACCGATCCAGCCCCTGTACCAGCCGCGGAAGCGGACCGGCTCCTCGCAGGTCGCGCACCCATTGCCAGGTCACCCAGCCGGCGAGGCCGACGAAGAGGAGGTAGGCGATGAAGACCTTGACCGTCGTGTCGTAATGCTGCTCGAGGAAAATCGCCGCCGGGATGGTCGTGACGTTCGGTCCGTAGAGATAGGCGACCTCTGTGCCTCCGTCGCTCGCGAGATAGCCGCGCGGCACCGAACTGCCGGCGGCCAGCAGACCCCAGGCGATTCCCGCGGCGAGGCCAAAGACCAGTGCATGCAGATCCTGCGTCCACCACGCCAGCAGCGCGCGCGGCATCGTTGACAAGCTCCCCCTGGGCATGCGATCAGAAATCCTACAACGCGACGGTGCGGTCGGAACGCGTCGTCAACCAGCGCGCGGCCGGGCACGCAGGTTCCAGCGGAAGAATCGGACCGCGCCGCGATCGTCGCGCAGAAAATCCCCGTGCTGACCGGCGAGGGGTCCGTCGACGCACAACACCGCATCCGGCGCGTAGAACGCGAGACGCATCGGGGGCAGCGGTGGCCGATCCGAGACGTATCCCTTCCAGGTCATGCGCAGCTCGAGCGAGTTGCCGGCTGCGGCGAGCCGCACGTCCGACGTCGGCCACTCGTACGTGCCCGCGTACTGGGCCAGGGCCGCGGCGGAGATGTCGATTGGTCGCGGCTCGGATTGCGGCCGCGCCCCGCCGTAGAGCTCGACGGCGCGCCGCGCCACGGCCCACGTCAGGGCTGTCCCGTTCACACCGTTGGTGAGAACGGCCACGGCCAGACGCCGCTCGGGCACGAACGCGAGGAGCGACATGTGCGTCACGGTCGCCCCGCCGTGGTGCAAGAGTCGAACACCTTGGCGCTCATCGACGAACCAGGAGATCGCCTTCCAGCTGTTGGGGATCCCGGTCGCGACCTGCTTCTCCCACATCGATGCGGCGGCGCGAACCGACAGCACCTGGGGTCCCTCACCGAGCTGACAGCGCGCGTAGCGAAGCAGATCGGTCAGAGTCGAGCGCAACCCGCCGCCAGGAAACGAAGAACGCACGGCGGTGCTGTCGTCGCGCACGATCGCGGGCGAACCGTCGCGAATGGTGTGCTCGGCTGCGACGTTCTCGCCCGTCTGCGTCCCGAAGGAGGACTGTCGCAGGCCGAGCGGCACCAGTACCAGGTCGTCCAGCGCGGCCTCGTAGGGCAGGCCGGTAACAGCTTCGAGCGCTCTGCCGGCCACCGTGTAGCCGGCGTTGTTGTACGAGAAGAATTCGCCCGGGGCGCCGAGCCCTTGCGCCTCGGCGCACGACGCGGCAACGCGGCCGAGGGCATCAGGACCGTCGTGGTCCGGGGGATCTTCGCCGATCCAACCTCCGGTATGCGCGAGCAGATGGCGCAGCGTGACGCGAGCTGTCGCGTCCGCGTCACGCAGTCTGAACTCGGGCACATAGCGCCGGACGGGCGCGTCGAGGTCCAGCGTGCCGCGCTCCTGCAATGCGACGAGAGCGGTGGCCGTGAACGTCTTCGTGATCGAGGCGATGCGGAACACCGAGTCGGCGTCGACCCTGCGCCCGCGCTCGACGTTCACCACGCCCAGGCAGGTGCGATCTTCGCGTTCGCCGTCGATGAGGCCAACGGCGACGCCCGGTACCTGGAGCTCGCGCATCCGCTCCTCGGCGAGCGCGACCAGCTCGCCGAAGCGCCGGTCCGCCATCAGGCGATGACGGCGATGCCGAGCTGCGAGAGCGTCTCGGGGGTGGGGCGGCCTTCGTCCTCCGACCACCCCATGTCCTTGTAATACGCGCGGACCTGCGCGCGTAGCTCGTCCGGATCGAGCCGGACCTTCGACAGCGGCCCCGCGACCTGCGGCTGGAGCAGCTTCTTCGGCAGCACGTCGTCCGCCGCGCCGAGGCCCTCGCGAAGGTTGTACAGGCGGGCCAGCGTCGCGCCGCGCTGGCCGAACGCCATCAGCTCGTCGAGCGTCAGACCCCAGCCGGTCGTGGCGTTGACGATCTCGAGCATCTGCGAGTCGTTGTACTTCAAGAAGAAGCACATCCCGACGCTGTTGCGCATCGATCGCGGCCGCAGATTCGAGAGCATGTGATCGCCGCCTGTCGGGCTCGTCATGTACGAGACACGCACGCTGCGGCCGTATTCGGTGCGCTGCCGCGGGTCGTGCATCGCCAGCTCCAGACCCTTCGTCTCGATGGTCACGTCCTTGCCACCGAGCTTCTCCGCGGCGCGGCGCGAGCCTTCGGCCAGGACGTCGCCGAGACCGCGGCGGCGCGCGATGGCCTCGATCCCCGCGAGCAAGGCTTTCCCGCGCCCGAACTCGACCGGCTCGCCATCGAACTCGGCCTGCGGCAGAACACCTGAACGCCGCAGCTCCATGACCCAGGCGATGACCGCGCCGAGCGAGATGGTGTCCATGCCCAGCGCGTTGCAGCGCTCGTTCGCCTTCGACAGCAGCGCCAGATCCCCCACGCCGCAGTCCGCGCCCATGGCCGCCACGGATTCGTATTCGATCCCGCCGTACTTGGGGTCGACCGGGTACGGATCTTCGAGCTTGACGACCTTCTTGCAGCGCACCGAGCACGCCCAGCAGGCCTCCATCTTGATGCGGTAGCCCTTGTCCACCAGCGCTTCGGCGCTGATGTCCTTGGCCTGCTCGAACGGGCCGCCGTCGTAGTTGCGGACGGCCATGCCACCGACCTTCGTGTAGCCCTCGAGACCCATGCCCGTGCCGTAGTTGTGGAACGGCCAATGGTTCTCCTGAAGCGTGTCCGCGACCCAGCGGCCGTTCTTCAGCACCGTGGCCTTGTCCGCCATCGGCACCTGCTTCGTGCCGCGCACGACGATGGCCTTCAGCTTCTTCGAGCCCATCACCGCGCCCATGCCCGCCCGACCGGCGATGTCCTTGTAGTCGTTCACGATCCCGGCGAAGCGGACGAGGTTCTCTCCGGCCGGCCCGATCTCGCAGACCCGCGACAGGCGCTCGCCGACTTCGAGCTTCAGCGCCTCCTCGGTCTCGCCGGTCTCCAACCCCCACAGGTGTGCCGCATCGCGGATCTCGACCTGGTCGTCCTTGATCCAGACATAGACCGGTGTCGGCGATGCGCCGGTGACGACGATGCCGTCCCAACCTGCCCGCTTCAGCTCCGCGCCCCAGAACCCTCCGACCTCGGCTTCGCCGAAGCCACCCGATGCCGGCGACTTGGCGCCGACGCTATGGCGCGACGCGCCGGACAGCGGGGTGCCGGTCAGCACGCCGGGGGCGAAGATGAGCGGGTTCGCCGGCGACAGTGGCTCGAGGCCAGGCTCGGTCTCGCGCAGCAGGACGTAGGCGATAAGACTCCGGCCGCCGGGGTAGCGGCGGAAGAACTCGTCGCCCAGCTCCTGCGTCGTGACGCTCCGCGACGTCAGATCGATGCGGAGCAGCTTGCCCCACGACCCGAAACGCAGTTCGCTCATCGCGATCGATTGTCCCAGACCCTTGACCCTTTCGATTTGACCTAGTTTTTGACCCAGAAGACAAATCGAAAGGATCTGCCCAGACCCTTTCCCTTTTCGATTTGACCTACTTTTAGCCCAAGAGATGGCCGAGTACGACCTCGTGTGCGACGTGTGCGGCGAGAGCATGCCGCCGCACGAGGCGCTCCTGTCGTGGCGCGAGGATCCGGTGGCGAAAAGAGAGATGGCCTTCGCGCTCACGCACCTGGCGCACGCTCCCGCCGGGGCGAACGCCAAACGCGAGGGCCGCTGGCTGGCGTGGCCGAACGGCTTTCTGACGTTCTTCGGCGACCGCTTCGCGCGGTTGGCGGAGGGCTGGACCAGCGACACCGCGACGTTGCAGTCGCTGCTCTTCGCCCTCGCGCCTTTCGCCCTTCGGCCCGATACCGGGGCGGAGATGGACTCGTATCGCGCGGATTCGTTCGGTCAGCGGATGGGTATCAAGCCCGGCACCGAGAAAGAGCTCGAGGGCGGCAAATAGCTAGGCCGCGCGTAACGGCCAACCGCCGTCAGGCAGCTCCGCGACCGGCAGCACGATCACGCCTTCATCGGGATCGCCGACCGCGACGCGGTCGCCGTTGAGCGAGCGCAGCGCCGTGAGCGCCGCGAGCGCGGCATCGACCTGGTCGGTCGTACGCAGCAACGAGATGTCGACCCCGGCTTGAGCCAGGATCCCCCGGCGCCAGTCCGATCGTTCGCGGGCCTTCGCCAATTTCGGGCGGTAACCGGCGACCGCGACGGCGCTGCCGTAGGGGAAGACCTCGAGCGCGGTGTGCTGCGCGGCGCCGTCGACGTAGCGCGGATAGCCCGCGCGCTCGGCCGCGAGGAACGCCTCGAAGCCGACGCGCATCCAGGCGTGAAAGCGCGTCTGCAGGCCATCCGACGGAACCGCGTACGCCGCAACGCCGAGCCGCGCCAGCTGGCGTTCGGCGACGCGCGAGCGGCCGGCCCGCGCCCACGCCGGCGGCGAGTCGATTGCGACCGCCTCGGGCGAGTGCTCGGAGATGAATCGCTCCAGCGCGTCGACGCGGAGGTTCGCGATCTTCGTCGGTCGCAGATCCACGCCCAGCAGCACGACGTCGAGGCCATGGGACGCCGAGACGTCGATTCCGAGGACGACCCGATCCGGCCGCTGCGGCAGGCGCGCCGGCTCGGCATGACGCAGCTGCCATTCGCGCCAGCGAGCGCGGAGCGTGGCGCGCAGTTTCTCGTCACGGACGACGAGAGGGTCGAGCAGGAACTCGAGCAGATCGTCGAGCTCCCGTTGGTCCATTAGCCGCGGGTCACGAGCTGCCGAGTCAGCTCGATCTGGCCGACATGCTCGGCCACGTGCTCGAGCGCATGGATCAGCGAATAGCCCGCGGTCAGCTCCTCGTTGTCGTCGCGGCGGCGGCGCACCGTCTCGAGACCGCCGTCGATCGCGGCACGCACCAGCCCAGGGGTCGCGGCAGCGGCGCGATCGATCAGCGCCCGAAGGTCCGCCGCGCTCTGCTGCCGGGTGCGGAACTCGGCGTCGCGGTCGCGCTTGAAGTCACGACCTGCGGCGAGGTGCAGCCAGCCGAGCTGCGAGCCGGTGGTGTGGGCGACCAGGACCGCGATCGAATTCGTCTCCGGCGCGACGACGCGATCGAGC
>VBHP01000086.1 GCA_005881435.1 Chloroflexota bacterium | reverse complement strand
TTCCCCTTGAGCGTGCCCAGCCCGACACCGAGAGAAAGGTCGAACCGGTCGCGAGCGCGACGGATGACCGCGTCGGAATCGACGCCGTCGGGCATCACCACCGCGGTGAGGCTGTCGCTGTACGCGCGCGGGTCGTCGCAGAGGATCTCCAGCCGCCAGGCGCGCACCGCGGCGCGCACGGCATCGGCCAGCCGATGGTGGCGCGCGAACACCTCGTCCAAGCCCTCCTCGAAGATCATGTCCAGCGCTTCGCGGAGCGCGTAGAGCAGGTTCGTGGCAGGGGTATAGGGATAGAACCC
Organism: Chloroflexota bacterium; assembly: GCA_005881435.1. Taxonomy (GTDB): domain Bacteria; phylum Chloroflexota; class Limnocylindria; order P2-11E; family CF-107; genus CF-107. Next base: position 33 of record VBHP01000086.1, on the reverse strand, counting down.
GGCGACGTTGTCGCGCAGGATCGGGCGCCAGTC
>VBHP01000126.1 GCA_005881435.1 Chloroflexota bacterium | reverse complement strand
TTGGTGAGGTGGTCGACCTCGATGGCGTGGCTCACGCGCGCAGGACGGCGCAGCGCACGCTCGCGGCCGAGGGCGCGCCGTTGTCGCCATAGCGCGTGGCGGCCAGCGCAGCGGCGTCGACGCGGTGCCAGCCGTCGGCGCGATAGGCGAAGCACTCACTCTCGTTCTCGCGCATCGCGGCGCCGTCGACGAGCGCGCGCCAGCCGGCCTCGTCGAACTGCTGGAACCAGCCGTGATCCTGCGCCGCGCCGAACGGGACGGTGACCAGGACGCGACCTTCCGCCGACAGGACGCGCCGCATCTCGCGCAATGCGGCGATGTCGCCGTGCGACTCCTTCGGCGCATCCACGCCGTAGATGTCATTGACGAAGCCGATGTGCTCGATGGTCGAGACGCACAGCACCAGATCGAAATAGCCGTCCGCGAACGGCATGGCGCGCACGTCGGCGCGCGTCATCCGCATGCCGTTGATCGTGCGCGGCGCGAGGTCGACGCCGCGCAGCTCCGGGATCGCGAGGGCGCGGAGCTCGTCGAGGTAGAACGGCAGCGCGAACGACGAGCCGATGTCGAGCACGCGGGCTTCGCCGGCGTAGCGGGACAGGACCCAGGGGATCTCGATGACGCGCTCGGTGGTGCCGGCGGTCGGCCTGCCGCTCCGCACGCCGTGCCACGGACCGGCGCGCAGAAAAGGACGTTCGGCGTAGAGGACATCGAGGTCCTTGGCGTTCGCCAGGAAGCCCCGCAGGAAGGGCGTACGGCTGAAGAACGCCGCTACCGGCGCGCGCAACGTGCTCGGAACGCTGCCCCGAAAGCGCTCGCGTGCCTGCTTCAGCGGACCCGTCGCCATGCGTCGAAGTATGGCGGTCGCGCCGGCAGCGCGAAGACGAGACCGAGGAGCGCACCGCCGAGCGTGTCGCTCAACCAGTGCTCCGCCAGGTAAATGCGGCTGATCGCCATCGCCAACACCAACACGACCGCGAGCGCGATCCAGGGCATGCGCGCCGGCGTGACCAGCGCCGCGAGGAAGGTCGCCCGCAGCACATGCCCGCTAGGAAAGGAGAACGGCGTGTCGACGTTCGCGTTGGGAATGAGCCCGAGGTCGCGATCGAGGGGCGACGGTGGAAGCGGTTGGGTCAGCACGAGCTTCAGCGCGAGCTCGACCGCGACGGCGACGAACAGCAGCAGCGGCACCGTGCCGCTGATTCCTCCGCGCCGCCAGGCAATCGCGGCGAGCGCGATCGCGACGAGCGCCGTGACCTCGAAATGGCCAAAGACGGTGAGGATCGATCCGACGAGGTCGAGGACGGGATTCGCAGCCCGCTGGAAGGCGTCGAGCGTAGCCGCATCGATCGATCGGGTCAGTCCGAGTGCGACGGCGACCGAGAGCGCGAGAAACGCGACCGCGGCAAGCGCGGCGTTCAACGGCCGGAGAGCAGCAACGCCGCGAGGATGACGGCGACGACCAGGCGATACACGCCGAACGCCGCGAGCGTGTGCGACTGCAGGTACGCGATGAACCAACGGATGACCACGAGCGCGACGATGAACGACGCGATCGCTCCAGCCAGCAGCAGCGGGACCGCGCTCGCGCTCGAGGCCAGGATGCCGCGGCTTTGGTACAGATCGTATGCGCCGGCCGCCACGATCGTGGGCAGCGCCAGCAGGAACGAATAGCGGGCCGCTTCGTCGCGCCGCACGCCAAGCCCGATGAGCGCGAGGATCACCGCGCCGGCACGGGACACGCCCGGCACGACGGCGAGGGCTTGCGCCAATCCGACCAGGGCGGCATCGCGCAGCGACAGATCGCCTGCCGTTCGGGTCAGCTGGCGATGCGCCCAGAAGCGCTCGACAACGATGAACAGCGCACCGACCAGCGCGAACACCACGACCTGGAGCCAGAGGCTGGTCAGGAACACATCCTTGATCTCGCGGTAGAGCACGAAGCCGACGACGGCGGTCGGGATGAAGGACGCGACCAGCCGCGTCACCAGCCCGCGATCGGTCAGCAGAGTTCTGGTGTACAGAGCGAGGACCGCGAGTACCGCCCCGGACTGGATGACGATCTGGAACAGCTTGACGAAGTCACTCTCGGACAGACCGAGGAAGCGCGAGGCCCAGATGACATGGAACGTCGACGAGATTGGCAGGAATTCGGTGATGCCCTCGACGACCCCGATGACGACCGCCTGTACGAGATCCACCTAGAGCTCCTCCTCGAACGAGTCGCTGGCGCGACGGTAAAAAGCGAAGCCGATGGCGAAGACACCCACGGCGACGGCCGCGGAGTACGCCAGCCACGACCATTCGGGATCGACACCGTCGAGGATCGTTCGCTGGTAGGCCACGATGATCGGGGTCATCGGATTGAGGTGCAGCAGGAAGGATTCGTTCGGATGCGCCGCAATCGGGAAGATGATCGGCGTGAGGAAATACCACAACGTCAACAGGATCCCGAGGATGTGCAGCACGTCGCGGAAGAACACCGCTAAAGCCGCGAGGCCATAGGCGAAGCCCAGGTTGAGCACCGTCTGCAGCGCCACGAGCAGCGGGATGTAGATCAGCGTCAGATGCGGCGGGACGCCGGCGACGAGGAGCACGACGGCGAGGACGACGAGGCTCAGACCGAAGTTAGCGAGGCTCGACAGCACCGCCGCGGCCGGGAGCACCTGGAGCGGCATGCGCACCTTCTTGACCAGGGCCGCGTTGGACAGCACCGCGCCGGCGCCGGCCTGCAGCGAGCTCGCGAAGTAGGTCCACGGCAGCAGACCGGTGAAGAGGAACACCGCGTAGCCGTAGGCCGGCGTCTCGCCGGCCGCATTCTTCACCGACACATTCAGCAGCACGCCGAAGAGCAGGTAGTAGACGGCGAGCTGCAGAAGCGGGTTGAGGAAGTTCCAAGCGAAGCCGAGGAGGCTGCCCTTGTACCGAGCGCGCAGCTCACGCCAGGCGAAGTCCTGGACCAGCTGCCGATGGCCGTCCTAGCGTAGGGCTGAACGACGGCGAGGGGCTTAGCGGTAAGTGAAGGACGCGAGGCCGCGATAACTCTCGTCCCAGCTCAAGAGCAGGCGCGGGATCGAGACCAGATCGCGTGGCGAGGAACCGTCGGCGCCGATGAGGCGAAGCGTCGCGGACAGCGGCGAGTCCTGCGCGACGTAGACGACGTCGCCGGCGCCCGTCCATTCCGCGAGCACGACGTCGCCTTTCGTCGCGAGCGCGCGCGGCGCCTCCGTGGGTCCGGCGACCCCGACGCTCCCCGACCCCGGCAGCAGCGCGAGGTACAGGAACTCCGCCGCACCGGGACGCCAGCGCGGACGCGCCAGCGTGTCGCTGCCGCTTCGCACCACGATGCGCTGGCCGACGGCAGGACCGTCGGCGACGTCGATGTGTGGCTTGGCGAATGCGTCGTCGCTGAAAGCGCCGACGAAGGAGGGCGCGCCGGCGCGCCATGAACCGGCGGCAGTGGCGTAGCCGGCGAACAAGCTCGCGGAGCCGCTGCCGGCGTCGACGATGCTGTAGGGACCGCCGCCATCGATACCGGTCGCGATCCCGCGAGAGTCCGCGGTCCAGCCGTACACGAGTCGTTTGCCTCCGGCGCTCGTGTCGACGAGGCGGCGCAGCCCGGAGCCGTCAGGTGTGATGAGCCAGAGACCGGCGTCCACGGAGCTCCCGACGGACCATCTGGAGAACGCGATACGCGTGCCGTCCGGCGACCACGCCGGCGCGACATCATCGAATGCGGAGTCGACCGTCAGCAGCCGGCTCGCGCCCGTCTCGAGGTCGAGCATCATCAGCGCGTATCGCAGCGAGTCGCTCAAGGCGATGCCCGCGGAGATGACCAGGTGCTTCCCGTCGGGAGAGAGCTGCCGCGAGACGTCATTGGTGTCGGGTCGTCCTGGACCGAGATTCGACAGGTACGTCGCGACATAGCGCGGGATCGCGCCGCCGACCGGCGTGGCCCAGATCTCGCTCCGGCCGGGGTAGGGCGCGCGTCCGAACGGCGCGGCGTACGAGCCGGCGCGATTGACGAACGTCCACTGTCCCTGCAGCGGCCCCAGCGCTTTGGTGACGACCAGCGTCGTCATGTAAGAGGGCAGCGTGGCGTAGAAGGCGCGCATTCGCGAGTGGTCGTAGGCGATGCCAGGGAAGATCGTGCCGTCCGCGAAACTGTCGAGGTGCGTCGCGGCGAAGGTGTCGGCGAACATCTCCTGCGGCCACATCTGGTGCACGATGAAACCGATCTGACCCGCGGCGACAGCCGCCTCAGCCTTCCGTTGCGACTCCTGCCACGTCCCCGGGAAATTGCGTAGGGCCCAGTACGCCGTAAGTAGGTCGTCCGTGCTCGTGTGCGACAGACGCGAGGCCACGTCGAGGACCGCGTGACCGGCCTCGTGCCACGCGAGCCAGCCGTCGATCCCCGTGTTCGCGTTCGGCTGGACGAGGATCACGGCGAGACCGTTCTGTATGCCGGCGTAGTACGCGGCTTCGCCCTCGGGAACGCGCGCGACCAGGACGGAGAGGCCGGGCACCCACGGATACATCGAGCGCACCGACTGCCAGGCCTCCTCGACGATCAGCGTTGCCGGTTTGGGTGTCGGTGTCGGCGTCGGCGACGGCGTGGGCGTCGCACTGACCTCGGGCGAGGCGCTCTCGGAGGGGGACGGCGACGGCGTTTCGGGCGTCGGCGAGACGGCGATCGGTGAGGACGGCGACGGCGTTGGCGCGGGTCCCGGGAGGCAGGACACGAGCGACAGCGACGCGATCGCTACCGCCGCCACCAGGCGTGCCGCGCGTGTCACGCCGAACGTACTAGTACGCGAGTCCGGCCCCATGAAGTTACCTAACGCAGGTTCCTCGCCCAGCGTTCAAGCGCCCAGCAATACCGGAGGTGGACCATGTTTGAGAAACTCCTGACCCTGCTGCTCCACGGCAAGGGCGCGCTCGTTGCGGGCGTGCTCGTCGCCGGGACCGCTGGCGTTGTCATCAGCGGGACGATCAACGGCGCGGACTTTTCGCTCAGCGTGAAGCCCGCCGCCTCGTCCTCGACGACGACGGCCAACGTCGCAGCGACTCCAACCCCGTCGCCGCTCGCGGCGGCGCCGCTCCTCTCCAACAGCTCGCCGACGAACTCGACGTCCACGTCGGGCGACACGGCGTGCTCGGACTCCGCGCACCTGCGTAATGACGCGAACCTTGCGGCCCGGATCGTCTGGACCGAAGGGCGCGCTGCTTTGGACCTGCTGATCAAGGCGGGCGAGAAGGGCGCCAAGCAGGACCTTGAGTCCTTCAAGAAGGGCCTCGACGCCGCTCGTAAGGACGCCCAGACCAAGGTCCAGCACGAGTGGCAGACGGTCGCCTGTGCCGGCAAGGGCACGGACGACAACGCCGACGAGGACAAGAACGACCAGTCCACGTCGAACGACGACGAGGACAAGAACGACGACGACTCGAAGACATCGACGACCTCGACGACCTCGAAGACCGTCCTGAACGCGCCGAAGACGGCCACGCCGACGCCGAAGACCGCGTCGAACACGACTACCGTCACGACGCCGACGAACTCGGTCGAGATCTCGTTCGACACATCGAAGCTCGGCCGCTACGCGACCTTCATCGATGACGAAGTCATCGCGGTGAATCAAGTCCTCAAGGACGCCGCGGCTGCGGCGGGTACGACGACTCCTTCGACGAAGAAGGATCACCAGAAGACGCACAACGGCACGTCGAAGAATCACGCGGATCGTGACGACGAAAACGACGACGACTAACTGACACCGAAACGTCCCCCTACTGCCCGGATGCGCCGGTCCCGATTCCCCCTCGGGACCGGCGCGGTTTTTGTCTCCCCCCGCCGTCACCCCTGGGGGGGATGCCGCCAAAAGTGCGCGACGAGAGCATTTCGCCAATGCAGATCTTCGAGAAAGCGTCCGCGCGGGAGGCGGCGCTCTTCCGCAAATTGGCTCGTTCGCTGTTCATCGCGAAGACAGAAACGGACGTCGCCGACGCGCTTCTCTCGGCGGTCTGCGAGGTGACGCCGCGCGGTGGCGCGGTGTATCTGGAGACCGAGCGCGGCTTTCGCCGGCTCGCCGCAACCGGCACCGGCCTCACGCTTCCAGCGGAGACCGACCGCCTGCAGCGCGCGGCGCTGACGGTGCATCGCCACGGCGGGTGCGCGCTGGTACACGACCGGCTCGATCAGCCCAGCGAAGAGCTTCTCGGTGACGCCGCCTCGTTGGCCGGCGCCGCGCTGGACGAGGTCGCGGCCAAGACCGCGCTACGAGCCCGTTCGCGGCGCCTGGCGGACCGCGTCGCGGCCGGGGACGAGCGCGCCGTGGCGCTGGCACGGACCGTCGAGTCGGCGCTGCTGGATGCGGTCAAAGAGCTGCTGGACGCCGAGTCCGTGACCATCGTCAACGACGGCGACTGCGCGGCGCCGGACCTCTGCGTGCAACTGCCGTTGGACGGAACCGTCGTCGGCGTCCTCGCGGCGCGGCCGCGCGTCTCGGGTCAACTCGGACTCGAGCAGCGACGCACCCTCGAGCGCATCGCGCCGCAGCTGGCGGTCGCGATCGCGCTGGCGCGCCGCCTCTCGGAGCGGTAGCGCGATGAAATTGTTTGTGGCGATGCTGAGTCTGTCCCTATTCGTCTG
>VBHP01000053.1 GCA_005881435.1 Chloroflexota bacterium | reverse complement strand
CGCCGGAGATGGCGACGCGGATCTGGTCGACACACGACTACTCGAGCATCGCGCCGACCACCCTCTCGGCGATCTTCGCCGAGCGAGCGCTCCGCGACCGCGATCGGCTCATCGAACGCGCGCGCACCATCGTGCGCTCGCAGTGGCCGGCGCTCCAGGCCTGGGCCACGTCGCACCGGTTCGAGGCCGTCGCGCCGGCGGCAGGTGCGATCGGTTTTCTGCGGGGCGAGCTGGGCATGACTTCGGGCGAGTTCGTCGATCGGCTCATCCGCGAGGAGAGCACCATGGTCGTGCCGGGCGAGCATTTCCTGATGGACGGCCATCTACGCATCGGCTTCGGCATGCCGCCGGGCCAGCTCGAAGCCGGATTGGCGCGCATCGCCTCGCTGGTGGCCCGCGTTCACGCTTGACGACCCGGATCGCGATCGTCGGCTTCGGTAACGTCGGGAGAGCATTCGCCGGATTGCTCCTGCAGAAGCGCGAGGCTTTGCGCCGCGAGCACGGTGTCGACGCCGTCGTGACGGCGATCCTCACCCGTCATCACGGCTGGGCCCGCGATGACGGCGGCCTGGACCTCGAAGCGCTGATCTCATCACCGGAGCTGCCGCTGCGCGACAGTCGGCCGCTCATCGCGGTGCTCGCGGCGGACGTCCTGGTCGAGGTCAGCACGTTGGAGGTGCGCACCGGCCAGCCGGCGCTCGACCATCTCCGCGACGCGCTGCGCAGCGGCATGCATGTCATCAGCGCGAACCAGGGGCCGATCGCGCACGCCTATCGCGAGCTCGAAGCGCTCGCCACGGAACGTTCCCGCGCGTTGCGATTCGAGGCGGCACTCGCCGCTCTGCCGGTGTTCACTCTGGCGCGATATGCGCTGCCGGGGGCGAAGGTGCTGCGCCTGCGCGGCGTCGTGGATAGCGCGGCGAATTACGTGTTGAGCGAGGCCGCGCGAGGCGTCTCGCTCGCCAGGGCGCTAACGGCGGCCCGCCGGCTCGGCATCGCCGCCAGCGATACGTCCCACGATCTCGACGGCTGGGGCGCCGCGGCGACGGCGGCGATCCTCTCCAACGTGCTGCTCGGCTCGGACTTGCGCGTCGAGGACGTGCGCCGCACGCCGATCACTTCGGTCGTGGCCAAGCAAGCCGCGGCGGCGGCGCGGCGCGGCAAACGCGTGCGTCAGCTTCTCACCATCACGCCCGACGGCGCGACCGTCGGCCCCGCGACGCTGTCCTCCGACGATCCGCTCTTCGCGGTCGAGGGCTCCTCCATGGCGCTCGAGCTCGAGACGGATGTCGCGGGACGCCTCGTGCTCGCGGTTCACGAACCGCGGGTCGAGCAGACGGCCTTCGCGCTGCTGGCGGATCTCGTGAATGTCGCGCGCGGCGGAACGACTAACATCCGCAGTCGGTAGGGACGGCAATGAGACGACTCGCGCTGGCATCCTTGTTCGTGACCGCGATGCTGCTCGCGTATGCGACGCCCGCGGCCGCCGCGGACATCCGCACCGGCGACATCAGCATCGGGGCGAACGAGACGATCAACGACGACTTGTACCTCTTCGGCAACGACATCACCGTCCTCGGCACAGTACGCGGCGACATCATCGCCGCCGGCTCGAACGTGACCATCGGCGGCACCGTGACCGGCAGCGTTGCTGCCGCGGGCAACGTCGTGAGCATCCCCGCCCATGTCACGGGAAGCGTGCGCGCCGCGGGCAACGCCATCGCGATCGACGGCCAGGTCGATGGTGATGTCATCGCGGCCGCCTCAACGATCAGCGTCAGCTCGGGCGCCAAGATCGGTCGCGACTTCGTCGGTGCCGGCGGCTCGGTCACGATCAGCGGGCCGGTCGGGCGCGACGTGCGCGGCGGCGCCACCACAGTGACGATCGACAGCCACGTCGGACGGGACGCCGTCGTCGAGGTCACGACGCTGCGCCTCACCGATCGCGCGATGGTCGACGGCGCCGTCAGCTACGGCAGCCAGAACGAGGCGGTTCGTGCTCCGGGCGCGGTGGTGCGGGGCAAATTCGAGCGTCGCGAGCCGCGAAACGCCCAGCCGACGACCCCGGCGCCGACGACGACGGCGATCGATGTGCTCCGCGGTCTCGCCGGTCTGCTCATCCTTGGCTTGCTGCTTCTGCTCCTCGTTCCCGGGTTCATGCGCCGGACCAGCGAGGCGCTGGCGGTGAATCCGTGGGCGAGCGTCGGGATGGGCGTCGCATTGCTGATCGGCATACCGATCTTCGCCATCCTCGCTTTCATCGTCGGCGCATTCATCGGGGGATGGTGGATCGGCTTCGTCGCGCTGGCGCTGTATCTCGTGGTGATCGCGATCAGCTTCCCGGTCGCGGCCGTCGCCATCGGTCGCTGGCTCCTCGCCCGAGTGAATCTCGCGACGGACCTGCCCATTGCGCTCGTCGTCGGCGTAGTCATCCTCGTGCTCGTCAGCGTGATCCCGATCGTCGGCGGGCTCTTGCTGTTTCTCGCTTGCCTTCTCGGCTTGGGCGCGATCGCCCTGGCCATCACCGGCTCGCGAGAGGCGGCGGCGGCCCCGGCACGCTGAGTGCACGCCGAGCGGGCATGACGATCACTCTGACGTTCCTCCTCGCGGCCATCGCGCTGATCTGTGGCGTCTTGATGCTCGTCGGGGGCCGATTCGGACGCATTCCGCTGGCTGCGATCGCGATCATCTGTCTTTCGGTCATCGTGCTCGCGCCGTCGCTCGGTATCGCGATCAAGTAGCGTCCTAGTACCAAGTCCGGCTTGTCGAGCGTTCTCACGCTCGGCCGCTTTGACTACGATGCGGCGAACGTGCCGGAACCCTGGCACCTCATCGAGGCCGGCGTCGCGACGGCGACGCACTTCGCGGGGATGACCGAGGCCCCGCGCGCCCTTGCCGGCGTCATTGCTCCACTGGCGGCTCCCGCCAAACAGATACGGATCCCGTTCGTCCCGCGCGAGCAGTGGGTCCGCGCGGCGCGGGACTCGTGCATGGCTCTGAGCGAAGCCGTTCGCGGCACGGTCGCCGCAGGTTCTCGTCCGCTCATCCTGGGCGGCGAGTGCTCGATCGTCGCCGGTAGCGTCCCCGGTCTGTACCCGCGCGTCGAAGACCTGGTGCTGGTGTATTTCGACGCGCACGGCGACTTCAACACGCTGGCCACCACGCCATCGCACTTCGTCGGCGGCATGTGCCTGGCGCATGTCTGCGGCAAGCAGCTGGGTCCCCTGCTCTGGCCGGGTGTCCGCGCCTTCCCCGAGGACCGCGTGTGTCTCGTCGGCGCGCGCGAGCTCGATCCGGGTGAGCGTGGGAACCTGGACCGCTCGAAGGTCCGCAGATTCGCACTCGGGCCGGACGGCAGCGGCGAGGCTTCGTCGCTCGTTCGCGCTCTCCGTCAGCAGCGGGTCTTCCTGCACCTCGACCTCGACGTCGTCGATCCGGCAGAGATGTTCGCGGTCAACTTCCCGGTCCCGGGTGGCGTGTCGTTCGACGCGCTCGGCGCGCTGCTGGGGCAGATCGCGGGCGTGTCGACGGTCGTCGGCGTCGAGGTCTGTGGCTACGACCCGCGCAAGGACGAGCGGCGCGTGCTTCCGGCAAAGATCATCGCCGCGATGGCGCCGACCCTGGCCTGAAGGCCGGGCTGGAGGGCGGGCGGAGCGACGTGCAGCACCGCCACAGTGGCCGATGTGGGCTTCGCCAGGCGCACGGGCGTGACATCCGGCATTCGCAGGATCAGCCGCTCCGCGCGCAGCCGGGCCGCCCGCGCCGACTCGATACGGTCAGCGGTGTCTCGGCGCGGCGTGACCGGGAAGAGCGCCGTTCCGCAATATCGGCAGATGTAGCCGCGGCCGGCGTCGCGCTCGGCTTTGGTCGGAAGCGACGAGATCCGCCGGCATCGCGAGCAGGTCATGCCATCGCTCATCACGCCAAAAACGGTACGCCCCGAATACCCACGAGGGGCCTCTCGAAAAATACGTATTCGCGGTATCAGTTCGTGCTGCCCAAGTCACGCTGATACCGGTCGCCGGCGCGGTGGACCGAGCGTTTTTAGGAGACTTTGAACTTCGGATGCGCGGCGCCGTAACTATTCCGACAGGTTGTCGGCGCCAGAGTCACCTGCGTCGAAATGTTTCTCCGGCCGTCCCTTCCAGGCGTCGCCGCGCGCATAAGGGCAATGGGTTACGCGGTCGCGCCGGCGAGATTCGAGTGCTGTGCCGCGGTGACGGCCTGGACGGTTCGAGCGCCGACGGGCTCCGCGCCGGCCTCCACGCGCGAACCGGTGATCGCCGACGCGCACGCGCTCGCGACGAAGACGATCGTCATCAACAGGACGGGCGCAAGCCGGCGCATCCACATAACGGTAGGGCCCGCTGCTAGCGGCGACCGACCTTCAGCCCGGCGTACGCGACCGCGAGGCCGAGCGCCACGGCCAGCGGACCGAACAGGCCGGCGCTGACGCGTGGCGACGCGCCACGTGACACCGCCACGAAACCGGGCAGCTCGAACGAGCTCACTCCGGCGGCTTGCAGCGCGACGACCAGGACGAGCTCGAGCACCAGGATCACCAGCAGCACGATCGGGAACGCTCGAGAAAACGCCCGCACAAAGCGTTCACGCGCAGCCTCGTTGCGGCCCGCCGAGAGCGGCCGTCGCCGGTAGGACGAGGGCCCGCGGACCGTGATGCCGGTCTGCTCGTCCTGGATGACCACGTCGCGTGGATAGCGCAGCGCCACGCGGACCAGCGCGAGGTCACCGATGGTCCCGAGCGCGTTCAGTGCGAGTGGGAAAACGAGCCAAGCCGAGAGTGCCGGCGTCAGGAACATCAGGCCGACACCGGCAACACTGATGACCGCGAGCGGCGCGAGCGCGATCACCACGAACTGATCACGCGCGAATTCGGCGTCGGCGGTGGTGGAGAGGTACGGCAGGCCATGCATCAAGCCGGCGCCGAACCGCGGCCGCTGTCCGAACAGCAGGACGGTCGCGCCGTGGATGACCTCGTGCAGCACGAAGATGGCGAGGATCAGGACGAGAAAGAGCACGAAGGAACCGAGCTCGATGCGCACCTCGCCGCCGCCGCCGCCGGTGGCGAGAGAGGCGAAGCCGGCAAAGATCGCCCCGATCGGCACGAAGGCGAGGAGCATGATCGAGAGCCAGACCAGGGTCTCGTCTCGCGTCGGGGCCCAGCGTTCGAGCTCGACGTGTTGTGTCGTTCCGGTCATCGTCGCGGACCAGTCTGCGCTCCGTGGACGGCGGTCAGGCGCAGGAAAATGAAGAGCCCCGCCGATGAGGCGGGGCCCTCCTGCCGGAGCTTGACGTCTTGAGCTATTCGCCCGCGTGCGTGTAGCGGATCCGCGATTCCGCCAGCCACTCCTCGAGGACCTTCGCCAGGCGTGGCGCCGCTTTCACCTTCCCCATGCGCGCCGCCGGTTTAGCCGGCGCCTCTCGACGCTCGACCTTGTTGGTTCGTGCGATCCGTTCGCGCATGGTCCTTCGGTCTCCTTTCGCTAGACGTCCGCGTACAGGAAGTACTCGTAGGGATGCGGGCGCAGTGCGATCTGCTTGGCGCTGTCGCGCTTGAAGCTGAGCCAAGCCTCGATGAGATCCTCGGTGAAGACGTCGCCGCGGAGCAGGAAGTCGCGATCCGCGTCGAGCGCCGCGAGCACCTCTTCCAGCGAGCCCGGGGTCTGCTTGATCTTGGCTTTCTCCTCGTCCTCGAGCTCGTACATGTCCGCGTCGACCGGGACGGGCGGCTCGATCTTGTTGATCACGCCGTCGAGACCGGCCATGAGGCACGCCGAGAACGAGAGGTACGGGTTGCACGATGGGTCCGGGGCACGGAACTCGAGCCGCACCGCGTCCTCGCGCGCGAAGTAGACCGGGATGCGGATGCAGGCCGAGCGGTTGCGCTTCGAATAGACCAGGTTGATCGGCGCCTCGTAGCCCGGCACGAGGCGGCGGTAGCTGTTCGTCGTCGGAGCGGCGAAGGCGAGGATCGCCGGCGCGTGCTTGAGCAGCCCGCCGATGTACCACTTCGCCATCTGGGACAAGTTGGCGTAGCCACCCTTCTCGAAGAACAGGTTCTTGCCGTCTTTCCACAGGCTCTGGTGCGTGTGCATTCCCGAGCCGTTGTCTCCGAACAACGGCTTCGGCATGAACGTCACGACGTAGCCGTTCTTGGCGGCGACGTTCTTGATCACGTACTTGTACTTGAGCACGCGATCGGCCATCTCCACCAGCGTTGAGTACCGCATGTCGATCTCGGTCTGGCCGGCGGTGCCGACCTCGTGGTGGTGGACCTCGACGTTGACGCCGGACTCGTGCAGCGCGAGCACCATCCGCGAGCGCAGATCCTGCAGGCGGTCCGTCGGTGGTACCGGGAAGTAGCCCTCCTTCGCGCGCGGGCGGTGCGCCAGATTCGGCGTCGTGTTGCGGCCGGAGTTCCAGATGCCTTCTTCGGAGTCGATCTCGTAGTACCCGAAGTTCATGCCCTGATCGAAGCGCATCGAGTTGAAGATGTAGAACTCGACCTCGGGACCCCAGTACGACGTCGTGGCGATTCCGGTCGTCGGAAGGAACTTCTCCGCCTTCTTGGCGACGTAGCGGGGGTCGCGCGTGTAGGGCTTGCGCGTGATCGGGTCGATCACGTCGCACACCAGGTTCAGCGTCTTGACCTCGAGGATCGGGTCGATGAACGTCGACGTCGGGTCTGGGATGAGGAGCATGTCGCTCTCGTTGATGTGCTGGAAGCCGCGAATGCTCGAGCCGTCGAAACCGATGCCCTCGCTGAACAAGCCCTCCGAGAGCTCTTCCACCGGTATCGAGAAGTGCTGCCACTGGCCGGGCAGGTCGACGAAGCGAAGATCGACGATCTTCGTCTCGGTCTTTTTCGCCAGTTCGAGGACGTCCTTTGGCGACGTCTTCGGCGTCGGCGGCGCTGCGGTCGCGGGTCTTTCGCGCTCAACGGTCAATGCCATGTAGGCTCCCCACTCCTTTCGGATCGCCGGACTGGTCTCTCGAACGACCAGCATCGGTGCGGGCCATGCCCGACGCAGTAGCGCTTCAGAGAAGGAAGGGTTGCGAATCGGAAAACGGGGCCAGGAGAGCCCGTTTCGGCTTCGGCACGGCGTCTGCTCACCGTCACTGCCGTGAGGGGGTTCCTGTCGGCGGTGAAGATGCCGCTCGCGCTCGTGACGGCCGTGGTGGCCATCGCCCTGGTGCTTCAGATCATGAGCGGACTGAACGGAGTGATACCGGAGCGCGACCCCCACGAGATGGCCCGGACCGCCTTCGCCCTCCTGCTCCTGGATGCGCTGGTCCTGGCCTGGATGGCGCTGCTGCGGCGAGCGACTTAGCTACGCGCGATTGGCGACCCGCAGCGGTATCTCTGGAACGCCGGTCCCGGCGAGGCGCCGCACCAGCTCCACGATGTCCTGGGGCACGCCGCGCACCGTGGCGACGGCATCACGAAGCGGGACCACAGCCACGCCGTCGCCGCGCGCGACCGGAAGCACACCGGACTTGCCTTCGTGCACCAGATCGACGGCGGCATCGCCGAAGCGCGTCGCCCAGAGTCGATCCGTCGCGGTCGGCGACCCGCCGCGCTGCAGATGGCCGAGCACCACGGCCCGCGTTTCGTAGCCGGTCCGCTGTTCGATCGATCGCGCCAGAGCGTCGCCGATGCCACGCTGATCCAGGCGGACGTGTCCGAACGCGTCCGTGGTCGAGGCCTCGCGAACGCCCTGAAGGTCTGGGAAGTCCACACCTTCGGCGACGACGACGATCGTGTCCGTCTGCCCGCGCGCGTGACGTCGCTCGAGCGCGCGACCGATCTCCTCGAGCGTAAGCCGAAGCTCGGGCATGAGGATCAGGTCCGCGCCGCCGGCGAGACCGCCGATGGCGGCGACCCATCCGGTATCGCGTCCCATGACCTCGACGACCATCACGCGGTGGTGCGCGCTCGCGGTCGTGCGCAGACGGTCGAGGGCATCCATCACCACCGAGACGGCGGTGTCGAAGCCGATGCAGTGGTCGGTCTCGGCGATGTCGTTGTCGACGGTCTTCGGTATGCCTACGACGCGCACCCCTGCCTCGTGCAACCACGAGGCAACGGACAACGTGTCGTTGCCGCCCATGGGGATGAGCGCGTCGATGTCGTAGCGGCGAAGATTGGCCAGGACCTCCGCTCGAGTACGGTCCTCCTTGCGCGGATCGGTGCGCGACGTCCCGAGGATCGTGCCGCCCAGACCGACGATCCCGTGGACGTCCTCGATGCGCACGACTCGCGCCAGCCCCTCGCCGATGAGACCGGCCCAGCCGTCCCGGAAGCCGACCACGGTGTCGCCCTGGGTCGTGGCACGCATGACCACGGCGCGGATCGCCGCGTTCAGACCCGGCGCGTCGCCGCCGCCGGTGAGGATGCCTAGCCGCACTGCTGTCCCATTCCCTGATCTTTTCAACGCTTTCTGCCGTGTTGCGCAATGGGATGGTCCGGCACTGGCAGGGACCATGCAAGCGATTGAGAGCCATGAGCCAACTGGTTGGCGAGCTTCCCTCGCCGCTCACCGATGGCAGTCATCGCTATCGCGCTTCGATCTACGCAGACCAGTTGCCGGACGGTCGCTGGGAAGCCTGGCTGGAATTCACCGACCTCGGCACGGGCGACTGCGCCCTGACCGGCGTCGAGACCAGACAGCACGACCTCCGTCAACTCCTCGGTTGGGTGCGGGGCCTGACACCACGCTACGTCGAGGGATCTTTCGCCCGGGCGCGCCGTAGGTTCGGAGAATTCGCGCCGGCCGGGCTCGTGCGACCGCATCGTCGCCGCACGATCGAACGCAGCTAGGGTTCCGACGCGAGGACGAGCTCGGCGCACGTGCCTGCGGCGTCCGCCCCACGCTTGGCGACGCACTCCACGATGAGCGCCGCCTCAGCGGCGGGATCAGCTCCGGGCTCGTCACGCGTGCTCGTCGCCGGCACGCTCTCGATGCGGGCGACCGGAGCAGCACTGGGCGTCGGGGCCGGGACGGCAGGCGTGATCGATGGCGCGGTCGACGCTGACGGCGCTGCCGACGCGACCGGTGAGGGCGAGGGCGTCGCTGTCAGGCTCGTTGCCGATGCGGTGACTGCGACCGACGCTGACGGACCCGGTGTAAGCGATCGCGCGATCGGTGGCGTCGCCGTGGCCGCGACAAGCCCAGGCAATCGGATGACCCCCATGGCGGTGCCCAACGCGCCGGCGAGGACGAGCAGGCCCGCGAGTAGCAACAGTGGGACAAGCCAGGGCACGCCGCGGCCCATCGGCAACGCGGCGAGGCAGCGCGGGCAAAAGCCGGAAACCGGCATCGTTTCGTAGCCGCAGTTCCGGCAACGCACCCTCCGGCGCTGATCGCGCGCCACTCCCCGTGCCGCCATCACGCGTTTTGGGAATGCATACCCCATGCTCGACGGGAGGACATGCGCGCAACCGAGCACCGAGCCTGGAGGGGACCGGTTGCCCGGTCCCCTCCTTTGATTAGCTACTTGGCGTTATCGACGAACTCGTTCGTGGTGGTTTTGTTCAGATCGATGGTCTTGCCCTGGACATTCTTGTTGTAGGTCTGAAGCACCTTCAGGATGAAGTCCGGCGCGCCTGCCGGCATTTTTCCGTCAGGGCTGAACATCGGCAGGCTGCCCTTCAGCGCGGTGAGGTACAGATCCTTGTCGCCGGCGTAGTAGTCGGCCGGCAACTGGGCGGCGATCTCCTCCGCCGAATGGGTCTGGATCCACTTCAACGTCTTCACGTAGGCGTTGACCAGCCGCTGTACCGCGGGTTTGTGGCTGCCGACCCAGTCGGAGCGCATGTAGATGGAGATGAACGGGTAGTCGCCGCCGAGCGCGGCCTTCGTGCCTTCCGGCGTCCGCAGGTCGATCAGGACCTTCGCGTCGCCGCTCTTGATCAGCCGCGAGATCGTTGGCTCGGTGGTCATCCCCGCGTCGATCGTGCCTTGCTTGATGGCGGCGATGAAGGTGTCGCCGGCGCCGACCGCGATCGGGGTGAAGTCGGTGACGGCAAGGTTGTTCTTCACCGCGAGGTACTGCGTGAGGCCATGCGTGCCCGAACCGATGGAAGTCACCCCGAGCTTTCTGCCCTTGAAGTCGGCGGCCGACTTGATGTCGTTCGCCTTGGAGGTGGCAACCATCTCGGCCTCACCCGGCGCGCGAAGGAGCTGCACCACTTCGACAAGGTTCTTGCCGAGACCGGCCACGTCGATGGTGTGGTCGTAGGAGCCCGAGGCCGCCTCGACCTCGCTGGCGAGAAGCGCGGTCGTCGAGTCCTTGCCCGACGGCTCGTCGATCAGGGTGACGTCGAGGTTCTGGTCTTTGAAGTACCCCAGCTTCTCGGTGAGCATGTTCGGAAGGTAGATCTGCTTGTTCAGCCCGCCGACCATGATGGTGAGGCTGACCTTCTCGTTCGCTGCCGGCGAGGCCGAGCCTCCTGGTGTGGCCGCACCGCCGCAAGCGGCGATGACCAGGGTCGCGATGATGCCGAGTGCCGCGAGGCTGTGGCGCACGTTCGTTCCCCCCTCTGCGTATTAGATGGATACGTCCGTGATCGTGTTCGGACGCCAGCGGACGAGGCGATCCTCGAGCCAGGTCATGAAGAATTCCGCGGAGATCGCGACCGCCGCGAGCAGCAGCATCGCGCCGAAGACACCATTCGGGTTAAAGGTGGCTTGGGCCGTGGCGATCATCAGACCGATGCCGTGGATCGCGCCAAGGTATTCGCCCACCACGGCACCGACCAGCGCAAACCCGAAGCTGGTGTGCAGGCTGGCGAGGATCCAGGACAGCGCGGACGGGAAGATGACGTGACTCGACAGTTGCCGCTCGCTGGCGCCGAGGATGCGGGCGTTGGCGATCAGCACGCGGTCAACTTCGCGCACGCCCTGGAACGCGTTGAAGAACACGACGAAGAACACCAGCACGACCGCCAGCGCGACCTTGGACCAGATGCCGTAGCCGATGGTGATGATGAAGATCGAGCCGAGCACCACGCGCGGCATCGCGTTCAGGGCCTTGATGTACGGGGCGAAGACGTCCGCGAGTAGCCGGATCCGGCCGAGGGCGACGCCGAAAACGATGCCGAGGGCGACGCCGATGAGAAACCCGAGGGCCGCCTCCTGCAGGGTCGTGGCGACCTGCTGCCAGAGCGGACCTTGCGCCGTACCCTCGGTGACCCAGGTCCACAGCTGCGCGGCGATTCCAGACGGCTTTCCGTAGAAGAACGGGTCGACCCACCCGAGGTCCGTGGTGATCTGCCAGGAGCCGAGGAGCAGCACCGCGACCGCCACGCGCAATCCGTTCACCAAGACACGGTGCTGCGTCCGAGCGCGCGCGCGAGCGCGGGTGTTCTCGACCATCTCGTTCCCGGTGAAGTCGCTACGAGAGGTTGCGCTTAGAGCGCTCATAGCTCAACTGCACCTCGTCTCTGAGGTCGTTCCAGATCTCGCGATAGATGCGCGCGAACTCGGGTTGGAAGCGGATCTCGGCCACATTTCGTGGACGCGGAAGATCGACGGGGTAAACGCCCTTGACCGTGCCGGGTCCCGCGGTCAGCACCACCACGCGGTCGGCGAGCGAGATCGCCTCCTCGAGGTCGTGGGTGACGAAGACGACTGCCGAACCCGTCGCGGACCAGAGCTGCAGCAGCTCGTTCTCCATCAGCGTGCGCGTCTGGACGTCGAGCGCGCTGAAGGGTTCGTCCATCAGGAGGATGCGGGGCTCGTTGATCAGCGTCTGGGCCAGGGCGGCGCGCTTGCGCATGCCGCCAGAGAGTTGATGCGGATAGTGGCTCTCGAATCCGGAGAGGCCGACGCGCGAGATCCAGTCACGGGCGCGGGCGTTGGCGTCATCGCGCGGTGCGCCGCGGAACCGCGGGCCGGTCGCGACGTTGTCCAGCACGTTCTTCCAGGGAAAGACCGCGTCGGTCTGGAAGACGTAGCCCACGTCCTTGCCGATGCCGCGAACCGGCTCGTTCATCACTCGAACCTCGCCCTGGCTGGGCGACTCGAGCCCGGAGATCAGCGCGAGCGCCGTCGATTTCCCGCAGCCGCTGGGACCGACGAGCGCGAGGAACTCGGTCGCGCGTACCTCGAGGTCGACGTGGTGGAGCGCGGTGTACACGCCGCCGGACGGAGTCAGGAAGTTCTTGGTGACGCCGCGTAGCGTTACGACCGGTACCTGCTCCTCGGCGAAACGCCGCGCCACAGCCTGGGCATCGCCGAAGCGCTTCACGGCGCGGCGCTCGGCTTCGTCGGACGCCACTCCGCCGGCCTCATCGCGCGCCGCATCCTCCAGCAGGTGATCCTTGGCTTCGAGCAGGATGCGTCGCTTTTCCTCACGGCTGAAGCGCAGCGCCTGCTCCAGCGTCGCGAGGTAGTCGCCGAGGACGCTGTGCGCCGTCACCGCGCCTCGCCGATGACTCCCAGCACGCCGCGCGCGAAGCGCTGAAAGTGCGCGCGGTCGGTCCGCAGCCGCTTACGTCCGTCGCTGGTGAGCTCGTACAGACGGCGTTGTCTGCCGGCGTGCTCCTGCCAGCCGCTGCGGATGAGTCCCTCACGCTCGAGTCGATGCAGCACGGGATATACCGTCCCCTGC
>VBHP01000052.1 GCA_005881435.1 Chloroflexota bacterium | reverse complement strand
GTCTCGATCGAGGACTCGGCACCGATCCTCGCGCCTGCGGCTCCGATCGCTGCCGCGGCCATCGACCGCACCCCTCTGTTGGGCGTCTCGATGCGCGCCGCGCGCCTCGCCATGGCAGGGCTCATGACGGTGCTGGCCAGCGTCACGCTCAGCAACGTCTTCGCCGTCGTCGCCTCGGCCACTCGCTAACCGCCCCCTAGGACTTCCGCATCCCGGGACTCGGCTTGCAGCGGGAGCTTTTCCGGGCGTAACCTCCACCGGTCAGATGGTCAGACCAGTTGTCGGCGAACCTCCTTCTCCTAACGGCGGCATCCCGCTTTCGCCCGTTCGGCGCGAGCGGATCCCCGAAAACATCGTCAGCCAGATCCAGCAACGTCTGGAGCGCGGCGAGCTAAAGCCCGGCGATCAACTGCCGTCGGAGCGCGTGCTCGCGGAGCAGCTTCAGGTGTCGCGTCCCTCGGTGCGCGAAGCGCTCCGTTCGCTGGAGCTTCTCGGCGTCACCGAATCGCGTCCTGGCGGCGGCACCTTCATGCGCATCGCCTCGCCCGACGCGTTGCTCCGTCCGCTCACGGCGCTGACACGCGCGCACGACATCGAAGACATCCTCGAGGTGCGCGCGCTGCTCGAGCCGGCGCTCGCGGAGCTCGCGGCGCGTCGCGCCAACGACGAGGATGTCGCGGCCCTCAGGGCGATCCTGCGAGAACAAGAGCAGAAGGTCGCGCGCGGCGAATCGTTCGTCGAGGAGGACACGCGTTTCCACTACGTCGTGGCGCAGGCGGCCAAGAACGCGCTCGTGTTGCGAATGCTCGGCGTGATCATGGATGTGCTTCGGGCGTCGCGCGAGGAGTGGCTCCAGTCGCCGGAACGCGCACGCGCCTCGCTGGAGGGTCATCGCGCGCTGCTCGCGGCGATCGAGCGACACGATGGCGCAGGGGCGCGGGATGCCTCCGCGGCTCACGTGCATCACGTCGGCGAGCGGGTCATGACGTTGATCGGCAACGAACCGAATGGCTCAGGGAGGTAGGCATGGCGACGACAGAGAAGACCGCGACGGTGGCTGTCAAGCCAGGCGAGGAGCGCCTCGTCTCCATCGAGGTCGTCTACCGCGGGATTTTCCAGAAGACGTTGGCGCAGCGCATCTGCCGCGGCGTCGTTCTCGCATCGCGACGGCGCAACTACACCGGCACTGCGTTCGCTCGCTACGGCGACTCGCCCGAGCGCAACGGCGTGCCAGCGAAGCAATTCGCCGTCGTCGCACCCACCGACCTCGAGCTCGAGGCCGGCATGGCAAAGTACGAGCCCGCGGTCGTCGACGTCAGCGTCGCGGTGGACGACACGCTGGTGAAGGGCATCGAGTCGTGGGCCTGGTACGGACGGCAGCCGATCTGGAAGCCGGTGCGCGACAACGGCTTCGTGCTCGTGACCAGCAACAGCACACCCGATGAGTTGGTGCAGCAGACGGACAAGGCCGAGCGTCCCTATACCCTCGCCGTCGTTCCCGGCGGCGCCTCCTTCGCCGGCCTGTGGGTCTACAAGGACGATCACACCGACTACCGCGTCCTCGGCGCGCTGGCGCGCCTGCTCCCCGACTGGCTGCCGATCGAGGATGTGAAGGCGTCGATCCGCGAATCGACGAAGGACGAAGCGCGTGTGGTCTCGGTGCAGTTCGGCTACGACAACGTCCGAACGCGCGAGGTCAAAAAGGGCGAAGGCACGGACGCGCACGAGAAGCTGCAGTTCGAAAAGCCCGGTTGGACCAAGATGCGCGAGGGCATCATCGTCGAGGCGCGGAAGCCCGGCGAGCGCAACCCCTTTTACAAGAAATACACGGCCCGCACCCTCCGCCCGGTGGTGAACTTCGACACCTGCATCAAGTGCACGATGTGCTGGCTGGATTGTCCGGACGAGTGCTTCGAGGTCACGCCCTCGGGGCACTACGAGGTGGTCTATGAGGCTTGCATCGGGTGCGGCATCTGTGCGCAGGTCTGTCCGGTGAAGGACTGCATCGTCATGGTCGACGAGCTGAAGTTCACCGACAACACCGACAAGTTCGTGCTGTACGACAAGCAGCCGGATGCATACCGGCAGTGGTTCACGGAGATGACCGGACTCCCGGCCATCGGCTCGGACAAGCCCGCCGCGACGGGAGGCGATTGACGTGGCCACGATCATCGAGAAGGGCCAGGACGCGGTTTCCTCGCAGATCGAGGTCGAGGCACTCGTCACCGGCTGCGAGGCCATCGCCGAAGCGATCCGTCTCGCGGACGTCGACGTCATGGCCGCCTATCCGATCCGTCCCTACGACGGCGTGATGCAGGCGGCGGCGAAGCTCATCGCCGACGGCAAGATGGACGTCGAGTACATCGTCGCCGACGGCGAGCACAGCCAGTTCGAGATCGTGAAGCACGCCTGCGCCGTGGGCGCCCGCGTGTTCGTCGGCTCTTCTGGCGTCGGCTGGTTCTACGCGATGGAGGCGATAGCAGTCACCGGAGGTCTCCGTCTGCCGGTGGTGGCGATCTGCGGCAACCGCGCGCTCGACGATCCGGGGGCGTTCGGCACCGAGCACAACGACTCGCTCGCCGTTCGTGACCTGGGCTGGCTGATGCCGTGGGCCGAGACGGCGCAGGAGTCGCTGGACCTCGCGCTCATGGCCTGGCGCGTGGGCGAGGACAAACGTGTGTCGCTCCCGGTGGCGATCGGGCTCGACGGCGCGTTCCTGACGCACTCGCAGACCATCGTGAAGATCCCCACGCAGGACGCGGTCAACAAGTTTCTGCCGAAATACGACCTCGGGAATCGGCTGCTCCATCCGGACAACCCCATCACCATCGCGCCGCAGGTCGACCAGGACTGGCTGATGGAGATCCGCCGCCAGAACGACGCGGCGATGCGGCGCGCGCAGGACGTGATCCGCGAGGCTCACGCCGACTTCAAGCGGCTGTTCGGGCGCGGCGGCGACAATCCATTCCTCGACGAGTACATGACCGACGACGCCGAGTACGTCTTCTTCGGACAGGGCACGCTGGCGCTGCCGATGAAGGTCGCGATCCGGCGGCTTCGCGCGCAGGGTCACAAGGTCGGGCTGGTGCGATTGAAGTGGTTCCGGCCCTTCCCGACAGCGGACATCGTGAAGTCGCTGCTGCGGTTCAAGGCCATCGGCGTCATCGATCGCGACTACAGTTTCGGCTCGCCGAACTACGGCGGCGTGCTGTACCACGAGGTGCGGTCGGCGCTGTACTCGCAGCCGAAGCGGCCGGTGGTGCTGAGCTTCATCGCCGGGCTCGGCGGACGCGAGATCGATCAGAACATGGCGACGCAGATCTTCGAGAAGACGAAGCAGGCGGCCGAAAAGGGATCGCTGGACCAGGGCGACACGTGCACCTGGATCGGCGTCCGAGAGTAAGGAGGCGAGAGAGAGATGGCAGTCGCAGCGACACCGAACGCAACGCTCCCGCAGATCAAGGGCGTCAAGGACGTTCCGTACGACGAGCTCTTCGTCTCCGGACATCGGACCTGCCAGGGCTGTGAGTCCGCGCTGGTGATGCGTCACATGATCAAAGCCGCAGGGCCGCGCACGATCGTGCTCGGCTCCACCGGTTGCATGTACGTCGCGAACACGACCTACTACACGACACCGTGGGTCGTGCCGTGGATGCACACGCAGCTCGGGGCGGCGGGGTCGGCGGCGCTCGGCACCTCGGCGGGGCTGAAGGTGCTGATGCGCAAAGGAAAATTGCCGAACGAGAAGATCAATGTCATCGCCTTCTGTGGCGACGGCGGCGGAGCGGACATGGGCCTTGGAGCCATCAGCGCGACGTTGACGCACAAGGAATACAACTCGCTGATCCTGTTGTACGACAACGAGTCGTACGCGAACACGGACATCCAGCTCTCGAGCATGACGCCGTACGGCGCCATCACGACGTTCTCGCCCACCGGCAAGGCCAAGCGGCTGATGCACACGCGATGGAAGAAGAACGTCCCGGGCATGCTCGCCGCTGGTCATCCGGAGTCGCGCTATATCGCCGCCGCGTGCGCGGGCTACGCCGTGGATCTGATGAACAAGATCCGCCGCGCGCTCGAGGTCGGCGGACCAACGTTCATCCATACCATCGACCCCTGCCCGAAGGGCTGGGACTACCACCCGCAGTACAGCCAGGAGCTCGGCCACCTCGCGGTCGAGACCGGCATCTGGCCGCTGTACGAGGTCTTCGACAACAAGCTCAACCTCACTGGACCGACGCGGCAGATCGCTGAGGGTCGCAAGAAGCGCAAGCCTGTGGTCGAGTACCTGAAGCGTCAGGGCCGCTTCGCGCACTTCACCGACGAGGACGTCGACCACTTCCAGGGCGAGGTCGACAAGATGTGGGAGAAGTGGCTGATCCCGGGTGTGATCCCGTTCACCATCGCGGAGAAGGACCGGGCGCTGCTCCGGGTGGACACGACGCCCCTCCACGAGGTCAAGAAGCCCGCGTAACTGCCCGAATCGAGACCAGGAAGGCCGACTGATCATGGTCGGCCTTCCTTTCAAAGTTTCCTTACGGAGTACACGTCGGTGGGTCGAGCAGCCTGAGAGTGCTCACGCTTGCGTGCGCCGCCGACGTCGGCAATGGATTCACCGACCGGCGTCGTGAGGAGACGGGGATCTGCCCGCGCTCGCTCCCTTCGTTCCGAAGGACGACGTCTATCAGTCGAGGACGCGATCGCCGTCGCGCGAGGCGACGAGCATCCCGGGCGGCTCACCGCGCGTGAGATTTCTGTCACTCAGCTTGTCGCTGATGGTCACACCGACCGAGAAATCGCAAGACGCCTCGCTATCTCCGAACGAACCGCCGAGAGCCACGTTCTTCGGGTTCGCGAGAAGCTCGGCCTGCGATCGCGCGTCGAGCTCGGCCGTTGGGGCGCGGAGCACCTGACAGCGAAACCGTAAGCCGGTGGAGCTCGACAAGATGTGGGAGAAGTGGCTGATACCGGGTGCCCTTCACCATCGCCGAAAAGGACTGCTGTCCTGCTTCCGGGTCGAAATGACGCCCCTTCACGAGGTCAGGAAGCCCGCTTAACTGCTCGCAACGCGGCTTAAGAGCCCGCTCGAGACGGCGGGGCCTTTGTTGGGTTCATGCGCCGCCGTCCGCGTTACGGCCCGCTGACACCTATTTCGCGGTATTACCTATTCCCGGTCTGGTTAAAAGAGATATAGTTCGCGGCCGAGCGACTGAGCGTTGCCAAATGGGGAGCGTAGGGGGCGGTCGCAGTGAGTACAGCCGGGGGGATCCTCGTCATTGACTCGCCAGGTGCGATATTTGCTGCACTTAGATCAGCGCGCCTCGGCATCGCGCTCTGGCGCAGTACCGGCAAGGCTAGAGCGGTCGATCCGAACGGATTCGCGCTCGCGATCGTAGCCGCCTACGAGCAGCCCGACTGGCACGCGATCGGTCAGCTCGTCGAGCGCATCCCGACGATCATTGTCGCCGCTGAGCCCGACGACGAGCAGGCCGCTCGCGCCGTTTCGATGGGTGCGTTCGGATATATCCCGGCCACGCTCTCGGCCGACGCGATGCGGCGTGCGGTACTCGGCGCCACCGAAGGCGAGCCGGCGTACTCGCGCCGGCTGCTGGCGCAAAGGCTACGTGCGCTCACACGACCGCAGTATTCAGGAAGGGCGTTGAAGCTCACGCCCCGTCAGCGAGAAGTGGTCACGCTGATCGCTCAGGGTGCGGCAGACAAAGAGATCGCCGGCGCTCTCGGCATCACCACGGCGACCGCTCAGAAACACGTGACCAACCTGCTGAAGCGGCTCAACGTGCCCAACCGCGCCGCCGCCGCGGCGCTCCTTGTCAGCTCGATGTCGGCGGCCGCAGCGGCCACCTCTGTCGATACAAGTTCGGTGCGGGAGACGCCGCGGCCGGCACAAGAGCAGCTGAATCTCGTGGTGGCCGGACCCGCAGCCACGCTTACCGCCCGAGCGCCGACGGCGGCGTAGTCGCGATCGCGGCAAACGGAACTATCGCGTGTCGCGTTACTACCGACAATCACGTACACATCCACAGCGCCCGCCGGTTCGGCGACGGCATCGGGGTCGCGCTGACCGAGCACGCGTGCTCACACGCGGTGGTGGATGAATGGGCATTGACGCTATGCGGGACCTTATGAAAATCAGTTGTCGTGCCGGACGACGAGCGTTCCATCCCGCCGCGGCGACCACGTGTCTGCGTCGTCGATTCGCAGCTGTCCGTTCCGGCCTATGACCGGCTGGATGAGTGCCACCTCGACGTCATGGCGGTCCTGCCGCGGATCAGCGAGGTCGAGATCGCGCTGCTCCGCGGGTTCGACGTCGTGATCCTTGGCTGCACCGAGTCGATGCTGCTCAATCGCAATTTCGAGCGGCGCGCGACGCGCATCGCGCAGCTCACCCGCCTCGTCGGCGTCGCCCCCAATCCGACTCCGGATGCGCTCGCGCGAGCCGCGCGCATCGGCTTTCATGGTTTTGTCGCGCGCGAGGTGTCGCCCCGCGCATTCGATCGCTCGATCCTGGCCGCGATCGCCGGCGAGCTGGCATTCCCTCGCGCCGTGATCGCAGCGCTCCTGCGCTTGATCCGCCGCTCGCGCGTGAATCCCGCCGACGCCGACGGCGCGATCCCCGTCACGGCGCGCCAGCGGCAGGTGATCGACCTCATCGCCCGGGGCGCGAACGATCGTGAGATCGCCGACGAGCTCCGGATCAGCCAGTCCACCGTGCACAAGCACGTGCAGAACGCGCTGAAGCGGACCAGCACCAAGACGCGCAGCCAGCTCGCCGCGGAGCTGATCAGCGCGAGAGCCACCCCGAGCCGCGGACGGAGACTTCCTCGCCGCGCCTCGCCATCACGCGCGCTGGGCTAAACTCGTTCGCCGATGGACTGGATCGAGGAGCTCTTTGGCCTCTCTCCTGACGTCGGCAGCGGCGCGACGGAGATGCTGTTCGCGCTCGTCGTCGTCCTCGCCGCGGTCGCTCTCGCCGTAGGGGTTCGTGCCCGTCGACGGACCTCGCGCTAGCCGAGACTCGAGACCGCTCGCGTCGCCAGCTCCTCCGCGACGGCCTCGGCGCCCTTGCGGCCGCGCGGCCGGTACCACTCGTACATCCAGTTGCACATGCCGAGGATCGCCAGCGTCGCGAGCTTCGCGTCGCCCCTGATGAACTCGCCGGAGCGCATCCCCTGCTCGATCACGCGCTCGAACAATCGCCGCATCGAGCGGCGTCGCTCGCGCACGACGGCGAGCTCCTTCGCCGGCAGCTCGCGGTATTCGCGCAGGTACACGCCGACAGCGTCCAGGTTCGACACCACCGCTAGCGCATAGGTCGTCACCATCTGGCGCAGCCGTGCCGTTGCGGTCCCGTCGCCGGCGGCGATCTGGCCCAGCTCCTCGAGCGTGCTCTCGAGCGCCCCCTCAAAGAGTCGTCCGAGCAGCTCCTCCTTGGAGCGGATGTAGTGATACAGGCTGCCCTTCAGCAGCCCGACCTCATCGGCGATGTCCTGCATGGACGTGCCGTGGTAGCCCTTCTCGCGAAAGACGCGGAAGGCCGCCGCGCGGATCTCTTCTTCGCGGGTCAGACCCGCTCGCGCCGCCACTCGTCGATCCGCTCGAAGACACCCTGATCGCCCGACTCGACGCGCCGTGCGTTCCGCTCGGCGACCAGACGGGCGCGCTTGGCGGCGCGCACCGCGACCTCCGTCTTCTCCGGCGCCTTCTTCGCCTGCTCCAGAAGCGCCCGCGCGACGTGCAGATGCGACAGTGTCTCGGTCAGGCGCTCGGCGTGCAGCAGAAACGGCCCCAGATCGGCGTCGCTCAGCTCGCGCTTGCCCTGCACCGCGCCGAGGCCCCCGCGTCGCACCAGGCCTGCCGCGAGGCCGCGCAGTGTGCCGACGAACAGACCGCGCGCCGCGGCGAAATCGCGGCCCGGCGGACCGTCAAACGACGCGTTCGCCAGCATCGCGCTGGGACCGGCGGTCAACAGCGACGCCGGATTGCGCATCACCGCCTTCATCAGATCGCGCATCGCCATCAGCGATTGGATCTGCGACGTGCCCTCGTAGATCGGGAGGATCAGGGCGTCGCGCATGAATCGCTCGACCTCGTACTCGGTCACGACGCCGACGCCGCCGTAGATCTGCAGCGCCATGCGGCAGACGCGGATCACTTCCTCTGATCCGTACCACTTCACCAGCGGCGTCAGCTCGCGAAGCTCGCGCGTCGCCCGCTCGTCTTGACCGTAGGTCATCAGGTCCTGCCGCTGTGCCGCCTCGAGCACCAAAGCGCGCAGCCCGCGCACCGTCGTCTCCATCTCCAACAGCATCTCGGCCACCATGGGGTGCTCGCGGATCGGCTTGTCCGACTGCCTGCGCTGCGCGGCGTAGTCCATCGCGGCCTCGTAGGCCGCCTGTGCCGTGCCCAGCCCCTGGATGCCGATGCCGACGCGCGACTCGTTCATGAACGAGAGGATCTCGCGCCAGCCCGCACCGACCTCGCCGAGCAACTCACCCTTGGAGGCCTCGAACACCAGAGCGCAGGTCGGCGAGCCGCGGATGGTGAATTTGTGCTCGGCACGCTCGACGACATAGTGGGGCTTCTCCACGATGAACAGACCCAGCCCGTCGAGACCGACCGAGTCCGGAACGCAACGCGCCAGCACGATGACGAAGTCGCCGTTACCCGAGGTGATGAACTGCTTGCGGCCGGTGAGCCGCCAGCAGTCCGGTGACTTCGTCGCGGTGGTCATGACCTTGCCCACGTCGGAACCCGCCTGCGGCTCGGTCATCGCGACCGCGCCGATGATCTCGCCCTTCGCCAGCCGCGGCAGGTAGCGCCGCTTCTGCTCCTCGTTCCCGAAGCGCAGGATCATCGCGCCCGGCGCGGTGTAGAAGGCGGCCTGGATCATCGTCGTCGGGCAGGCTCGCGCGAGCATCTCGATGAACATCGCCGTGACGGTGAATGGCAGCCCGGCGCCGTCGTACTCCTTCGGGAACGGCAGCCCGATCAGACCGAGCTGCTTGAGGCCGTTGACGTTCTGCTTCAATGGCTCGTTGATGTCGACGGTGCCGTTCTGGCGGACGATGCCGATCTCGTCGACGCTTTTCGCGCGCGAGGCGATCTCCGTGCCGATGTAGCGCCCCGCGAGAGACAGCACCTCGCGCCACGTCGACACCGCGTCGGCGACGTCCGCTTCGGCGCCCTCGGTGAGCGGCACCAGACGGTCCCACGCCACGAGCGCATCGAAGCTGCGCACCAGGTCCGCGTTGTCGCTGAAGTAGTTCCCGGTCTTCATTGGTAGAAGCGCCTCCCATCGCGCAGGCAATCGGCCGGAGTGAAGCGTTCGCCGAGCGCATTCGCTAGCCGGCGCAGCGAATTCCGCAGCGCCTCGCCGTTCGCGTCGGCGTAGCGGAACGGCCCACCAAGATATGGGGGGAAACCAAGACCGAGGACCGCACCGAGGTCGCCCTCCGCCGGAGAGCGGAGCACGCCCTCGTCCAGGCAACGCGCGGCCTCGTTCACGAACGCAAGCGTGAGCCGCTCGACGACGTCGCCGTGCGGCGGTCTCGCGCTGACGCCGAGCAGCTCGTAAACACGCGCATTCGGCGTGCGCTTCTTGCCCTCGTACTTGTAGAAGCCGGCGCCGCCGCGCTTGCCCTGCAGGCCGGCCTGCACCAGGAGCGGCACGGCGCGAGGTGTCGGCCCGATGCGACCCGCGCTGACGGTGTCGGCGACGTGCTTGCCGACGACGAGTCCGACCTCGTCCATCAAGCGGAATGGTCCGACCGGCCAACCGAAGCGCTCCATGGCCTCGTCGACCTCGTCGATGCGCACGCCCTCTTCAAGCAGGAGCGCCGCCTCGCCCATCATCGTCGCCAGCGTTCGCGTGGTGTAAAAGCCCGGCGCGTCGTGCACGACGATGACCGTCTTGCCCATGGCCTCGCCCGCGGCGACCGCAGTCGCGACGGCTGCGGGATCGCCGTTCGCCGGCGCCACGACCTCGAGCAGCGGCATGCGATGCACCGGGGAGAAGAAGTGCATGCCCACGACGCGACCTGGGCGCCGCGCGCCGCGCGCGACCTCGGCGATCGGCAGTGCCGAGGTGTTTGAGGCGATGACCGCGTCGTCGCGCAGCACGGCCTCGAGCTCGGAGACCACGCGCCGCTTGAGGCCGATCTCTTCGAAGACAGCCTCGATCACCAGGTCCGCGCGCGCGAAGCCGGACAAGTCCGGCGCACCGGATAGACGTCCGACGATGCGCTGCGCCTCGCGGCGGTCGAAGACGCCCTTGCGCGCCGCGTCAGCCGTGAGATCGGTGGCGGTCTTCAACCCTCGCGCCACCGCGGGGGCGTCGATGTCGCGCAGGCGCACGTGCATGCCCGCCACCGCGCCGGCCTGCGCGATGCCCGAGCCCATGAATCCGGCGCCGACGATGCCCAGGAGCCGCACCGGTCGCGGCGCTGGCAGATCGTCGAAGGCCTCGCGCCGCTGGCGCAGCGTCGTGAGCAGCAGGTCGATGAGCTGATGGGCGGTGTCGCTGGTCGCGAGCTCGGCGAAGAGCCGCGCCTCGGTCTCGAGCCCGGCCGCCATGCCGTCGCGCAGGCCGACCTCGATGGCCTCAATAGCCTTCAGCGGGGCCGGGTACAGCCCCCGGGACTCCACTATGGCCTTGGTCCGCGCGCGATCGATGGCGATGCGCCGTGCCGGCGCGAGCCAGGTCATGGCCCGCTCCGCGGGCGTCTTTCCACCTTGGGCCTTGCGTTTTGGCCGCCGTCGCGCGACGTCGGTCGCGGCACGCTCCAGCGCCGCCGGATGCACGACCTCGTCGACGAGGCCGGCGCGTAGCGCCCGGCGCGCCGTCAGCCGGCGGCTGGCGAGGATCATCTCCAGCGCACTGGCCACGCCGACGAGACGTGGCAGGCGTTGCGTCCCGCCGGCGGCGGGGATCAGGCCGAGCTGTACCTCCGGCTGGCCGATGCGCATCGCCGGCGAATCCGCCGCGACGCGCCAGTCGCAGGCCAGCGCGAGCTCGCATCCGCCACCGAGCGCGGCGCCGTTGATCGCCGCGACCGTCGTCGCAGGCAGCGTGGCGAGGTCGTCGAGCACGCGTTGCATCGCGCGCAGCGCCTCGATCACCGGCGCGGGGTCGGTGGCGAGGCGCACGAAGTCGAGGTCTGCACCGGCGACGAAGTTGTCCTTCTTCGCGCTGGTCACGATGAGCGCCTTCACCCCCGAGGCGCGCGCCGCGCGGATGGCCTCGCCGAAGGACTGCACCAGCGCGGGGTCGAGCGCGTTGATGCGGTCGTCGGGCCGATCGATGACGATGCGGCCGACGCCCTCGCGCTCCTCGAATCGGGTCGTCACGCCGCCAGGTTCTCGAGCACGATCGCCGCGCCGTTGCCGCCCGCCGCGCACGCGCTGGCGAGCCCATAGCGCGCACCGCGTCGACGCAGCTCGTTCGCGAGCGTCGTCACCAGCCGCGCGCCCGTCGCGCCGAAAGGATGACCGAGCGCGATCGATCCTCCCATCACGTTCACGCGCTCCTCGTCGACGTGACCGGCCCCGTTCTGCTCGAGCACCTTGAAGGTCGACAGCACCTGCGCGGCGAACGCCTCATGCATCTCGATGACGTCGATCTGGTCCAGCGACAGCCGGGCCCGCTTCAGGGCCAACGGGATCGCGTATGCCGGAGCGATGAGCAGTTGGTCGGCAGGGTCGACCGCGGCATAGGCGTAGGAGCGGATCGCGGCGATCGGCTCGTACCC
This sequence comes from Chloroflexota bacterium, assembly GCA_005881435.1. Lineage (GTDB taxonomy): Bacteria > Chloroflexota > Limnocylindria > P2-11E > CF-107 > CF-107. The sequence continues at coordinate 1,105 of VBHP01000052.1, read as the reverse complement.
GAGCGCCTTCGCCCTCTCCTCCGACATCAGCACCACTGTCGCCGCGCCGTCGGTGAGCGGGCTCGCGTTCGCGGCGCTGATCGTGCCATGCGCGCGATCGAAGACCGGCGGCAGGCTGGCGAGTTTCTCGATCGTCGAGTCGCGTCGGATGTGCCCGTCCATCGTCACCGCTCGGCCCTCGACGTAGACCGGCGAGACCTCTCGCGCCAGCCGGCCGTCGTCCCAACCCTTCGCCGCGAGCTGATGGCTGCGCAGCGCCCAGCGATCCTGCTCCGCGCGCGAGATGCCGTTCAGGGCCGCCATCCGCTCGGCCGATTCGCCCATCGTCAGACCGGTCGAGGTCTCGCGGATGCCCGGCGCGACCGGTGCGAGATCGGCCGGGCGGACCTGCGCGAAGCTGGTGACCTTCTGCGGCAGCGTCTTGGCCTGACTGGCGCCGACGAAAGCGCGCGCGAGCTCCGGGCTGTAGGTGATCGGCACGTTCGAGAGGGACTCCGCGCCGCCGGCCAGCGCAACCTCGGCGGTGCCGACGGCGATGTGATCCGCCGCGGTCGTGATCGCGACGCAGGCGGACGCGCAGGCCATGCCAACGGAATACGCCGGGATGCCGCGCGGCAGGTCGAGCGCGATCACGATCTCCCGCGCGAGGTTGTGGTACGCCACGGGTCGTGAGACGTTGCCGTAGACGACCTCATCGATGATGGCCGGGTCGAGCTCGGTGCGTGCGAGCGCTTCCCCCGTCGCGGCCTTCGCCAGGTCCAGCACGTCGAGGTGCGCGAACGCGGTCCCCGCCCGTACGAACGGGGTGCGGAAGCCGCCCACGATCACCGGTCGCGCCACGGTCTGCATAGCCTACTCTCCCAAACGAACGTTTGGTAGAGGCAGTGGCGTGCCAACGCCAGGCTAGACGCCGCCGCGCTTGGATTGATACAGCGCCCGGTCCGCCGCGGCCAGCAGCGTTGAGGCATCGTCGCCGTCGGAGGGGAACTCGGAGACGCCGTACGAGACCGACACGTCGGTCCAGTCACGGAAGCGGCCCATCGTGGTCTCGGCCTGGGGTCGCGTCGTCTGCGTCAGCAATACGGCGAACTCGTCGCCGCCATAG